>WFTL01000105.1 GCA_015485495.1 Planctomycetaceae bacterium
CTCCCGATGTCCCTGCACAGGAATCCTCCGGATGCCGGAACTGCCCGAAGTGGAAACCATGGTCCGCGGAGTGCGTCCCCATCTGCAGAACCGCACCATCATTCGCATGAGCTTTCTGAGGTGCCGCCGCCGTCCCATCCAGACAGATCCCCGGCCGGCCGCGATGCAGCGTCATGTCCGCAACACGGTGATCCGGAAAGTGGCCCGGCTGGGAAAACGCATCGTGGTTCACCTGAATACGCATCATTCCCTGGTGATCGAACCGAGAATGACAGGGCTGCTGCTCATCGGCGCCGCTCCCACGACAGAACACCGCCGCATTCGGTGGTGCCTTGCCGAACATCCGAATCACCCGGAGGCACCGAATGCCTTCGAGTTCTGGGATCGCCGCGGGCTGGGGACCGTGCGTCTGCTGAACCCCGAACAACTTCGGCATCTGCGGCAGAACCTGGGACCGGATCCTCTGGACATGTCGGTGGATGACTGGCAGATCTGCCTGGCCCGCACACGGCGGCCCGTGAAAAACGCGCTGCTGGACCAGACCATCGTGGCCGGCATCGGCAACATTTATGCCTGTGAAATCCTGCACCGCAGTCGCATTTCGCCTCACGCTCCGGCCGCTTCTCTGGCCCGCAGCCGCATCGAACGGCTGGCGGCTGCCAGCCGCGTCATTCTCCGCCAGGCCATCCGCTGCGAAGGATCCACCCTCAGCGACGGCACCTACCGCAGCGCCCTGAACCGGAACGGACGCTATCAGAATCTTCATCGCGTCTACCAGAAAGCCGGAACCCGGTGCCCGGACTGCCGGCGGAGCGTCATTCGACGCATCGTCCAGGCAGGACGATCGACCTTCTACTGCCCGTCCTGTCAGAAACACTGATTCCAGTCGGACCCGCACAGCGGTGCCGGTCCGCGACAGTTCCGGACTACCAGCCGCGCCTGCCGGATGGCGGTCGCAGCAGTCCAGCCGGCCGATTCAGACACCCTGCCACACGTCTTCGATTTCGCCGGTGTGAGCATGCAGAAGACGACCGGGACGAACCTGCGGGGGCGCTTCGCCCAGCAGCCTCAGCCACACCCGTCTCCCGCGCACGACGCCTTCGAATGACAGAAGCTGCCCGACATCCTCTTCCTCATGGACCGTTCCGGTCTGCCAGTGCACACGCGGCGGGCGATCGAACAGGCCGATCACATGAGACACATCGGCCTGAAACGGACAGGGAACAACGGTTCCGTCGCGCGGACCGCCGAACACTTCCGTCGCCGACACGAACACGGCCACTTCCCATTCATCGCGATCTTCGCAGTAGAAGTAATGACAGCCGACCGGCGCATGAAACTGCGTGTCGAGAATCGACCGGGCCGCATCATTCGCAAACCATCGCAGCCATGCGGGAGGCGGGGTGGCTGATTCTGAAAATCCTGTCATGACGTCACATTCGATGCCAGGACACTGCAGTCACCCGGATTCGGTCACCCGGATTCGTCACACACGAAAAACGGACGAACCACGGTGTTTCGGATGTCTGCAGACCTGACGTGCGGGAGGAGGAAGGGCTGGCCGGAACCGGTTGACAGGAACCGTGAAGCAGCAAGAGGCGTTCCCAAAGACAATCGTGCCGTCACCATCCGCACAGAAGCCCCGACCGGACCTCCGACCCCGGGAGACCCGCCCATCACGAGTGGTGGAACGCGACAGGCGGCCGCCGGGCCTGTTCAGAATCGTGATCAGTCTGCTTCACCGTCTGTTCAGTCCGCGACACACGGCCGACACGTACTCAGAGCGGCCGCCAGCACCCCCTGCAGCATTTCCTGCAGGGCCGCTTCGTCCCGGCATTCGATCCGAAAGGGCGTCCTGACAGCTGGCAGGTGTGCCGGGCTGACATCTGCTGTCTGCAGCCGGCAGAACACAGGATCATCTTCCCCCGCTGCCGGCTCCGGCACCTCACCACTCCGACAGATGCAGACGGCCGACGCATATCGATCCGGAACGTTTTGCGGCCCCGCATGCTCCGGAAGTTCCACAAGCATCGGCCGGCGGTCCATGCGCTGCAGCAGATCATCGACCGTCTGCCGACACACCGGATGCCGCCACGGACCGGCGATCTCCTGCAGCGGCTGCAGCACGAATCGCCGATACCACATTCCCGGGTGGGGCAGAATGAGGCGTTCCGTTTCCATCACCCGGTCAGCACAGGCCAGCAGATCCAGGTCGAGCGTGCGGGGGCCCCAGTGCGATTCTCGCGTGCGGCCGAACGTTTCTTCGACAGTCTGAAGAACGCCGAGCAGTGCGTGCGGTTCCAGGGAGGTCCGCACGCGGGCGGCCGCGTTGAGGAACGAACCGCCGGCATGTGTCCCCATCGCTTCGGACCGGTACAGCCGACTGACCGCCAGAACATCCACTCCGTAACGAGGAAGGACAGCCAGAGCTCCATCGATCGTCCGCGCCACCGGCCCGATGTTGCCTCCCAGGCCGATCAGACATTCTGCAGCCGTATCCAGCACGCTGCTCCGATCCCGTTTGTCACCCGACTGTTCCGCGAACCGTCGTCTGGTTCCTGCGTCCGGCCGGACAGACCGCTCCGCTGCGGTCAGAAGTCGTACGTGTTCAGATCGCTGTTGATGTCATTCCACCAGCCGGACACACCGCCCCCGGCCGCGGTGACTCCTGCAATGACAATCAGCAGGACGAACGCCAGCATGACACAGTATTCCACCGATGTCACGCCATCGTCACAGCGCAAAAAACGGATGGTGCGGCGGAAGAGGTTCATCTCAGATCGCTCCGGATATCGGATTTCAGTCCATTCACCTGGAAAACCTGGATCACGACCGACCGCCGGTCAAACGGCATCCTGATACAACACCGTCGGGAGTTCCCGGATCCACGGTTTTCCACATCGCATCTTCCGGACATCCGGAACAACCGGCCTGCCGGCTGCATTCTGCAGCCGGCAGGATATAGTCCGTTCACGTTTGCCCTTTCTGCAGATCAGAGGAATCACGCCCCATGACGGACACGACGTATGTGTCTCGGCTGGCCTCCCGCATCCGATCACTCGGCACACCGTCCCTGATTGGCCTGGACCCCCGATGGGAACTGCTGCCGGAAGAAATCCGGCAGGAACACAGCCGCGGCAGCCGGGACGCCCGGGCCGCCGCCTTCGCCGGATTCTGCCGGGAAATCATCGATCTGGTCGCTCCCCTGGTCCCGGCCGTCAAACCTCAGGTTGCTTTTTTCGAACAACTGGGACCGGCCGGTCTGGAAGCTCTGCAGGATATCATGCAGCACGCCCGCTCGCGGGATCTCATCGTCATCGCCGATGCCAAACGAGGCGACATCGGATCGACCGCGTCGGCCTACGCCGATGCCTGGCTGGACGGCACGTCGGGACAGGCGGCCTTCCCCGCCGATGCCGTCACCGTCAGCCCGTATCTGGGACCGGATACCCTGCAGCCGTTCATCGAAACCGCCATCCGCAGAAACGCGGGCCTGTACGTTCTGGTGCGCACCAGCAACCCGGAAGCCGGTGTCTGGCAGGATCGCCGATCCGACAACACGACCGTGTTCGAAGCCGTGGCAGACACTCTGGAAAACCTGAACCAGACACTCCGCGGCCAGGCAGATCTGGGACCGGTGGGAGCTGTCGTGGGAGCCACCTGGCCGGAGGAACTGGCGGCCCTGCGCCGCCGCATGCCGACCACTCCTCTGCTTGTCCCGGGATACGGCAGCCAGGGAGGCACGGCCGGCGATGTGGCGGCCGCTTTCAGCAGCCACGCCGGATCGGCACTGATCAACAGTTCCCGAGCCATCAACTTCGCATGGCACCGGTCACCCTGGAAAGAACAGTTCGGCGAACGGCGGTGGCGGGAAGCCGTGACCGCGGCGACTCAGCAGATGATCGAAGATCTGCGACACGTCTGCCCGTCGGGTGCGTGATGCCCGTCCTTTCGACATCCCGGCCCTCTGGCGCTGCGCGAACGTCACTCAAAGGCAGCGACAGCAGTCCGCAGATCCGTCCGACACAGCGGCTCACGACCGAACCGTTTCTTCGGAATCGCCCTGGGCACCGCGAATCGCCTCACCGGCTTCCTGATCGTCCCGGACCGACAGCCGCACGCCGCCCACATCGATCGTTTCCACACCCAGAGCGATCCGCGACATCGAATCCAGACGCAGCCCCGGAAATGTTCCGACGGCCGGGGCGGCGGGAACAGAATGAGGCGACAGAGTGACCTGAATCGGCGGAACGCCCGGGTACTGCAGAGTCAGATGAACGGTCCGCCGGCGTTCATCGGTGTCGGCCGCGTCCACATGCCAGGTGGCCACCACTTCGTCCCGGTCCTGTTCGAATCCGGACGTGGACAGTTCCACACCGGCCAGCGTCATCCGCGGATCGGCGTCTCTGAGCTTCCAGCCGGGAGCCGCCCGCAGCACCACCACGTCAGATCGCAGCCCCGGCCGGTATTCCGCCCTGAGACTCGACGCCAGCTTCACGGAAGCCGGACGCGGCAGTGCGTCGGCTCCCAGCAGACGCGCGCACAGCAGCAGCCCCGGCACCGGAACGGCTGCCGCCACCTGCTCATCGCTCAGCAGCTTTGCCAGACGAGATCGGTCTTCCGAATGGTAATACAAAGACACCAGAGCGACCGAACTCTGTTTCTTTTCCAGATGATGATCCAGGTTGCACAGCAACCGGTCTTCTGCTTCCCGATACTGCGCGTGCCGACCCAGAACCCAGGCGCACACCAGGTTCGCTTCCCAGTTGCGGGTCGAATGCTCCGCACTGCGCAGCGCCGACTGAACGGCTGCAGAATCTCCCCGGCCTTCCTGAATGAGCGCCATATTGGCCAGACACCCGGCCAGCATGTCGTCCTGGCGAAAATGGCCACTGCCCACCTCCAGCAGACGGCGATACGTGCTCATCGCCTCGTCGAGCTGTCCCATCTGCTGCTGTGTGCGGGCGACGTAGTACCAGTACGGCGGGTAACATGTCATGAACCGTTCCATCCGCCGCAGCATTCTCAGACGGCGTTCCGCATCCGGCTCCTTCAGAATGTCGGCCAGCTGATCCAGGTCCTGATCCCGCACCAGCCAGCTGTCCGGAATGTTGTTGCGGCGGCTGAGTTTCCAGAAGCTGTCCAGAAACGTCGAGGATCGCGACATCAGAGAACGGAACTCCGTGCGGTCCACTTTCCACAGATCCGCGTCCCGGCGGAGCGCCTGATTGCGGTAGTCCCACCAGCTGTTCGCCCCGGACTGAATCACATTGCCGATCTGGCCGGTCACGGCCTGAGCCCCCACAACGAACAGCGTGGTACTCAGCTGCCGCCGCGTTTCCTGACGAAACCGTTCGTCAATCACACGCCGTTCCCTCTCACTGACCTCCACCTGACTGATTTCGTCCAGGACAGCCCGGTACAGCGCGATCACCTCAGCATCGTTGATCCGGCTGAGATTCAGGTTGTTCAGAATCCGCTGCTCCTCCTCCAGGAACACCTGCTTGTCCGGCCGGCGGCGAATCCGATGCAGCGCGGCCCGGCAGTAGTTGAGCGCCACGGCCGTCTGGCGCCGCACCACCTCCTGATCGACTTCCGGTTCCGTCTGAGATTC
>WFTL01000106.1 GCA_015485495.1 Planctomycetaceae bacterium
AGGTCGAACTGCCCGGTGCCCGGGTGGATGCTGCCCAGGAACCGGCCGCAGAATAAACCGGCAGTCGGGGAACATTGGAAGGCGGGGGCAGCGGGTGGCTGCCGCACGGAACCGTGAAAAACAGCTCGGCGCAAACAGCAGGGCGGGTCCGGTCAGCGGATCCGCCCGCATGATTTCGTGCATCGATCCGGTGCCGCAGCGCCGTCCGGATCAGTAGGTGGGAGGTCCGGCGACGCGAATCAGGTAGTCCTTGTCGATGTACACGACTTCCTGAGTCTGGTCGTTGTGCGTGAAGGGAATCGGCCAGTAGCTCCGCATCACCTTGTCGTAGTACACCGTGCACTTGTAGTGGCAGTGTTTCAGCCGCGCCGGGCCGACCAGCGGATAGACGCGGGGTTCATCGAGCCGGTCGACGATGAGTTCTTTGACGATCCGCACATTGTTGCGATGCGTTTCCATGAGAAAGGCGAAGCCGCCTGCCGGACTGTCCGGCAGGGCCCGCATGACTTCATCATCGCTGGGCGGATCCTGGCAGAAGGTCGGGGCGTTTTCGCCTTCGATGGGATCGAGAATCGTGACCCGATCGCGTTCCAGTGCCCACAGTTCGTCTTCGATCTGCTGAGACTGCCAGGCACTGACCGGCAGCGGCGGCGCCACTTCCCAGAACAGAACATATTCCGTCAGCACTGAAATGAACCCGCCGGTCAGCGTGCACCCGCTGTTCACGAAGGTCATCAGGCAGATCGCGGTCAGCACGGCCCAACGTCGAAGTTGCCTGCTAAACGTCTGCATGGTTTCAGTTCCCTGCCAGAGAGTTCGGGCGTCCGCCCGGGTCTTGTGAGGCCGGATTTCCGATGGGAATCAGCCGGACTCGATGTCGTTGTCTTCAGGAAGTCGCGCAGTCCGTCCGGGACAGTGCTGTCATTTGTCTGTATCGATCGTTCCGGTTACGCAACTTGTGACAATATTCGCAATTTGCCCGCGAATTGCGGTGGTTTTCGCAGGGGGCCGAGCGGCCGGACGCGGCCGGACAGTGGTTCTCGGGCCATCGGTGATTTCTGCCGGTCCGGACGGTTCCTGCCCGGACCGTGTTCATCGCGGCCGAAAAAACAAAGGCGTCCGCGATCATGCCGCAGACGCCTTTGATGGCCTGTCCGTCCTGCAGGACGGCCGTTCGGTTCAGTCGCGTCCTTTGGGATTGAACAGAGTCGCCCAGACGCTGGGCTTCTTATTGAAGTTCAGGTGCCAGAACCCGTCGTCCCACTGCAGACGCACATCGCGCCATCCGAGCGGCACCTGAGGGTACGGATAGAACGGTCCGATGTACGGAAACGCGCTCGCACTGTACTGAGTGGGATAGGTGACGGCTGCGGAGTTGGGATACTGAGCATACGCAGGCCAGGCGTGAGCCGGCAGGTGCGGATGGGACAGGAATCCGGCGCCTCCCATGGCCATCGGAGCACCGGCAGAAACGGGCATGGCTGCCTGGGCCGGCATGGCGTTCGCCGGCAGGACCGGCGGGGCCGCCTGGGCGAAGGACACCGGCTGAGACGGATGCTGTCCGGTGGACTGAGGGTAAGCGGCCGTCCGGGGAGCTGCCGGAGGCATCGGAGCGGCTGCCACGGTCAGTTCATTGACCACCTGCCGAATCCCTTCGACCTGCCGCGCTGCTGCTTCGGCAGCCCGGCGCTGTTCAGGATGGTGGACCGAGCCGCTGATCGTGGCCACGCCTTTCAGGACATGGACGGAAATATCGCAGTTCTGAAGACCGGCCTGACACAGGGCGGCGCCGACGCGTTCCGCCGTTTTCTGGTTGTCGATGCCGGATGCGGTCTGCTGCGGGACGGCAGCCGCGGCCGAGTGATAGGCCGCGGCCTGCACGCCGTGGCTGCTGTCGACTGCGGCGGCCGGCTGAATGCCGTTTTCCGGCACGTAGACGAGTTCGTTGTTCACACGCGTGATTCCCGGAATCCGCTCACAGGCCTGACCGGCTTTCGCCCGATGTCCCGGCACCGTGACTTTGCCTGTCAGCCGAACGACCCCGTCGACCACTTCGATGCGGATGTCCTGTCCCTGAATCTGAGCTTCCTGCAGAGCCTGCTTGACCTGTTCGGCGTGCTGCTGATTCTGTGACAGGCCGGATGCCGACTGCGGACGCAGACCTCTGAGAAAGCCGTCTGCACCGGCGAACGGCGGAACCGCGGTGCACACAGCCAGCACCAACAACACTTTTCCGTACTTTCGCATGAAAGTTCTCCTGCTGAGCCGCCCACGGCGGTCTGGTTCACGACCGTTCTGCCGCACGGCAGAAAGATCCTTCGCCCCGTTGGAAATCCGTTTGTTTTCTGTTTTCCGGCCGCTTCGCTCAGAACCGACCTGCTGCCTTTTCCCGCGATCGTCGCACCGCTGCTTCCGCGGCGGATTCACCGAATCGCCGGCCGACCGCCGATGGCACGCCGGACGGCGCGCATCGAACAATGCCGCTGTTATCATCGGACGCATCGGGCGGTCTGGATAAGCCTTTCTGTTTTTTTGGCCGGTAACGGCTGAAGCGGTCATCCGTACTGGATCGTGAGATCCGTCTGACCGGCTTCGAAAAAACGGGCCGTGGCGGTCAGCCGGCCGAATGTGCCGATTCGCAGCGGCCCGCACGCCGGGAATCGGCCGGCCTGACAGGATACGGCTGCCCGAAACGGCCTGTTCGGAACGTCACCGGCCGAACGTGAACGGATTTCACCGTTTTACGGATGCTTCAGAGGCCGGCATCCGGCTGGTGTTGTCTGGCCGGACTGTCATAATGAACCGGCCCGAAAGGCGCCGCCGGGCGGAGGGCTGGCCGACAGCGGTGCCGTGTTCAGAACCGGCGGACAGTCATGTCGCACACGATGATCACCTGTCCAGGGTGCCGATCGGCGATTCGCTACAACGCGCAATCGGGGCGTTCTGAGATCCGATGTCTTCGCTGTCGGGCGGTTCTGTCGGTGTCGTCCGACGGGGCTGTCCGTGTGCTGCAGGCCGGGCGGTCCGGGTCGGGATCCTCGCCGCAGAAAGCGGCTGCTTCCGAATCGGATTCTCAGGAAGACCGTCTGCGGCTCCGCCGATCTGTCGGCCGGTCGGACCCGCAGGTGCCACGGCCGGAGACCGGTGATCCGGCCGCAGAAACCGAACTTTCGGTCGACGGAGATCTGCGGGAACAGGCCAGGTCGGACAGGTCCGGTTCGCAGCGGCGCCCCGCGGCCGGACGCAGCAGCGAAGCGTTCGGTCTGTCTGCGGCTGCCAAGAAGTCGCTTCCGGCCGCCTCGCGCCTCAGGAGCCGCGATGTGGCCCGCAGTCAGCTTCCGTTCTTCTTCGTCGGTCTGCTGCTGGGTGCCGTGACGGGGCTGGCGATCCTCTGGATGGCCAGCCAGAACGCGTTTTCCGAATCCTCTTCGGGCCCGGCCGTCCCGGGCGGGATGGCGCCCCGTGCGGCGGCGATCTGCGGCCTGGGAGGTGTGTCCGGGGCGGAAACCGGCGCAGGAACCTGGCGATGCCGGCCGACTGGTCAAGCGACTTCATGCGATTTGTTGCGGTTGATCTGCCACGATCCGGAACACTCCGGCGATGTCCTCAGAATCGCTGCAACCGGTGAAACCGGCTGTTTTCTCTGATTCCTAATGCTGGCACGTCGTCCGCGCCGGATGCGTTTTCGCATCATCATGAATCGAATTTCCGACGTGCGTCGTTTTTCGGATGTTAGCGTTCACATGGACGGGTCTTTCCGCTGTCTGTGAATGCCTTTCATGTTCGACTTCGAACGATTTCGAAACGATGTCCTGGCTCTGGGCCTGCTGGCGCTGCTGGTGTTCGTGGGACTCAGTTGCCTGAGCTGGGATCCGGCCGATCCACCTTCGGATCTGGTCTTTCCGGTTCGGCAGACGCCCATCAATCTGTGCGGACGGACGGGGGCATCGGTTGCCTGTTACGCGCGGCAGATGCTGGGCGGCGGCATCTGGATCACTCTGGCGGCCGTGACGGCCTGGGATATGCGCCTGCTGTCTCGCGATCGGACCCGGGGCAACGGCCTGTTTCTGTGCGGAACGGCGCTGCTGGTTCTGTTCGGCTGCACGGCTCTGCAGCTTCTGGTTCCAGCGATCGACACCGGTTCCACCTGGGGCAGCGGCGGCCTGGCCGGTGCCTGGGTGGCCACATTGCTGACACAGTTCTGCGCACCTGCCGGGGTGGCCATTGTGATCATCTGCGGACTGTCGGCCGGATGGCTTCTGTCTCCGCTGTGGTCTCTGACGGCGCCCGCCGCACGGCTGGCGGCTTTTCCCGTGTCGCTGCTGGCGGCAGCCGGATCGGCCGTGCGTCGCCGGGGACAGTGTGTGC
>WFTL01000107.1 GCA_015485495.1 Planctomycetaceae bacterium
CTTCGGCAGATGCTGCTGCGGGACGATGTGTACCTGATCGGCTGTCGAAACAGAGATCGCCGCGACCTGGCCCGGCAGGCGGTCGTCACCGCCACAAGCTGTGCTGCTGACATGGATGTCCGGCAGGTGATATCCGGGCAGACACGCTGCGTCCACGGACCGCGAGGAGCAGCCTTCGAACGGTCGTTTCCGGGCATCCATCGCTGGATGTCCGACCCGGCCGATGGTTTTCCGGCAGCAGTTCAGCTCGACTGGCCGCAGCCGATTTCCGTGAACACGATTCAGCTTGTATTCGATACCGGACTGCATCGCCATCTGACACTCAGCCATCACGACGGTTACACAGCCCGGATGTGCTGGGGCCGCTCGCAGCCGGAGACGGTCCGTGATTATTCGATCGACGCGCTCAGCGGAACAGCCTGGATTCGCCTAGTCGATGTGCAGGAAAACTATCAGCGGCTGCGCCGTCACCGGCTGTCGTCTCCTGTTACGGTTCAGTCCCTTCGAATCACCGTCCGATCAACGGCCGGTCTGGACCACGCACGGATCTGCGAAATCCGAGTGGAGGCACCAGATGCTGAACCGGAATTCAGCGGCCGGCATTCCGCCTGATTCCGGATGTTCCTGTACGGTTCAGGTTGCGCGAATTTCCGATCGACACGCCGCTTATCGTCTGCACACGGTGAACTGCAGTCCGCAGGCCGGACCCAGGAGCGGAGCAAGGCCGAACCGGCAGTCCCGAAGGCGCTGGAACGTAATCACATGAAGGATTGCCGAACAACGCTGCATTTTCTCAGTGTGCGCAACTCTGTGTCCTCTGTGTCCTCTGTGGCTCAGTGGCTCAGTGAGAAGCAAACGACATGCATCCGGACGGAAACGATCGTTTCGTACTCGCCGGGTCAAATAGAACGATCCAGCACCATAAAGGAATCTCTTACAGAGCCGCGGAGGCGCAGCGTTCGGCAGGCAGGCGTCAGGGCTTTCGATGACAGGGTATGCAGGCGGAACGGCACAAGCTGTCCGGTTGGTGCGCGGGTGATCGTTGTCACCGAAGGGCTCGCCCCCCTTCCGCAGTGATGGAGAAGCTGCCCGCAGAAGCGATCCGGCAGTCCGCGATCACGATGGAACGACCTGTCAGCACGAAGGAGCAGCCCTCAGATGCCGAATCGGGGGTGCACGATCGCTGAGCGGCCATGCCGGCTGCGTGGGCGTCGCGACACACCGGTTCGACGCGCGGGCCTGCGGCCCTGCGGTGAAATGTTCGCGTTGTGCCGATGGCCGAAATGTATGCGATCGGTGCACGACAACCGGCAGTTCGCCGTGCGCATACACACTCTCATAACGCCTGGTACAGAAAATGGGGGGTACTTCAACACCGTGCGCGTCCCTGCCTGGACCGTAACGTCGGGTTCGATCGAAGCACCTGGCTGCGGAAAACGGGAGCCAGGGGTTGTGACAGCGATGGATGCCGGACGCTCACGCGTTTCCGGCCGACACCGGATAGCGCCGGGAATCACTCGATGCGGATGGATTCGATGTCCGGATCCGGACCGGAGTTTCCGGAGCGGCGGGCGGCGATTTCGCGGATCCAGTCGGCACCGGGCCAGGCGAAGGGGCGGAATTTTTCCACGCTGCCGGTTTCGTCCCGGTACAGCAGGGCCCGACCGGATCCCAGACCGGCGGCGGCCGGCGAATCCACCAGGCTGGCGGAATCCGTCTGATTCATTCGCAGCGCCACGCGATTCTCGAATTCCCTCAGCAGAGTTGCGGACAGCCAGCGGGTCACATTGCTGTAAGTGTCCGCCCAGATGACCACATGCAGGCCCACCAGAGGACCGCGGCGAATGAGGTCTCCCAGTTTCGTGGCCGTTGTCGCCTTCGCGGCATCTCCAAAACTTCCCAGACCGAATTCGTCGTCGTCGCGGCGGAGTTCCCGAAACTGTCCGATGTCGCGGATGATCAGCAGCCGTTCGGGACGCACCGCATGATCGGCCATCTGTTCCCGCCGTTCCAGCTCCGCCAGAAAATCATCGATCACCCCGGCTGTCGCGTCAGCGGCCGCCAGGCGGCACCCCGGGACCGCTCCGGAATCGACCAGATCGTCGAAGCGTGCCAGAACATCGGGCTGTCGGATGCTGTGCAGCAGTGTGACGCCGGCTTCGGAACCGGCTGCTCCGCAGACACTGATCAGAATCATGGCCAGCATGCTGTCGATGGCTGTTTCGTCCTGTCCGACAAGCAGCAGATTCTGGCCTCCTGCACGCCGCAGCCGGACATGAACCGGACCGGCAATGGCCACTGGTTCTCCCAGCCAGACAGACGGCGGATCGAAACTCCGCCGGGTGGCATCGGGAGATCCCTGCAGGGCGGCCTGCAAAGGTCCACAGTGCTCCACCGCCGGCGGCACACTGCCTTCGAAAACGATCATCGGCCGTTCACCGGACGGAGCGCTGCGTTCGCGGAGCAGACGAATCCACTGTTCGCGTTCTTCGTCGTCCAGCCAGGCAATCTGAAACGGATGGTTGCCTTCCCGCAGGCCGTTGGCATCGTTGTAGATCGCTTCCCCCGGTCGTGTCAGCAGACGGGCGGCGGCGTTGTCTTCGCTGAGGATCAGATGGGCATCGCTTTCGCTGCACTGCAGGGCCACTCGCACAGCGACCTGTCCCAGTGTGCTGCGCGCCAGCGAGTAGGCGCCGCCGAGTGTCTGGGAACCAAGCATCACATGGATGCCGAATGCCCGCCCCTGTCGAATGAGGCGATCCAGCAGCAGAGACGCCCGTGAGGACACTCGATCTTCGGCCGTGAAGAATTCCTGGAACTCATCGATCAGCAGCAGCAGGCGGGGCATCGGTTCATCGGGAAAGGCCGTTCGGAACGACGGCACATCCTGGACGCCGCGGCTGCGAAACAGTTCGCCTCGTTCCTGCAGGACACCGTCCAGACGTTCCAGCACACTCAGCCCGAACTCCCGGTCGCTTTCAATGGCCACGACACGGGCATGCGGCAGCCGCTCAGCAGCATACGTGCGGAATTCCACGCCCTTCTTGAAATCGATCAGCCAGAACTCGATTTCATCCGGGCTGTAGTGCAGGGCCAGGTTCGTCACCACGATGTGCAGAAACGTCGATTTGCCTGAACCCGTTTTCCCGGCCACCAGGACGTGCTGCGAAGTGCCTCGTCCCAGACGCAGAAACTGCAGCCGGGCCGCTCCGGCGCGACCGATGGGCAGGTCGATGCCGTCTGCCGTCGAGTGCGACCAGATGGCGTTCGGCGCGGGCGCGATCCGCCGAAAGCTGACTTCCACACGCCGCGCATCTTTGGACTGTTCACCCACAGCCCGAACCAGACGCACGGCCGCAGCCGGTTCCGGTTCCGCTTCTGCTTCGAACCGGATGCCCGAAAGCTGTTCGGAAGCCGGAAGGACCCGGCCGTCGGACACACGAAAGACCGTGCCATGTTCCCGAAGCTGTTCGACGTCGAATCCGGGCGGACTGCCGGTCGCGGGGTTCCATGCAGTCAGCGTGTGGACACCGCAGCGGGGGCCGCTGGTGAGGATCGACGACAGATGCCGTGCCGCGTCTTCAGACAGTCCGGCGGGGAAATCGGCGATGACGACGAAATGGTACGGCTCGGCGACTTCTCCGGCGGCAGCGTTGTATTCTTCAATGGTACGGAATTCGCTTCGCAGGTACGTCTGGAACACATCTTCCATGTGTTCGGTGATGTTGCGGAGCTGACTGCGAATCTGCAGTTCATCGGTCCAGATACGGCTTTGAATGAGCAGTTCATCGAAGTCGGCCAGGTGCATCATGGCCGAGAAACTCTGCCCCAGCCCGACCGGATCGATGAGCGTCAGGCGAATGCGGCCGGGGGGAATGGTCAGCAGCAGTCTGAGGATCTGAGCCCGCAGAAAGCCGAGGGCCGTTTCCCGTCCGGCCGCATCGTGTTCCACGACGATCGATGTGTCTTCGGGAAACACCAGCACTGCCGGCATGTCGACACAAAGCTGACCGGAAGGCGAATGGTCCGCGGTTCCGGACGACAGGAAGGCATCCGGCGTCCGATCGTCGGGACTATCGGGAAGCCGGGGCAGGGCGACAAGAAAATCTCCGGGGGTGATGGCCCGGGGCATCACCTTCGACGCTGTCCATCGCTGTGCAGGAGGATCCGGCCAGCCGCGGGAGGATCCGACAGCGGCCCGCGCTGCCCGGGCCATCATGTGAACACGGTCCGCCTGCCGGGACCAGCATTCGGCCTGTTCGCGGATTTCCACCAGCGAAGCCTGAATGGTCTCATCGAACTGACGACGGCATTCGGCCTGTTGTTCCTGCCGGGCCTGCTGCACATTCAGGCTGAGAGCCCGCAGGTTCTGCTGCAGCCGTTCATCGATCTGCTGCAGGTCCCGGGCGGCCTGTTCGTTCTGCTGCTTTTCGAATGCAGCACATTCGTCTTCGCAGTGCCGGCGCATCTGCTGCAGCCGTTCTTCCACGGCGGCCCGCTGCTTTCCGAACTGCTGTTCGATCTGACGTGTCTTCTTCTTTCTCCGGGAAGCCGCCTGCCGGCGCCATGTTTCGGCCGTGCGTTCGAGTTTGTTCAGAAGCTGTGCCGTTCGCTGATCGCGCACCTGTTTCAGGCTGAGCAGACTGCTGTATTTCTGCAGCATGGACTGAAAGTCGCTGCGCAGACGCGTCTGCACGACCAGAGTGCTGAGCACTGCGAAAAAGGCACCGGCCGCCAGACCGCTCACAACCACCACGATCAGCCAGGTCCAGCCGTCCGGTCCGGGGTCCGACCCCAGCAGACTCCGGAGCCGGTCTCCTTTCCAGATCGCCACAGGAACCATCGTCAGCACGGAACAGACAGCAGACAGCAGCCACAGGCGCGGTCCGCGAATCCACTGAGCCGGCAGGAAGGATTCCATGCGGGCCGCCTGAGCGAACAGGTCGTCACCGGTCTGCTGAATGGTGGCTGTCAGATCGGCCTGTTCACCGGTCCACGGCCGGGGAGGCGGATCGCGCCGTTCCGTTCCCGCGTGGCATTCATCCAGCCACTGCTGGGCCCGGCGAATGCGGTCTTCCAGACGTTTCAGGAGATCCTGGATCGCCTGGTTCTGAAGCCGGCAGGTGTCCTTCTCACGTTCCAGCTCTCCGACCGGGCTGTCCACCGCCTCCTCATCCAGCACGGACTGCAGCACCCACAGTTCGTTCTTTTCCTGTTCCCGAATGCGGGCGATTTCTTCCTTCAGTTCCGATGTGATCTCCTGCAGAGTCTCCTGTTTCTCGCGTCGGAACGACTCCACCCGACTCCGGCAGTCCTGTTCGATGGCCTGACGTTCTGCCTGAGCGGCGTCGCGCAGCCGGGTCTGTTCCTTCTGCAGCCGGTCGGTGTGCCAGCGGTCGATGACTTCCAGGTGCTCCTGCCGTTCCTGTTCCCGGGCGGCGATCTGTTTTTGCAGATCAACCACGCGGTCACGGGCTGCGCGGCAGGCGGCCACGCAGTCGGACAGCAGCATCAGCTGCCGGCTGAAGGATTCCGGAAACTCCTGTTCATCAGATTCCATCGTGCTGTCCGCGTACGGGTCGGTTCGACAGACCGGTTTCTGTGTCGGAAAAGAACTTTTGGAATGAGGCGGCACGCTGCAGCCCGCCTGACGAATCGGCATGCAGCAGACGCATTGCCGCGGGGTCTGCTTTCAGAATACATCCTCTCCCAGTTCCCGGCGATGAGCACATTCTCGTTGAGCCTTTCCCATGACCTGAGCCGTGCGGCTGACGGCATCCAGAAGCAGCGCCACCTGACTGTGCAGCGGTTTCAGATACTCTTCTTCCACAGTGTGGCTGACCGGATCGGACCATTCTTCCTTCGTCGTCTGCCAGGCCTGTTCCAGTCGTTTCAGAGCGTCTTCCAGCCGTGCGGCCGGAGAAAGAAAATCGGCTCGGCGCATCAGTCGTCTCCTGAACGGGTGGATGAAGGGGAATTCGGGCTTCTGTCGGCAGGCGTTCCGGAATCCTGCTGAGGTTCCGGGCCGGATTCGGTCGTGCGGCCGTCGCCGTCCTGCCGTTCCGTCCAGGCGGCCGGATCGCCGAAATCCAGCCGGTCCGGAGACCAGGACGGCAGCCGCACGCGGCTGTAGCTGTCGATGCGGTCGGCGGACTGCTGCAGCAGAGCGATCAGACGGGGCAGGTCGCGTTCGAGTGCCTGCATGAGCTGAGACGCGCGGCCCTGGTATTCTTCGGCCTCCTGACGGGCCTGGATCGACCAGTGTCGAATGACTCCGATCTGCCTGCGGGCGAATTCGAGCTGCTGTTTCCAGTACTGAACGTTTTTCTGTTCTTCGTAGCAGGTCGGACGGAAGTCTCCCACGCGGCGCATGCGGCACTGGTGCAGCAGAACGCGGGCTTCGGCGAAACGCCGATCGCACAGTTCGATTTCCCGTTTCCAGAACCCGGGTCGGTCCCGTTCGATCCAGCCGATGATGCGGCTGATTTCCATTTCGATCTGGGTCAGGCAGATGCGGGCTTCTTCACGAAACTGCACCACGGCCGCGGCGAATGTCCGCAGTGCATCGAGCGATCTGATATGGGCGGATTCCGACATCGTATCAGGCCCTACTGCTGCTGCAGATATTCTTCGATGAGCTGGGCCTTGCGGACCAGATACGGGATGTAGGCTTCGTTCATTTCCACGAAACGGCTGAGTGCTTTCAGGCTCTGCCGAAAATCTTCAGAAAACTTCTGATGTTCCTGGTCGCGCCACGTCTGCGAAAGCGTGTTGAGCTGCCCGCCGATCATGGCGGATTTTTCGCTGAGTTCTTCGTTGAAGCGTCGCAGAGCCTGAGCGAATCGCCGCAGTTCTGCGGGATCGACAATCGCCTGAGTCATCCCGGATTCCTCATACCGCACCGTGGTCCGTCCATTCGTTCCGTATCCATACAAACGAATTTCGGCACGTGTGGTAAGCCGGAAATGCGGCCGGTTCGGCAGGAATCAGAAATTCGGTCCGGTCAGGTGGACGCTGCCATCCGGAATCCAGGCGGCTCGGCCGCGCCGACGGCCGGACGACCATGGTCCCGCCGGCGGATGAGATCCAGAGCGGCCAGGCGATAGGCTTCGGCCAGTGTGGGAAAATTGAAAATGCTGTCGGCCAGGGCATCCACCGTCATTCCGGCCGTCAGAGCCATCTGCCCCGGATGAATGAGTTCCGCGGCGCCTTCTCCGGCAATCTGCACCCCCAGAATCCGAGAACCATGCTCGTCGGCCACCAGCCGCAGCAGTCCTTCCGAAGATGCCATGATGTGCGCCCGGGCCAGACGGTCGAACGGCACGGTGGCCGTCATGACGTCACGGGACTGTTCCGCAGCCTGCTGTTCGGTCAGTCCGACCGTGGCGATTTCGGGAATCGTATAGATCCCGATCGGGATCACAGGACCGGCCGGAAGGTTCCTGCCGGTCAGAGCATGACAGGCGGCCTGCCGTCCCTGTTCCATGGAAGTGGATGCCAGGGCCGGTGGTCCGATCGCATCACCCACGGCATAGATGTGCGGCACATTCGTGCGGCAGCAGTCATCGACGGCCAGGAGGCCCCGATCCGTGACAGACAGCCCCGCGTTCTCGATGTTCAGCAGATCCAGACAGGCCACGCGTCCCTGAGCGATGAGAGCTTTGTCGGCGGAAACGGTTTCACCGGATTCCAGCGTCACCTGCACCGAGCTGATGCCGTCCCAGCACACGGACCGCACCGGACAGCCGCCCCGAAACGTCCCTCCGGCCGCCTGGAACCGGCTGAGAAACACGCGGACGAGGTCCGGTTCGAGAAATCCCAGAGGAGCAGCGGATCTGTCGATGAGCGTCACCTGCACGCCCAGAGCAGCGAATGTCGACGCGTATTCGCAGGCGATGACACCGCCGCCCACGATGGCCAGAGACCGCGGCAGATAGGTCATGGCCAGAATGGAATCGCTGTCGAGAATGTTTTCATGATCCACCTCGATGTGATCCGGATGACGGGGGCGTGAACCGGTGGCGATGATGATGGATTCCCCGGTCACTTCGCGTATCCGGCCGTGCACGTCGGTGACGGCGATGCGATGAGTCGACACGAAACCGGCCTGACCACTGATCGTTTCGATGCCCGCGGCATCCAGTTCCTGACGAGCGGCTTCGTGATGGGCATGAACCACCTGATCCAGACGAGTCATCAGACTGGCCATGGCCAGGCGGCTGTCGTGGCTGATATCGCACACGCCTCCGCTGCGACGCCGCAGGGCACTGAGCACGACGGACGTTTCCCGGAGTGTCTTGCTGGGGATCGTTCCGTAACGAACGCAGGCACCACCGACCTGGCGGTCCCGTTCCACCACCAGCACACGGGCTCCGTGGCCGGCTGCTTCCAGAGCGGCATTGCGGCCGGCCGGACCGCTGCCGATCACGACCACATCGTACATCGTTCCGGCGGCAATCATCATATTGTCCCGACCCAGGTAATGATTTCATCGCGCCGTGCGGCCACCGGTGCCAGGTCGTTCGGGTACAGGCTGAGCACATCGAGCATCGGGTGATCGATCTGTTCGGGCCATTCTTCCGGACGGTTCAGAGCCAGTTTCGCCAGATCGATGGCCAGATTCAGAACGGCGGCCTGCTGCACGTAGTCTCCGGCTTCCAGCGGCGTATGCTGATGCTCGATGGTCGCAGCCAGACGTTCCGGCAGATCCCAGGACAGAACCAGACGACGGGCCATGGGGATCCGAAACTGTTCGGCCGCTTCCCGAACGGCATCGTCGGAAGCGCCGGCTTCGCGCATTCCGAGGTCGATCAGGGCCTGCAGCAGAACAGGACGTCCCACATCATGCATGAGACCGCACAGGAAGGCGTCTTCCACGTTGATCCGACGGACGCGGGCGATTTCCTGAGAAAACGCGGCGGTTGCCAGAGATCGGTCGAACGACTGACGGACATCGTCTTCAAACCCGTCCACATGAAACACTTCGCTCTGACAGGAAATCATCATGACGACTTCGCGAATGCACAGCAGTCCCAGCCGTGCCACGGCCTGCTGAATCGACGTGACCGTCTGTCCGCAGGTGTAGCGGACGGAATTGGCGGTCCGCAGCAGATGACCGGTCAGCGACTGATCGCGGCGCAACAGTTCGATGATCTCCGCCGGATCGCAGTTCACATCAGACGTCAGTTCCATCAGGCGGACGGAGACTTCCGGAAGCAGGGGCAAAGAGACGCTGTCGGAAGACAGCAGCTGTTCCGCAGCGCGGGCGCAGTCGGATTCCGGCGGCAGAGTCCGCTCAATCACTTGTTTCACCATGACGACGTGTCCTTCAGTCCACTCAGTCCGGTTGTCTCGGTGATGCCCGGCCCGCTCAGCCGGCCGATGCGGCTGCGGGCAGAAAACACATCACCACGACACAGCCAGTCCGGGCCGTCGAAAAGTCCTCCCGACCCGGATCAGCGAACCGCTGTTTCCCGGACAGGAAACGGCCCGGATGGAACGATCGGGAGTGCACCGGCCGACTTGCGACATCCCGGCCGGAAGTCCGGATCCGTTTCGACACCGGGACCGGTTTTACCGGTCGACTCGCTTGTATCAGCCGTCTGAGGCCTTTCATGATGGGGGCATGCCAGCACTTCGGGCGCTGCTGCAGCGCAGGATGCCGGCGTCCTGAAGCGGCGACGGAACCGTCCGTCCCCGGTGTCCCTGCCATCTGCCGGAGCCCCCTCATGCGGCTGCCTCTGCACACTGCTGTCTTCACTCTGTTTCTGATCACGGCGGCCCTCTGTTCGGCCGACGACCCGAAAACGTTCGTCCGGTTCCGTCACGAAGGAACGACGGCCTGGGGACTGGTGAAGGGAGACATGGTGCACCGCATCCACGGCAGCATCTACGGCGACTGGTCAGAAAGCGATGCCCGCATACCGCTCAGCAGCGTCACGATTCTGACACCGACGGAGCCCACTCAGGTCTTCGCCATGGCCGGCAATTATCGCAGTCATCTGAACGAGGGACCGATTCCGGAAAAATTCCGGACTCCGCAGCCGTTTTTGAAAACCACCTCCTGTCTGATTCCGCACGGTGCTCCCATCGTCCTGCCGGCCGATTCTTCCCAGGTGCACTATGAAGCGGAAATGGTCGTGGTGATCGGCCGCGTGTGTCGGGATGTGTCCGAAGAGGACGCACTGGAATATGTTCTGGGTGTCACGGCGGGAAACGACGTGAGCGAGCGTGTCTGGCAGAACGACGCCGACCGGAAGGATGTTCAGTGGTGGCGTGCCAAGGGATCCGACACATTCGGACCGGTGGGGCCGTATCTTCTGACGGGCATCGACTACGACGATCTTCGCCTGCGTCTGGTTCTGAACGGCGAAACGAAGCAGGAAGAATCCACGAGTCGACTGATACACGACGTGGCCAGCACGGTCAGTTTCATCAGTCAGTACGTGACGCTGCACCCGGGAGACCTCATTTTCACCGGAACGCCGGGACGCACCGGTGCCCTGCACGACGGCGACACAGTCGAAGTGCATCTGAACGACATGATTCTTTCGAATCCCGTCCGGTCGGAATGACGGTCGCAGAAGCGGGCGCGGTTCAGGACAGTCCCGTCACCGCCCCGTGCGAATCATACACAATGGTCACGGTCGCCCCGCCGGCATCCAGACTGCGGCGGCCGGCTTCCAGAATGGCTGTCACCGGCCGCGTCGTGTGGACGGTAGCCAGTGTGTCATCGAAATCTTCCGGATTCCGATCACCGCGGCGAATCGCGTCGGCCGCTTCGATGAACGCGGCGATGCTGCGATACCCATAGGTCTGCTGACCGGAAAAGAAACCGGCCGCATCGGGCGTGTACTTCATGAACAGCGGGTTCAGGGAAACCAGACCTTCCGGGTCTGTGGCCATCGTGTAGCCCCGGTGGGCCTGATCCATGACGATTTCTCCGTTGTGGGCCTGCCAGAAGAAACGCTGCTGAGAATGGACGTCGGCCGGAGGCGCGATCCAGGATGCCGTGTACACCGCGGTGGCCCGGTTTCCGGAGGGAACGTTTTCCCAGTCGACCAGCAGGGTGATGCTGTCTTCCGTATCGATGCCGCGGGTTCGGGCCCGGCCGTCGGCGGCAGACGCCCGGATGCGCAGCGGCCGCGCGGAATTTCCGGCCGCCCACACATGAAAGTCCACGTGGTGGGAATTCAGGTACCAGCTGATGTCGCTGCCGGTGCCGGCCCAGGAACGGAACGTGTCGAGCTGTGAACACGGCTGACTCATGTAGGACTGAAACAGGCTGAATTCTCCCAGAGAACGAATGCGGTCGCGGGCATCCGCATACATGGGATCCCGGCGCTTGTGGACTTCCACCGCCACCAGCACGCCGTGTTCCCGGGCGGCCAGAGCCAGCCTGTGGTGTTCTTCCAGAGATTTGACGAGGGGCTTGGCGACCAGGACATGGCAGCCGTGCTGAACGGCTGCCATGGCGATGGCTGCGTGCGTGTCGTCGGGAGTGAATACCGTGACAACATCTCCCAGCCGCATGGTGTTCAAAGCAGCCTTCCAGGCGTGCGGATCATTCTCGACATCGTCCGCGGGAAACGTGTCGCACGAAAGATCCATCTCCCGATAGACGTCTCCGATATGCGTCTGCAGATGCCGCCGAATGTCGGGAAACTTCGTCCCGCACCTTCCGGCCATGGCCAGCCGTCCCACACGTCCGCGCCGCCGCAGGTCCATCAGTGTCAGGGCGACCACCCCGGCCCGTTTGTCGGCCGCTCCTGTTCCTCCGGGAACAAATCCGGTCGTGTATTCTCCCGTACCGATCATGAGAACATCAACGGTCATGCGATTCTCCTGCGGGGTGTCCGCGGCAGCTCGCCCCTGGCGGCGGTTCGACGAATTGCGCACAACGCAGCACAGCCGTGCAGACGGACTCGACCGGCCCCATGCCGGCCCCATGCCGGACCCATGCCGGACGCTGGTGCCGGACCCTGGTGCCGGACGCTCAATCGACCGGACCGGCCTGTGAGGGCATGGCTGCCGGCGAAGCGCCCGCCGGACAGGCGGCGTTCCGCAGCATGCACCAGACGGCCCCTTCAGCACGGCGGAGTCGTTCCGCAGTCAGGTTCGTTCGGCGCGAATTCCCAGTTTTCCTTCGAAGAATTTTTTGATGACCTTCAGATCGGCCGCATAGTCGCCGGTGGGATAGAACGGTTCGCTGATCTCCACGATTTTCGTGGCCGCATCCAGTCCGGCCATCACGATGGGAACCCTGGCAGCCACGGCGATGTGGTAGAATCCGGATTTCCATTCCCGCACTTTGCTGCGTGTTCCTTCCGGTGTGATGACCAGTTCCAGATGGTCGCGGCGTTCGTATTCCTGCCGCATCTGTTCGACCGTGTTGCAGGATTTCCGCCGATCGATGGAAATGCCGCCGAGCCAGCGCATGAACCCGCCGATGACCGGAGGAAACAGGGTGTGTTTGCCGATCCACCGGGACTGGATTTTCAGACAGAAACAGACCGAGAGCATCAGCGGGAAATCCCAGTTGCTTGTGTGCGGGCCGGCCACATAGACGCACTTGTCCAGATTGGGGCGTCCCCCGACGATCTTCCAGCCGGCCAGCCACTGCCCGGTCCGAAACAGCAGGCGGGCGATCGGAGTGATGACAGGCGTATTGAAGATCGTACGTGACAGCATGGCAGGCGGCACTGATGCCGGTTTCGGTCGTTTCAGCCCTGATACAGCGTCAGCATGCGGTACAGAATCGACGGTTTGTCACTGCCGACGATGTGCAGCGCCACGGAAGTTTTGACCAGCGTACCGGATTCCTTCCGGACGGCTCCCAGAAGCCGTGACTTCGCATGCACCTGCGAACCGGCGGGAACGGGCAGAATGAAACGCAGGGAATCCGCGCCGTAATTGACCACATTGCGGTGCCCCGTGATGGGGACCTGACCGCGCACCAGATGCGGCAGCAGACTCAAAGACAAAAACCCGTGGGCGATCGTCGTTCCGAACGGGCCGTCTGCCGCCTTCTGTTCATCCACATGAATCCACTGATGATCCCGCGTGATGTCGGCGAACCGGTTGATCATATCCTGCGTGATTTCGACCGCCGGTCCGAAGGCACCGTAATCGTCACCGGCCGCCGCATTGATCGCGTCGATGTCGTCGTACGGAATTTCTGTCATCCTGCTCGCCACCTGGGGTACGAAGAATCCGGCCGTTCAATGAGAGGCTCATTTTCGTTTTCTCCAAAACCGGTGTTTCTGTCAACTCGTCGGCTCCCGACAGCCAAAGGATGTCCTGAACCGCTTCGAAACGGAGCAGACGTTCGCACCGGCCGGATGAACCGGCAGGATCCGATCATCTGCGGCGGGAACTTTTCATCGCGCCTTACGCGGAACGGTTCCCGTCACTAGACTGACGCGGTCGTCCCGCGAAAGCCGGGCGGGGAAGTCCGAGTTTCACCTGAGTCGATCTGTATGAAGCCTGTTCGGGTCGTTTTCGCTGTCGCCGTGCTGCATGCCGCCATCGGGCGAGGTGCCGGGGATCTGGACACTGCCGTCCAGGAAGCCGTGCGGTCGGTGCAGCCATCCGTGGTACGGCTTCATCTGGCCGGAGTTCCGGATCGCAGCGGACAGCTCACAGCCCGCACCACGACCGGAGTGGTGGTTTCGGAAACGGGTGACATCATCACCAGCAGCTTCGGTTTCTCAGACGTCCGGACGGACGTGATCGTGGAAACCTCATCCGGACAGCGGCATGCCGCCCGTGTGGTCGCTCAGGATCATCTTCGGAAGCTGGTGCTGCTGCACTGCGAAGCGGATGATCTGACTGTTCCCGTCTGGGCGGACAGCGAACCGGAAGTGGGCACCTGGGCGGTGGCTGTCGGCCGTTTCTATCCATCGCCCCTGCCGTCCGCGGCGCTGGGCATCATCAGCGCCCGGAATCGCATTGATGGAATGGCCCTGCAGACCGATGCCCGGGTGTCTCCCGTGAACTACGGCGGACCTCTTGTGGGGCTGGATGGCCAGGTATTCGGAATCCTGGTGCCTCTGGCGCCAGGCAGCCCGACAGACGGCGTGAGTGCCGGAGTGCGGTGGTACGATTCGGGAATCGCCTTCGCCATTCCGGCGGCCGACGTGCACCGCACCATCGAACGCCTCCGTTCCGGAAAGGATCGCCGGCACGGACAGGCGGGGTTTCGCCTCGCCTCCACCAACCCGCTGACCGAACAGGTGCTCGTGGAATCCGTGATTCCGCAGTCTCCGGCCGCGGAGGCCGGGATTCGTCCGGGAGACCGGATTGCCGCGGTCAACGGACGGCCGGTTCCGCGAGTGGGCGTCATGGAAAGTTTCCTGCGGCGCACCGCAGCAGGAGAAAGTCTGCGGCTGACTGTTGAGCGGAACGATCAGGTTCAGGAGATCACTGTTTCTCTGGTGGACAGGCTGCCCCATCCGGCCCCCGGCTGGCTGGGACTGATTGTTCTGGACGATGGGGAATCACAGACCGGTCGGGCCGATCCTGATGGCGGCGACAGCCCCGAAACCACCCCGGCCAGGTCGGCTTCGAAACAGGATGCCGCTGCGCCCGGTGACGCGAATCCGGCCGACCGCCCGCACCAGGGTGTCCGGGTGGCCGTACTGCCGGATTCGCCTGCCGCTCGGGCCGGACTGCCGCCCCGCTGTCGGATCATCACCGTGAATGGACGTGCCGCCACCGGTTCCGTGATCCTGCAGCGACTGCTGCACCGCATTCCGTCCGGAAAACGGTATACGGTGCAGTATGTTTCGGACGAATCGGACCGCACGGATCCGCAGTCGGTGCCGATCACCGCGGAACCGCGGCAGACATCCCGACTGATGAAGCGGGCTGACGACGTCAGCCGGCTCCTTCTGACCGGCTCCGACGTTTCCTGGAAGCTCACGACCTGGGATGCGGCTTCGGACATCGATATCCGCATGCTGGTTCCGGAAGACAGACCGCCGGGCCTGCATCCGGGAGTGATCATCTTTCTGTCGGCGCAGGCTCCGAAAAAGGACCGGCCGGTCCGTCGCTGGCGGGCTGTGTGCGAGCAGCAGGAACTGATTTTCGTGGAAGTTCGTTCCGGCAGCGCGGAACCCGTGACCGATCCGGTCCTGATCGGTCGGGTTCTGACCGACCTGGCTGCCGGAGGACTGTCCATCGACCAGGAACGGATCGCGCTGATCACAGATGCCGGACATGCCGACTTCACAACGCGTCTGCTGCGTGATCCGCGACTGTCGATTCTGCGAAACGCCGTGTATCTCAACTGTCATCCCGTCGTCGCCGGTGCCTCGCTGGAGGCGTTCGACAGCAAACAGGCAGCCGTTCTGCTGTCCGGAACGGCCGATGATGCGCAATCGCAGGCGCTGCGACAGTCCGCTGTGGATGCCCTCACCGACGCCGGTGCGGATGTCGTGACGGTCAGCTCCCCTGAGCTGGCTCAGCAGACGGCGCGCTGGCTGCTGACCAGGAAGATTCGATGACAGACTGGGTGCAGGCGCTGTGTCTGGGACTGGTTCAGGGGATCGCCGAGTTTCTGCCGATCAGTTCTTCAGGTCATCTCACACTTCTGACAGCCCTCATGCGGACCGGCGGCAGGCACACCTTCGCTCCGGAATCGGCCGCTCTGACCATCGCGCTGCACTTCGGCACTCTGCTGTCCATCGTCACCATTTATCGCCGGGACATTCCATCGGTGATCCGCGATGGATACCAGCTTCTTTCCGTCATTGTCGCCACGATTCCGGTGGGCGTGGTCGGTCTGCTGTTTCACGATCGCATCCGAACCGTCTTCGGCACCCCTCTGCTCATCGGATTCGCTCTGACAGCCACAGCCGGTCTGCTGCTGACCGGCCGCCGGTTTCAGCGGCCTGATGGCGACACGCGGCCGATGAATCTGCGGTCGGCCGTGGTGATCGGCCTGTTTCAGGCGGCGGCCGTCGTTCCCGGAATCTCGCGGTCGGGAAGCACGATTGCGGCCGGGCTGATCTGTGGTCTGTCGCGTCAGGAGGCAGCCCGCTTCTCCTTTTTGGCGGCGATTCCGGCCATCGGAGGGGCATCGCTGGTGGCGGCGCGAGACCTGCTGACCGGTCAGGCGCAGTTCAGTCTGCATCCGGCTGCCGTGCTGCTTGGCACGGTCACGGCTTTCGTCACGGGAACCGCATCGCTGTCGTGGCTGCTGCGCATCGTGGCATCCGACCGACTGCACTGGTTCGCCGGTTACTGTTCAGCCGTCGGACTGATCACGATTCTGTGGCAGACCCTGTCCGGATGAATCGCCGCCTTCATTCGTCTCGCCGGGCATCAGGATGGTCGAAATGGTGTGAGCTGCTTTTCCGGCGGGCGGACGCCGAAGGAACCGGCGGCCGGCCGCTGCCGTCCCGACAACAGCAGCCGTCAGCAGCGACAGCCACTGGGGCCACTGAAGACGTCGCCGGCACTGTACCAATGCCGGAGCCGTTTCCGTGATCTGACAGACCGTCGATGTGTCCCGGAGCAGCCGGCTGACGAGAAGTTCCGTCCCGATGCCGGAGGCAGGGCCATCCGCCAGGGCGCCCCCTGCGGCCTCCGGCTCGCCTGCGGCGGCCGGCCGCCCGGGTTCTGTTCCCGGCGACGGCAGCAGCCCGTTCATGGCGGCAGACAGGGTGGAACCGGTCACCACAGACAGTCCTTCTCCAGGAAGCCACTGTTCTTCACGCGGCGCATCGAGAACCACGAAGTGCGATTCCTGGTCGGTGCGGACCTGAGGAATCCGGAACGGACGCGGCTGAAACAGAAGGCCAGGACGGAAGGTTTCCCGGGACCATTCGATGATCAGCCACTGGATGTCGCGTTCGCGGGTCACCACCAGCGATTCGCCGGGAACCGTCCAGGGAATGCTGCGGCCATCGACTCGGCACACGGTCACGTGCCATTCTCCCGGAATCCGCATCCGGGCTTCCAGGGCCGCACCGAAATCGATCAGCACGGCCGTCGTCCCCCTCAGCAGACTGCCCGATCCCCACAGCCGGGTCACGGTGACGATACGCCGCACATTCCGGACGGCGGCCGTCCCCGACGGCTCCGGTTCCTGCTGACGTGTCACGATGACGGTCCCGGCATCGCCGTTCAGCCGCACGTCGCCGCGGAGGTCGAGAAATCCGACAGGCAGGCGGTGGGAATCGAGAAATGCTTCTTCGCGCAGCCAGTTTCCGGTGCGTTCGTCGCTGCGGGAAGCGCGGTACCCGCGTACGGTGTCGATGGTCAGTTCGGGAGACAGCGACGGAAGCGGAAGGTTCCATTCGTCGCCGGCCGGCTGTGGGCGCATCCCGGTCAGCAGCAGCAGCGCCTCCTGTCCCGGCTGCAGAGGATCCGGCAGCGGGTGCGATCCGGTGACGGGAAGTTCCTGGACCTGGGCATCAGCAATCCATTCCATCCGTTCGCAGTGGAATCCTTCCGGCAGGGTCAGTTCGGGACGCCAGACCTGGTCACCGGCCTGCACGCGAACGGCCACATCGAATACCGGACCGGATGCATGCGATCGCTGCAGAACGACCGCATCCGCCCGGACTCCCCGCAGCGGGCGGGTTCGGATGATGAGAGGTTCCGTGACGCTGCGCACGTCGATCGCCACCGGCACCGATGTCAGCGGCAGCCCGGCCGCAGGAAGCAGGTCTTCGATGTCGGCATCACCGGGGTCCAGCAGCAGGGCGCTGGCCGTGCCGGCGGCCGACAGCAGAAGTTCCGAACCTGCAGCACGCACTCCCTCTGCTTCGATGACGCGGTACACGGCTGTGCCGGCATCGACGGGCAGAACACCGTGGATCCGGATCTGCAGGCTGCCCGTGACGCCTTCTTCCAGTGTCAGCAGAAGATTCCCGGCTCCGACAGACCATGACCGAAGGCGGTTCGTCGAACCGGAAAGCACTTCGATTTCGTCGATCTTCAGTTCCGGAGGAATCCGGAATGCCTGTCGAAACAACTGCAGGCCCGCGATTTCCAGATCGCACTGACAGGTCACATCCAGAGAATCCACTCCCACCAGCACCGTCTGTGTCAGGCTGACTGTTCTTTGCAGCGGGCGCAGAAGCAGTTCCAGACGCACATCGCTGTGCACATTCTGCAGGTCGAAAAACTGATCGGCGGCCGTCAGCCCCGACAGCTTCAGATCCTGTTCTCCCGGAACAATGCTCTCCGGCCGCTGCTCGGGCGGGCCCAGAACCCGAACGGCAAACGGATCGGGAGTCCGGACAGCCAGCAGCCGGCTTTCCGCCCGGCAGCCGCGCGGAGGCTGCCAGGCGGCGGCCGGCAGAACCCGCTGAGGATGAATTCCGGACACTTCGGACGTCCAGATCATACGGAATCCATCCAGAGGACGGCTGTTCTGAATGATGAGCCACTCCCCGCCAGAATGAAACGGCAGGGACTGTCCGTCCTTCGTGCGGCAGGAAACCGCCTGGAATCCAGGAACAGCCGGAATCTGAATTTCTCGAAACGGTTCTTCGGCCGGATTCAGGGGAGTCAGCCCATAATCACACGTCAGACGCGTGGCGCTGTCCGTCAGTTCTGCCAGGCAGGTGATGTTCGCAGCAGCGGTTACGGGAACCTGTACATCCGGCGCCGGACGGACCGTTTTTCGAAGCACCAGACGCACCGGACCGGCTCCGTACAGTTCGGGAAACGTCCACAGCCGCCCGTCTTCGGATTCGGCAGAAAATTCCTGCCCGCTGCTTTCGACTGTCACCTGATCCGCGGAGTCTCCGCCGCTGTGGACCGTGATCCGGGCCCGCGGCGACCAGGGCATCGGCAGGCGCATGGCGACCCGATCCGGACCGGATTCTGTTTCCGTCAGCAGCGTGTACTGCAGTTCCAGGGACTGCCACTCTGATGGAGATTCGTTTTCAGAACCGTTTTCCCCTTCTGTTTCAGACGGAACCGCGAACCGGCGGACATCGATCACCGCCTGGCCGCGGTGATTGCGGGTGGGCGCCACAGCCTGTCCGTTGATCCGGCACAGACGCAGTGTCGAAGCATCCAGAGGCAGAACGAATGAGCCGGTCTCTGCCAGACGATCATGCAGCAGAGTCACGGTGATGTCCGTCTGAACGGCTGCCTGGGGCCGAACGTGCACGGCGGCGGCTGAATCGGTCACGACAACAGCGGCATCCGGCTGCTCAGGACGCTGCAGTTCCGCAAGAATGTCCTGACGCACGTAGATCGTGGTGGTCTCTTCGCGACCATCATCGGCCACGAGAAAAGGCGGCGCCGAAGAAGGAAACGGCGCCTGACCGGTTGTCAGAACAGACAGGACCGCCAGAACGACAGCAGCGGCAGATTCCGATCCGGCAGACCGTTTCACGGAGCGCTGACGGAAGACATGAAGAAACCAGCGGCCGGTCGGCCGTCCCAGTGCCGTGATCAGGATTCCTGTGCACATTCCGGCCGATGCCCACGCCGCTTCCGCAGCGGACAGAAGCGACAGGAGCAGGGCGGCGGTCAGAAGCAGAACCCACAGCAGGTCGGTTCGGGAACGCAGGGATGTCAGCAGCACCACGGTGGCCAGACAGGCTGTCAGTGCGAAGCCTTTCAGAATCCGCTGCGACAGAAACCGGGCCGACAGGACATACGGACCGGATTCCGAACGGACAACCCGCGGCAAAGCTTCTTCGGCCAGACGCCATCGCAGAAGGAAATGACGGACCGGACCGGGCAGTGGTCCGGAGGTCTCCGAATCAGCGTGGCTGCCGGACAGAACCCGGGCAGCCGCCGCAATCGATCTGCTGCTGTCCGCCGGGCCGGCCGGCAGAAG
The DNA here is from genome assembly GCA_015485495.1 of Planctomycetaceae bacterium. Lineage (GTDB taxonomy): Bacteria > Planctomycetota > Planctomycetia > Planctomycetales > Planctomycetaceae > S139-18. The sequence continues at coordinate 19,811 of WFTL01000107.1, forward strand.
ATCGGCATCGGGCAGCAGAATCCACCGGTCCAGCCGGTGGCTTCCGTCTGCTTCGATCAGCGGCACGGGAATCTGCACTTCCCGGCGCAGCCATCCGTTCAAAGCGATCTTCGCGGACCAGACGATCTGCACACGGCAGACCGTGCGGTCGGACGGCAGCGGGATCTGCATGCGGCCGTCTGTCCGGGGAGCCCACACGGGATGCCCGTCGATGAACACCGATGCCGCCGACACGTGGGAATCCGGATGCTGCGGCCCGGTGTCCGCCTTTGCACGGACTGATTCCCGGGGAGCCCAGTGCACGCTGAGAAAGTCGGCCGATCCGGATCGGCTGACGATCAGATCAGCAAAACAGTCGCACCGACCTGCCGCACGGCCGGCGTCGGGAAGACACAGAATCGTCCCGCGCACGGCCAGCCGGGACCGGGAAGGTCCGGACGATGCCACTCGCACGTGGTACGGACCGGCCGGATGCGGCAGCGGCACAGTGGTTCCCGGATTGAGCAGAACCGACTCGCCTCCGGATTCTTCGTCGATGGCAACCAGTTCGAACCCTGGATTCGCGTCCTGTCCGGAACCGCCGCTTCCTGCCACGATGCGCACACTGCCGACCCCCGAGAACACGGGCACCGCAGCCGGCATCTGCGGCAGGATGTCGCGGTTCACGGAAAGTTCAAAGACAGCGGTTCGCTGTTCCTGCACGGCCGAAGGCAGACTCAGCAGCCAGTCCTGAACTCCCTGGACCGGATCCCTCCCGATCCGCACCAGACGAGCTCCCGGAGCGGCGCTGCTGAGCCGAACGTCCACCCCGTCCGGAAAGGAAACGGACACGGTGCGGGGCAGGCTGTCCGCAGATTCCAGCGTGATGCGAATCGACTCAGACAGCCGATCCGAACTCGCCCGCACCTGATACACGACATCGACCTGCGAGAGCACCGGACGTTCGGCCGTTGATGACCGGGATTCCGGCTGCAGCGTGCCCACACGGGTCAGCCACAGTCCGTCCGTTCGCAGTTCGGCCGCATCGATCCAGGGAAACTGCCGCACCATCACGGCAATGATGTCTTCGATTCGCTGAGGGTTCAGAGACTGTGGAATACGCACGGCCGGCGATGCCAGGACATACATGCCGTCCGCACGGTAGCGCGGGTTGGACATCACCGGTGCCGACAGTGTGTCCCCGGGGATTCTGCGAGTCGATCGAAAGCGGATGCGCAGCCGGCTCGGCTGATTGCGTGTCGAAAAGGTGCGCAAAGCCACATGCAGCGTCTGACTGCCCGATGTCAGACCGCGCCGCGTGATGAAGTACACCGGCTGCAGACTGCGCATGTCGGTCACTTCCGTCGGCTGCCATGCTTCCGACAGCACCCAGCTCACGTCGTACAGTCGTCCGCTGTCCGGTTCCAGTTCCACATAGACCGTCAGGTCGGGCGATGTGGCATCGGCGCGATGGACCAGCAGCCGCTGTCGCACCATTGCCTGTGCCTTCACCACCTGAACCCGGGCGCGGGCAGCCGCCGCGAACCGAACCAGCTCGATCACCTGGTCTCCCGTGGACGACGCATAACGGACGTCCTTCTGATAGATCCCGTCCAGATGAAGACTCCGCACGGCCAGATCACGGGCGACCACCAGACGCAGGGCCGCTGCCTGGACGGGCAGGTCCATCGGGCGGCCCTGTCGGATCAGGCGGATGCCAACCGGCGGAAGCGGCAGCGCGACCGGATCCGTCTTCGGCCCGTTATCCGCCATGTGGATGGAAATCCGGTTCCCGGTCTGACCATCCCGTCGCACAATGAGACGCCGTTCGTCGGTGTCTCGTTCGACCGTCAGAGGGCCGAATTCTCCCGCCACGTGAACAATCGTGCCTGTATCCGGCATTGGAATGGACACGACATCGCCCGGTTCTGCCGGCGGCAGCCGGATTTCCCAGTGACTGTCCACAGACTTCGGAAACACACGAAATTCCGCATCCACGCGCCAGGCCCGTTCGGCTGTCGGATGACGGGATGTTCCTGTTTTCCGGACGCATTCCAGCATCATCGCGCCGCCGTTTCCGTAAACATCCCACAGGATGCCCTCGGCCCGTTCGGACTGCGTGACGACGGCATCCGAATTTCGGCACGACAGCGTCACGTCCTTCGGTGTTTTCAGCTGCAGATGCGTCACGGCCGCTTCCGGAAGCCGTATGTCGAATTCTGCTCCACCCTCTGTCGGACGGCCCTCAAACGACCAGGTTCCGCCGACTGTGTCGGTCGGTTCGGACACGATCAGAGCCAGACGGCCGTCCGCCAGCGAAGCAGACGGGACCGGCCGACCATCGACATGAAACTGCAGATCCTGCAGCCCGCAGTGTCCCAGAACCACGCAGCGGTCTCCGGCCGCCGTCTCGATCTGCAGTTCCAGTGTTCCGTTGATCAGACCGGTTCCCTGCAGTTCGGCGAAATAGTCTGCCCGGCGGAGGGACGGAATTTTATCGGTCACCGATTCTGTCGACTGCCGCATCAGCAGGTCCCTCAGTGCATCGGCCGTCAGGGGGACGTAACGGCCGGCCGCCACTTCTTCCCGAATGGTTTGCACAGGCACTCTGGACATCGCATCCGAAGCCGCTTCGACGGACGATTCGTCCGGGACGGTGCCGGCCGGCTGAGCGGACACGGCAGCGATGGATCCCGGCCGGACAGCCTCCGCCAGCACAATCAGCAGGAAAACGCGGGCCGCGAACAGCATTCGGCTGCCTGCCGGATGCGTTCTGTGGATGCGGCCCCCATGTGTCGGGGCAGCAGGATGACGACGACTGCTGGCAGCGTGCTCGGTTGTCATCAGACTGCCGACTCCGAAACGGCTGCTGCAGACGAAACACGGTCTGCTGCCCCTTCTGCGGAAGAAGCAGATTCCGAAGAAGAAGACGGATCGGTCGCTTCGCGCCGGTGCGCCGGGACGAAAATCGAACCTCCTGCATCAGATCGCCGATACCGGCGACGGCGGCGGTCCTGACGACGCAGCCCCCAGGCGGTCAGTGACAGGGCGGCCGCAGGCAGACCGGGCAGCAGCAGACCGGAAAAACGGGGCGGCACAACAAACACCAGCGCCAGGATGGTCAGGGCCACCGTGATCAGCGCCGTGACGAATCGAGGCTGCGTCCACAGAAACACCACATACAACAGCAGTCCCAGGGCGGCCGCGGCCAGCCAGCCGGCCGTTCGGGCTGATGTGAGAACCCGCAGTCGACCGGTTTCGGCACTGGTCATGCACAGCAGGGCCGGGGCGGTTTCCACGATGGGAGATTCGAATTCCTTCCAGAAGGCACTGCGCACATCGTCCGGCAGTCCGGCCACGGCCGATCGCGCGGCATCGCGTACGGATCGCCCGTTTCCTGTCAGCCGGTCGGATGTCCGCAGCCATCGATAAAAGGTCGAAGGCGGATCATTCAGCGGTGTCAGATTCAGATCCCGATCGGCACACACGATCCACACGGCCGTGAGCCACGGTGGAGCTTCGAACAGAACCGGCCGATCGATGTCGGCAATGGACACCAGATGATGATGCGGCTGCCGGTCTGTCTGAGAGGTCACGCTGACACGAACGACCGATCCGTTCGCCACGGGGCCGATCCGGATTCGCCACAGTTCCGACCGGCCGCCGTCCAGCGGGATGCGGTCGAAATCAGCGCTGTCGACCTGAAACCCATCGACCAGAACAGAACGCACGACGGTTCCGGCTGCGGCCCGGAACAGCACATGACGGGGAACCTGAGAATACATGGCGGTGGTGGTCGAAATCACCGCTTCCTCAGACACCTCGCTGCGCACAAGAATCACGTCCGGATGACTGTCCTGCCGACGTCGGATCAGGCCGGACACATCGATGGCGACGCCGGGCCGAAATTCGGACACCTGCCAGGCCGCGGCGAATTCTTCTGAAAACACCTGACGCCAGTCCGCATCGGCGGCCACGCGCAGCAGATGCGGGTCCTGAGTGCCGATGCGAATCGACTGCAGTCCCTGCGACGGCAGGACCAGCGGCAGCATCTGAACATCGGTTTCATTCTGAGGAGTCCACTGGTAATCCACCTGGACGGTCAGCCGCCGGCGGGCGCCTTCCGGCAGGGCCCACACGGTTTCCGTACCTGCTGTGCGGCCCTGTGTCAGAGGCACCGGGCTGCCGACCGGACGCACCGTGGGAACCACGTCGTCGGGAATTGTCAGTCGCAGCTCCGTCAGATCGCGGTGCCGCACGCTGATGTCGAACCGGGCAGAAACATGGATGCTGTCCGGTACGGAGGCCGGTTCCAGAAGAAAGACGGCCGCTGCTGAGATTTCCTGAGTCTGGCGCGTCTGCTGCAGCCGCACACGGCTGCCCGATTCATTCACCAGCCACGAAGTCACCCGGTCCTGTTCGCCGGAAGCATTCAGCCGCCGGGGCGGAATCATCAGAAACGGACTCTGACCGTCCGGCCGGGTCAGCCGCAAAGAATAGTCATCGGATTCCAGAAGGGTGACCGTCGTGGAATGCTGAGTCGATGCGGGGATGTCCGGCAGATGAAACTCGCAGATGCCGTCGGTGTCCTGAACGGAACTGCAGAACGCTTCGAATTCCACGATGAACTGTCCCGGCTGACGGCCGCGCAGATCGACATGGATTTCATTCGGATCGCTGTCGTCAGCCGTCAGCACCTGCTGTTCGCCTTCATCGGTCAGCAGACGTGTCGATCCCCGCTGAATCTGCCATCCGGATTCCTGATACTGCGGCCAGCGAATCAGAACATCATCCAGCGATCCCCGACTGACGTTGACGGGGAACTGAGCCAGCATCCTCAGGGCCTGCCCGTCTGTGGAAATCGTCAGATGAGGTTCCACGCCGAAATAGGCATCGATTTCACTGACCGTAAGCTGCAGACTCGAACGGGCCGAAATGAGACTGTAGGCGTTGACGGCATAGCGGGCGTCTCCCGGAGCATCGACGGAAATCCGCCGCGTGAGAACCCCCGGAACCGCATCCACCGCCAGCCCGCGCGGAATGAGAATCCGGACGCGGGCCGATTCATCATCCACGCGGGACAGATCCGGCACGGCCACGGTGAGCGTACGGGAATCGGCCGACACGGGAATGCCCAGATTGAACTTCAGCGTCACATCGCCCCGAACCGGTTCGCGAAACGGGATCGTGGCGGACGTCAGAGACGCATCCACCTGCACATCGCCGGGCCGTACGATCGAATCGCCATTGGCATCATAACCGGTGATCTGCACGTCCGCATAACCGCCCGGCAGACGCACATCGATTCGGCGAATCGTGCCGCCGTCGATGCGAATGTCCTGCGAACAGGTCAGGGCGGCCGGACTGGTGCGCAGGTCGAGCTGCATGTCGGCCGGACGGACGGCCCGGATGACAGTCGCGGTGCTGCCGGCCGTCTCCTGCACCTGCCAGCTGATCTGAGTGTCCTGCTGCAGGCCGCTGATGAAGATCGTGGTGGAATCCGCTTCGGCCGTCACAACAGGACGGATGGCGGCGTTCGATGTCACGTCCGGACCGATGACGTGCGGTACCGTGAGCTGCAGGTCCGAAATCACGGCCACCTGCGATGTGGCATCGACAGGCAGCAGGACGCGCAGTCGCTGCCGTCCGGATTCGGTCGTGCGAATTTCTCCCAGAAGAGACAGTTTCAGTTCATACCGCCCTGCGCCGCGAACATACCAGGGACGATCTTCCGAAACGTTGCCGACAAAACGGGACCGACCGCCTGTCGCGGGACTTTCCTGAAAACGGCGAATCTGCCACCCGGGAAAACGAATCGGGATGCGATGCCACTGCTTTCCACTGTCCGCTTCCGGCGTCTGCGATTCCGGAACGACAACGGTGAGCGTCACGTCCATGTCCACATGCTCATCCGTAATCTGACGGGCCGTCATGTGGATGCTGGAAATCGACACCTGTCCGACACCTGGCGGATCGGCCGGAGCTGTCAGAAGTTTCTCCAGACGACCGGATTCCGGCAGCCGGGGCCCCAGATACGTTTCCTGGCCGTTTTCGTCCCGCAGGTACAGTCCGGGACGGGGACTGCCTGCGTCCGCATCGGCCGCGGCGCTGTCGTCCTGCGCAGCACACGCCCCCGATGCGAAAAGCATCACCAGAAGGAAGACGGTGAACAGTCCGGGCACACGGCCGGCAACCGGTTTCATAAGGCCGTTTTCTCAGCAGAAACGCAGCGGAACAGAACGAAGACCGCTCGCATCTGTTCATCCTACGGCGCCGGACAGGCCTGGAGAAGAGTTCCCGCGGGAGTCGACCTGTCAGGCCAGTACGTCTGTAAGAGCTGTCTGCACTGCATCAGTGCACGCGGCCAGGAGCGATGGGCGGAAAATGTCGATCGTCCCGCCGCTGAGATCTGTGACGATTCCGCCGGCCTCCTGGACCAGCAGCACGCCGGCGGCCACGTCCCAGGGATTCAGACTGGTGGACCAGAACACGTCGATCCGTCCGCAGGCGACCCCGGCCAGATTGAGAGCCGCGGATCCGCTTCGCTGAACGGTCTGCAGGTGCTGCAGAGCCGTGAGGAACCGCTGAATCGCCCGATCGTCCGGTCCGGCCCCCACCGGCAGACTGGCCATGCCCATCGCCCGGGACAGGACCGTTTCACCGCTCGTCCGAACCGGCGTTCCGTTCAGAAACGCCCCGCCGCCGGCCGTCGCGGTGTAGGTCTCATCATGGCAGGGATCGTGGATGACTCCGGCCTGCAGCCGGCCGTCGACCTGAAGCGCAATCGACACCGCGTAGTAGGGAAACCCGTGCACATAGTTGGATGTCCCGTCGAGCGGATCGATGATCCAGTAGGAACGTGAGTCGGCCGCTTCTTCCTGAAGCCCTTCTTCTCCAAGAAATCCATGGTCCGGAAAGCGGCTGTGAATCAGATCGCGAATCGCCTGCTGAGATGCTTCGTCCGCTTCGGTGACCAGATTGGCCCGGCTTTTTTCCCGCACCGAAAACCGGCCGCGCCAGTCCTGAAGAATCTGTCCGCCCGTCTGTGCTGCATCAACGGCCGTCTGCAGCCACGCAGACAGATCCTCCGGTGCGAATGCTTCAGCCATGCTTCCTGTTCTGCTCCGCCGATGGGGTTTCCGCCGATTTCCGACCGACACGATCCTGTTCGCCCGGGGGCTGTCCGGGAGGTCGTACCGGATCTGTGTCGTCTGACGAGTCACCGGATTCTGACGACCATTCGGAAAAACGCGAAGCGGCAGCCGGCGGATTGGCGAGAAAACCGATCAGTCGGCCGGCTTTTCGTTCCAGGATAAATCAGGAGCCTTCTGCTGCCGCCGCAGACGCACGTCACTTCCGGCGGTTTCCCGTCCCCATCGTTTTCCGCAGGCCTGAATCCCATGACACTCACGACAGCCCGGATCGTGTTTCTGGTCGCCGTGATCCTGTTCACGGCGGTGACGAGCTGGACCGACCTGAAATGGCGGCGGATCCCCAACAAAATCACCGTTCCCATGTGCCTGGCCGGATTCATCTGGCAGATCGTCTTTCATGGCGGGCCTGGTCTGCTCAGCGGCCTGTATGGATTCGCCATCGGCTTCGGCATTCTGTTCGTCCTGTGGATGATCGGATCGGCCGGAGGAGGGGATGTGAAGCTGCTGGGGGCACTGAGCGTCTGGCTGGGACCGGCACTGACTCTGAAGGTTCTTCTGGCCAGTCTGGTGTTCGTGATTGCCGGAACATTCGGACTTCTGGTCGGCAGCATGATGACGCGCGGCTGGCGCGCGACACGCCGCCGCTACGGCCGGGACTCATCAGGCACCGCCCGCGAAGCGAAAGACGGGCATGCCGCCGAAACGTCTGCCGATCGGCAGAAGCGGCGTGTGATGGCGTTTGCAATGCCTGTGGCGCTTGCAACGTGGAGCGTCTTACTGTTGTTCCGGCAGCAGTGGTGATGCCGCCGCAGCCGAATTCTGTGGATTCGGCCGTCGGCAGGCGCCGACACGGCAGAAAGGAGCTGCCCCCGGCCTGGAGACGGCCATCGGTTTTCAAATAAAGATGTTCTGATGCAGCAGCCGCTTACGCATTCTTCAGCGAGAACCCGGCGGACCGGCGCCATTCTGTCGATGGAACTGGTTCTGGTCGTGCCGATTTTTCTGCTGCTGCTGTTCGCCATCGTGGAATTTTCGCTGCTGTCGTCCGCTCAGACACGCATCGAAAACGCCGCACGGCACGGAGCCCGCCTGCTGTGCCTTTCCGATCAGGATCACGACGACGTCCGCGATGCCGTCCGAAAGATGCTGGGACAATTGTCTGTTCATGCCGCCATCGAGATCGAAGACGGAGGCCGCCCCGGGGACATCGTGCAGGTGCGGATCCGGGTCCCCATGCGGAATGCCACTCCCGATCTTCTGTGGATGACCGGTTTTTCCGTTCGTGACCGTTATCTGGCCGGTGCCGTGCCCATGGCCCGCGAACACGACACGGCAGCGTCCCGAATAGATCGATTGTGACGCACCCGCCCGGATCGTCCGGTCCTTCCCTTCGATTCACCGGCATCTGCCCGCAGTTGTCCTGCAGACTCTGCCGAAAAAGTCAGACAGCCGAACCATCCAGTCACCCAATTCAGACAGCAGGATCATCAGCGGACACGGATGCCCGACTGCCGAACCGATTCCCCGGCCCGCGGGCCGCGGAAATGTTCGGTGACCCTGACAGAAACTGTCCAGGTTCAGGAGACCCGTCGTGAAACTCACCCCGTGGATGCTGACCGTTGCCACCTTCATGATCATTGCCGCTCTGGCAGTCGGCTTTCTGTTCAAAAAACTGTTCGCGGAAGAACCACCGGCACCGGTGGCCGTGGAAGTTCGGACCGTGCCGATGCTGACGTCGCCCGTGGAAGCCGGCACGCGCATCGAAGAACGCCATCTGGGCAGCGGGCCGTGGGACGGAGACCTGACGCCCGATACGCTGCTCAGCCGAAACTCCATCATCGGCCGCATCGCCCGGCAGGACATCGAACCGGCCCGCCCGCTGAGCGCCTCCCTGTTTTATCCGGTTGGTGAACTGCCGCCGATCCGGCTGGCTCCGGGAACACGTGCCGTGTCCGTCAATCTCCGGGACAACACGGCGATGGTCAGCGGTCTGATCGGACAGGGCAGCTATGTCGATGTCTGGCTGACGATCGATGCCACACTGCCGGTCGAATCGGAAGATGCCGTCTACAGCCGACAGCGTCGGGACAGCCTGACGGTCAAACTGTTCGACGGCGTGAAAATCATCGCCATCAACGGACGCCTCAAAGGAACCAGCACAGGACGCGAAAGCGTTGTGACTCTGGAACTGGACGCCCGTCAGCAGGCCATCATGGTGGCAGCCCGCGACAAGGGCAGCATCACACTGACTGCCAATCCGGAAGGTCCCGGTGCCGGCGGGCTCAGCGTGGACATGTCGGAAAACGATCGAGTCACCCTGCGGCAGGTTCTGGGAATCGAGGAACCGGATATGGTCCGCCCCTTCATGACGGAAAACTATCGGGGCACTCAAAGGTCGGTCAATGCGTACGACAAAGACGGACGACGGATCCGCGGCGGTCCGGTCGGCAATGTCGGACTGCCCGCCGACGCCGGCAGCGGTGTCGATCTGCAGAGCAGGCCGGGGTTCTATCCTTCTTCCAGTTCTTCCGGCAGCCGCCTGCGCGCAGGACGGCCGGCTGATCGCAGCCGAATCAGCCGGGTTCCGAACGCCTCCCTGTAACGCCGGCCGCCATCCCCCCCGGAACGGCCGGGTTCGAAACGACCGGATGCGACGGTTGCTGCGTGGAACCCAGATCATCTTTCGGGCCTGAGACCTATGACGCCAGTGCGAGTTCCCGTTCGCCGCAGCGGATCGGCCCGTTCGAAACGCCGTGGTCTTCTGACGGCCTGGAGCGCCATCGCTCTGGTGGCCGTGGGGTTGTGCGCGATCTATGCTGTCAATCTCGGCCTGATTTCCTGGACCCGCACCCGGGCCCAGGACTGCGCCGACGCGGCGGCTCTGGCCGCCTGCCGCGCTCTGCTGACCGACGATCTGCTGCTGCCGGATGTCTCTGCCGGCCACGTGGATGACCGAATCCGGCGCTGCCGCCGTCAGGCCATGGCCGTGGCCCGGCTGTACCGCGATTCCGGCCGGATTCCCGAAGTGCGGCCGCATCATGTTCACGTCTGGCAGCGCGTTCACAACGCGGACCGAAACGTGTGGATCCCCCTGACCGATTCTGTCCGGCCCGATTCCGTTCAGGTTCAGGTGACCAATCGATCGACCCCGCAGGATTCCTCCGGACGGCTGGCCGGAGCGGGCCTGTCGGGAATTTCACGCGCCATCATCGACTGCCGCGCTTCGGCATGGATCTGCGACCGCATCTGCGGATTTCAGACAGGTCCCGACATCGCCATTCCCATCGCTCCGCTGGCCATCCCCCAGACCGATGTCGGTGTGCTGGCGGGGACCTGGTCGGCCGTCGCCCCGCCTCCCGATTCCCCTTCCGGATCCACGGAACTCTCAGACACGACAGCCGACGATCGGTATTCCTGGGACAGCGAAACCGATTCGCTGAGCGATCATCCGGACGGGCTTTCCGAGCTGCTGCTGGCAGTGACGCGACGCACCGTGGAACCGGCTCCCGGATTTCTGCTTCCTGTGGAACTGTGCCCGGCTGCTGCCGGCACGACACCGTTCGCCGATCGGCTGCGGTTCGGCCTGACTCATGAAGACACCACAGCCGCCGGCATCCGGCAGTTGTCATTCCCGCGCAGCGACGTGGCCCAGGCCATCGGGACGGATGATTTCGACGCTCTGGAACGCGTTCTGACGGAGATCGTCGGACAGAAACGAATCTTCCCGCTGGTGCGGCTGGGGCGGCCCGGACCGAACGCCGAACTGACCAGTGTCGTGGCTGCCCGGATTCTGGCGGCCGAACGAACCGGCCGCGACGAAATCCGGGTGCTGCTGCAGCCGACCGTCCTGAGCACCGCGTCAGCCGTCATCCGCTGCGACGGATCCGGAACGCCCAGCCGCTACGTCCGGCGCATCACACTGCTTCCGTGACCGGCTTCGTTCCGTTTCCCGTCTGCACAACCTGCCCAGTCCGCGCAACCGGCATCCGTCTGCGGACGCTCAGAACTGTCATACGGATCCTTCCGGGAGATCCGCATGATCAGGACGAACCGATCGCAGGACGGTCTTCTGAGATTCTGGCCGGATCGATGCGGCTGGATCGATACCGATCTATGACGCACTGCACTCAGCGCCGGACCGAATGATGACCGAAAACACGGCGCCGGCCTCAGGCATCGCAGTCACAGTCCGGTCACCGGTTTCGCCGCTGCACGCGGTTCTTTTCACCAGAGGACCTTCATGACATCCTCATCCGCAGCCATATGCCGTCCTCAGGACTTCCAGCGACTCAAAACCAGCCTCCACCGGCAGATGGTCGATGTGATCGATTTTTCCCGGGCGGAAACGCTGTCCGAAGACGAACTGCGCAGCCAGCTGCGCAGCCTGGCAGAATACCTCTGCCAGCGCGACGAAACGCGTCTGGACAGCCGTCAGCGGGAAGCCATGGTCGGTGAGATCATGGATGAAATCTATGGGTTCGGCCCTCTGGAACCGCTGATGAATGATCCGGACGTCACCGATGTTCTGGTCAACGGACCGGATCGCGTTCTGGTGGAACGCCGCGGCCGACTCGAACCCACCGACGTGCGGTTCGCCGATGAAACCCATCTGATGCAGTTCATTCACCGTCTGGTTTCCCGGGCCGGCCGGCGCATCGACGAATCCAGTCCCATCGTGGACGCCCGGCTGCCCGACGGATCGCGGTTCAATGCCGTCATTCCGCCGCTGGCGCTCTGCGGCCCGACCGTTTCCATCCGCCGGTTCGGCAACCGGCGACTGGAAATCGAAGATCTGATCACCTCCGGATCTCTCGCTCCGGCGATGGCCGATTTTCTCATCCTGGCCGTCCGCGGACGCATGAATCTGATCATCAGCGGCGGAACGGGCGCCGGAAAAACCACTCTGCTGAACTGCGTCAGCCGATTCATCCCGGATTCTCAGCGCGTGGTCACCATCGAAGAAACCGCCGAACTGCAGCTTCAGCAGCCCGACGTGATTCCTCTGGAAACCCGCATGCCGAATATGGAAGGGCGGGGAGCCGTCACGCAGCGCGATCTGCTTCGAAATGCGCTCCGCATGAGGCCCGACCGGATCATCGTGGGAGAAGCCCGGGGAGCCGAAGTCCTCGATATGCTGCAGGCCATGAACACCGGTCACGATGGTTCCATGAGTACCGTGCATGCCAACAACACCCGGGAAACACTCGACCGTCTGGAACTCATGGTCGCTCTGGCCGGAGCCGAACTGCCGGCCGGCACGGCCCGCCGGTACATCGCCAATGCCGTGGACATCGTGATTCATGTGACCCGCCTGCATACCGGCGAACGGTTCGTCACCCGCATTTCCGAAGTCGCCGGAATCCGCGACGGGGAATTTCAGGTGGAAGACATCTTCGTGCACCGCCTGACGGAAATCCGCAACGGAAGGACAGAGGGCCGATTCTTCGCCACCGGATACGAACCCCGCGCCCTGCAGCGGCTGGCCGCCGCCGGCATCGACATCGACCAGTATCGGCCACTGTTCGCGCCCCGCGAACTGGAAAAACAGGTTGTCGCGCCCCGCGAACTGGAACAACAGGTTGTCGCGCCCCGCGAAGCTGCCGCGCCCCGGGAACAGAAACACAGGACTGTCGCACCTGACGAATCGGCTGCCGATCTTCAGGACGATTCGGACGTCGAACAGGATCCGTCCGGGCCCGGCCGATCCGATCCATCCTGAGACACACACCGGCGGCCCCCGGCGCTGTCGACGTTTCTTCTTCCTTCCCTCAGTACAGACAACTTCCCATGGTGACTCAGGCCCCTCATGCTGTCGTGATCGAGCCGCAGCCAGGTTTCGCGAAGATCCTGCGGGAAGACGTGCGTTTTTCTGCGGGACCGGCGTCGAGTGCCGGCGATGCCGTCAACGGCTGGTTCGATCGACTCATGATGCAGTCGGGAATCCGGACATCGCCGACCGCATGGCTCATGCTGTGCATTCTCTGCGGTGTGGCAGCGGGCGGCGGCATATTCGTTCTGATCGAATCGGTTCCTCTGGCTGTCCTGTCGGGGCTGACGGGCCTGGCCGCTCCCATCGTGGCCGCGATGGTGTTCCGCTCCCGGCGTCAGAAGAAGATTCGGGAACAGCTTCCGGAGGCAGCGGAAGAACTGGCGCGGGCGGCTCGCAGCGGACGCAATATCGAACGAGCTCTGCTGCTGGTGGCCGGAGACACACCGGCACCGCTGGGAGACGAACTGAGGCTGGTCGTGCGCCGCATGGACATGGGCATCGATGTGGCATCGGCGGTTCATGATCTGCCCGAACGCACGGGCGTGACCACGCTGTCCATGCTGACCGCCGCCATCCGTCTCCACCAGGACACAGGGGGCGACCTGACGGCCGTTCTGGAACGCCTGGCCGCATCGGTCCGCGACCGGCTGCACTTCATCAGTCGGATGCGGGCGGCCACGATCGCCAGTCGGCTCGGAGCCCTGCTCATGCTCGGCATCCCGCCGCTGGTTGTCGCGTTCTACCTTTTCCAGGACCCGCAGTATCTCTCCCGACTCATGGCCTCCTTCTGGGGACGTCTGACATTCTGGACGGGGGTGGTGCTGCAGATTGCAGGCGGCCTGGCCGTCTTCCGTATCCTGCAGAAAACCGCGCGATTCTGATGACCGGCCGACCGGCCGTTTCGCCGGGCTGACTGATTTTTCCGGAGTCAATCATGGAAATGTGGATTCTGATCGGCGTTGTCGCTGTCGCTGCCGCCGCCGGAATCGTTCGTCTGGCGTCCGGACGTCTGAACAGGCGGCGCGTGCCGCTGGTTCTTCCGGAAACCGCCGAATCGCCGTCCGTCGGCGGGAAATCGGATGCCGATGACGATTCCGAACACCTCTCCGTTTCCGATCCGTCGACAGCCGACGTGGAATCAACAGCCGCTTCGTCTGTGAAAACGGAACGTCCGGAAATGACCGACACCCTCCATCAGAAGGGTTCCCCGGTTTCTGCATCCCGCATCCGCCCGTCGCTGTTCAGCCGCTTCGAGAGTCTGGTGGATTCTCAGAAGGAAGATGCTGCGACGCGTCTGAATCCGGAAGAACTGCCTCTGGATGACGAACAGCTTGTGTTCGGTTCCGCGACACCGGCTCTGGCGGAAATGCTGCCCGAATCCGCAGCGCGGCGGGCAAAACAGCGGCAGACGCTTCAGGCAGCCGGGTATTACGGACGCGGAGCCTGGCTGAACCTGAATGCCGTGCGGTTCCTGCTGGCCTTTGGAGGACTGATTCTGGCCGGACTGGGTCTTCTGGCCGTTCCTCCATCGCTCGAACCGTACCTGCTGGCTGCCGTCGTCGGACTGCCGCTGGTCGGCTGGGCCCTTCCGCCGCTGGTGGTGTCGTCGAAGGCCGCTTCCCGGCGGGGCGACATCGAACGAGGGCTCCCCGATGCCCTGGATATGCTCAACATGGGAGTCAGTCAGGGACTGACTGTGCAGTCGGCACTGAAGCGGATCCGTTCCGAAATCGCCTCCGCCCATCCCGCTCTGGCCGAAGAACTGCGACTCGTGACGCAGCAGGCCCAGGTCAGTTCTCTCAGTCAGGCGCTGAACGGTTTCTCCCGGCGAATCGATTCGCCGGAAGTCACATCGTTCACGTCGCTGCTGATTCAAAGCGAGGCAACCGGGACGAGCATCTCGCGGGCTTTGACCGAATACAGCGACAGCATGCGCAGCACGATTCGCGAACGCGCCGACGCGCGGGCGAACGCCGCTTCCTTCAAACTGCTGTTTCCGACCGTCCTGTGCCTCATGCCATCCGTGTTTCTGTTCCTGCTGGGACCGGCGGTGGTGCAGTTGAGCGACTTTGCCGGAAACACCGCCTCACAGCTTCTCGAAAACCGGGAAGCCGCTCTGAACACGCTCGACCAGGCCCCTCGGTTCACACCGCCCACACCGTAACGGTCCGCCGCAGAAGCGGTCCCGGCCGGCAGACACTCCAGGCGTCGGCGGATTTCCATCTGAAGGGCAACACGCCTGAGAACAGCTCAGGTTCGGCCAGAAGGGAGTCCGTCACCTTCCGTCCTTCACCGTCGGCGTGAGGCATGGGTGCGGCAACAGCGACGCACTTCAGGACAGACATGGACGTTGAGATCCCTCCGAAACTGACGTACGATGACTGCCTGCCAATTGCGTCCTGTCGTCAGAGTTCGGAATGACCGACAGGGCCGGTTGTGTGGCTCGGTGGGTTACGTCGGACGGGACAGAGCCCGTCCCTCCATCGGACAGTGGAGGGCCCCGCTCCGTCGGGGCCGTCAGGCCGCAGGCCGGATCAAGGAGCGAAGCGACGCCGATCCGGCAGTTTTCAAAGTTCCTGACACGTCATCACATGAAGGATCGCCCGGATGACGCTGCGTTTTCTTCGCCTGTGGAACTTTCCGGCCTTTGTGGCTCACTGAGAGCCGAAA
>WFTL01000108.1 GCA_015485495.1 Planctomycetaceae bacterium
GAACACCAGCACACACACACCTCCGCAGATGGGCCGGAAATCTGGTTCCGACGGCCACGCAGGAACCGATTCCCGAATGAAACGCTCCCGATCGCCGCATGCGTCCGGACAGCCGAACGATATCGCGGGCGGCAGCGGGACCGCTTCCCCGAGATGGGAAGCATCCGAAGACCGGCCCGCCCGTCCCCTGTTCCCGATGGATGACCGTATTCCGGCTGACAGGTCCCGTTCGCCCGGCGCTGCCCACATGTCAGACCGTCCTGAACAGGACGGATCGGCGGCAGATTCGGAAAACACCATGGCCGAATCCCGGCCGACCAGCCCGCCGACCACCGCGCCGACCACCGCGCCGACCACCGCGCCGAGCATCCGACCGGAACCATCGTCAGGACAACGGCCGCCGTCCGGCCATCCGACCGGTACTCGCGGGCCGGCTTCTGCAGACACCGGCACAGACATCGCCGTGCTGGCTCCCCGCGGCCCGGGCCGTCCGCATCACAACACAGACCGTTCCGGCGGAACCGGCGGCACGGCAGTTGGAGCGCCAGACGCATCGGGACAGAGACAGGCGACCGGTTCGGGGCCAGCGGGAACGGCCGGCGGTCTGGTGTTTTACGAACGCATCACGGTGCATCTGGATCCGCAGCACCTGACGATTCCCGGGCACGCTCCCTGGGCCCTGCACGGGATGGCGGTGGCAGACATCGCAGAACGTCTGGCCGCTGCGCTGGAAGAACACATTCGTCAGCAGCCCCGCATGCTGTTTGGCCGCACGCGGCCGGCCGTGCAGTTCGTTGTCAGTCCGGGAGCCCACACGCTGGAACTGCAGCTTGCCGATGAACTGACTCGACACGGGGTGCCGGTGTCGTCACGAGTCAGTCTGGATGCCTTTGTGGACCCGGAAACGGGAGCCCTGCGGGCGGCAGTCGAAAACCTGTTCGCTCCCCGCTCCCGACCGGTTTCCCTGGAACGGGAGTTGCCATGACACGCCGTCTGTCGGGAGACGATCCGGCGTTCGGATCGGACTCCTTCCTGGATATCATTGCCAACATTGTCGGCATCCTCATCATTCTCATCGTGGTGGCCGGCGTGAAAGTGGCTCGCCAGCCGCCCGAATCCGCGTCGGCCGCCAGCACGGCCGTCCGCGCGGAATCACCGTCGCCGTCGCCGGCATCACTGCCACAAAGGCCGACCGAATCACCGACAACCGACGGCCCCGAACGGATTGCGGCCGTGCAGCAGCTTCTGAATCACATTCAGGAACAGCAGATTGCGGCCCGAACCGACTTCGAACGCCGGCAGGCGGAACTGGCGGATGTCGAAACAGAAATCGCGGCTTTGCAGCAAGAGGCGCACACCCTGCAAAACCGACACCGGGCTCTGCAGACAGAAGCGGCCCGGCGGCAGCACCAGGCCGACGCGGCACAGCAGACCATTCGAGAAACGAAAGCGGATCTGACCGCCCTGCGGACGGCAGAACAGCATGTGCAGCAGCGTCTGGATGACGCCGCCCGAGAGCGGACGCGTCTGAAAACGGCCCTCGCCCAGGCGGCCCGACAGCAGCGCCGCGCCCACGCGCAGCTTCAGACCATCCGGCAGCAGACCGCACAGCTCCAGGAACTGCTCGAACAGCCGTCCTTTGAAGAAGACAGCAAAACACGGCTGGAACACCGGCTGTCTCCGGTCGCCCGTTCCGGCAGCCGGCATGAACTGCACTTCCGGATTCACGACGGTCTGGTGGCGTGGATTCCCCTGGAGCCCCTGCTGCAGCGGCTGAAATCCCAGGTGATGAACCGTATGGACCTCATTCGGCGCTTCGGCCGCTACGAAGGGACGTGCGGGCCGGCGGGCGGATTCCTCATGCGCTATACGGTCCGCCGCGCGGCGCCGTCTCCATCCGAAATGCTCAGCGGAATGTCGTCCGGTTATCGCATCGAAGTGGCCCGGTGGACGATTGTTCCGGCGGAGACGTATTCGGGGGAATCGGTGGCCCGGGCACTCAAGTCCGGTTCCCGATTCCGGCAGATCGTGGAATCGGCCGATCCGGAAACGACAGTCACGTTCTGGCTGTACGGCAGCGACTTCGAAGCGTTCCGCAGGCTGCGGGAGTATGTGCACCGTCTGGACCTGCGGGTGGCCGGTCGGCCGCTGCCGCCCGGTACGAACATCTCCGGATCTCCCGCCGGCAGCCGCTCCAGCGCTCAATAGACGGACCTGCTGAACGCTCGGTCTGCCGCCGGGGGTCTCCCTCACGATGCGCACGGGGAACTGGCCGGTCCGTCGCCGGGACGGCTTCCCCCTTCCGGCCTGTTTTTTGCAGGCAGACGCCTTGATTTTCGGCCGAACGTCTGGAAAATGCGTCTGTTCGGTGTTCTGGTCTGCGAGTGGTCCGGTGGTGCGAAAAACGGCGGGACCGCTCGCAATCGCAAGGTCTTTTCAGGAAAGGAGTTACAACTGGCCACGAAAAAAACGGCAGAATTGAGGGCGATCTGGCGTGGACCTCTCGCAATCGGCATTGTAAGTTCTTGTGTGTGCGTGGTTTGCAACGCACGCACCTTCCGCCGCTAACCAGCGGCGGCCCCATTGAAGCACAGGATGGAATCCTTTCTCCAGCAGACAGATCGGGGTCCTTCCGCCGCTAACCAGCGGCGGCCCCATTGAAGCCGCCATCGCGCCGGCTGTCTGGGACGCCGTGAACGATCCTTCCGCCGCTAACCAGCGGCGGCCCCATTGAAGCTTCGTTGTATGAATCCCTCGGCGACTCCGTAGGTGTCCCTTCCGCCGCTAACCAGCGGCGGCCCCATTGAAGCGTCC
>WFTL01000109.1 GCA_015485495.1 Planctomycetaceae bacterium
CCCCCGTTCCCCGGTCAGGTTGCGTTTCCGGTGTCCGGTGTGCGGCCAGGATCAGCCGTTCGGGGATCCGAATCGTGGAATTCGGCGAGAATGGAAAGACCAGCCCGGACGCGATCGCCCGGCCGTGTCCGGATCGTCAGCTGTGGTTCCCGGGGCAGCAGCAGTTCCGTACGGGAACCCAGTTTGATCATGCCGAACTGTTCGCCGCGCTGCAGCCGGTCGCCGGGCTTCAGCCAGCAGACGATACGGCGGGCGATGGCACCGGTGATCTGCCGCACCACCAGTCCGCGGCAGTGTCCGTCCAGGGATTCCATGAGAACCGCCAGTTGTTCATTTTCGCGGGCCGATTCCGGACGCAGGGCATTGAGATATTTTCCCGGCCGATAGCGCAGTCCGATCACGCGTGCAGCCATGGGAGCCCGGTTGATATGCACATTGAAGATGGACAGGAAAATGCCGATCTTCACAGCCGGACCGCCGATGTCGTCATCGTGCCCGATTTCTTCCACGTCGACCACACGTCCGTCGGCCGGCGACACCACCAGTCCGGGTTCTGTCGGAATGGTGCGAACCGGATCCCGAAAAAACCAGGCCGTCAGCCCGGCCAGCACGGCACTCACCATGCCGACCGCAGCGGCAATGACGCGCCCTGGTCCGCCGGTCAGAACAGCGAGGACCGCACAGACGACGGCCACGGCGGCAAATCCGCCTCCGATCACAAGCAGTTCGGCCAGGCCCACCCGGACAAACGGCAGGCGATCCCGCCAGGTGAACGGATCATCCTGGGGATCCCAGTACCAGCCGCCCTGGTTCCGATGAAATTTCAGGTCGCGCGGATCCAGCACGTCGTGCGGACAGGGATTGAAGTCCCCCCGCCTGAGCGCCGCCATGCGGCGAACCCAGGACCGCCGAAACCGACTCAGCCACCATCGCCGCAGCCTGCCCCAGGCCTGTTCCAGACGAATCACCACACCACCGCCGGGCTGGATATCCTTCAGCTGCGGGTCCATCGGCTGCAGAGGGCGCGGTTGTCGCGGAGCAGAAACGGCCATGAGACATCAGAAACCTCAAGGAAACACGAACACCTGGTCCCCTGACACAGGATCGGCGGGAGAAATCGTGGTGGTCGGCATCCGTGGAATCCAGCAGCTCTCGGCACTCTTCCTAATTTCCGGCCGGATCGATAGATTCTCAGCTCCCGCACCCGGATTTCGGATCGCTTTCACTTGTCTGCAGACGCTTCTTCACCGCCGCGGCATGCCACGCTGACCCTGATGGGCACGGGGACCAGTGTGGGCGTTCCCGTGGTCGGCTGCGACTGTGCGGTGTGCACATCGGACGATGAACGGAACCAGCGGACCCGGTCGGGTGTGCTGGTACGGGCCCCCCAGGGGGAATTCGTCATCGACACCGGTCCCGAACTGCGGCTGCAGCTTCTGCGCAGTCGGGCATCACTGGTGCACGCGGCCATTTTCACGCACAGCCATGCGGATCATGTGGCCGGGCTGGACGATCTGCGGATCTTCGGGTTCCGGCTGGAGTCCGACATCCCGCTGTACTGCGAAGAAAATGTAGAAGAAGCCATTCGCCGCATGTTCAGCTATGCGTTTCTGGACCGCGACCGGCTCGCTCATCGTTTCGCCGCGCCGCGATTCGCCTTCCGCCGGATCGTGCCTGGCGAATCGTTCGAACTGCTGGGGCTGTCTGTTCTGCCCGTTCGCCTGGTCCACGGTCGCCTGCCCATCCTGGGGTTTCGCATCGGCGACGTGGCCTTCTGTACGGACGTGTCGTCCATCCCCGCAGAATCCCGTGAACTGCTGCAGAATCTGGACACGCTCATCCTGGGGGCTTTGCGCTACAAACCTCACCCGACACACCTGCACGTCGAGGCGGCCGTGCGGGTGGCGCGGCAACTGGCGGCCCGCCGGACATTTCTCACACACATGGCACACGATCTGGATTTTCAGTCGCTGTCGCGTGAACTGCCGGACGGCATCGAACCGGCCTGGGACGGTCTGGAGATCGACGTGCGCCTGTGATGTCCTGTCAGTTTCCGGCCGGCGGAGACAGCAGCGGCAGACGCACGCACACCATCTGCCGGTCATTGCGCACGAACAGCCGATCACCGACCAGAACCGGATGGCTCCACGTTTTGCGGTCCAGCGCCGGAAAGGCGTCTCCCACCGGGTGCGGTCCGGTCCGGTCCGGCTTCAGCAGGCGAATGCTGCCCTTTTCTTCCACCACGAGCAGCAGATCGGCGACGCGCAGAATCTGCCCGTGTCCGTAACGCTGTTTCTTCCACAGCCGTTTTCCCGTGGCCGCATCGACCGCACACAGAATGTTGTCGTCCAGCCCGACGACCGCATCGCCGAACTGTGCCACACTGGAAAAACGGGTTCTCATCAGTCGGCGGGTGCTCCACGTTTCCGAAACCTGCAGGGCCCCATCGTCTTTTCGGCGAATGGAAATCCGCGCGATCCCGCCGCGGTAGCCGGTGGCGACGAACAGATCGTCCGGATCGTCCTGAACCTGCAGAGGCTGTGTTGCATTGTTATCGAATTCGTTCGTCCATTCGTACTGCCAAAGCGGCGTCCCGGTTTCCGGATCCACACTGATCACGCCCGGACCGGCGTGCAGCACAATCTGCGGCCGGTCGCAGATCGTCATCAGGGCCGGAGACGCATAACTGGCCCGCCAGGAAGACGCGCACTTCCACACAGGCCGGCCCGTGCGCTGATCCAGAGCTGCCAGGCAGGGACCGTTTTCAGCCGGCGGACACACGATCACCACGTCATTCAGGACAAGAGGCGACCCGCAGACTCCGTGAACCAGTTCTTCACCGGGGTACAGTTCCATGAGGTTCGTTTTCCAGATGTCCTTCCCGGTGGCCGCATCCAGACAGCGCACGATGCCCTTCGGGCCGGCCGTGTAGAGCACGAGCCGGGTTGTGCCGGCGTCCGTTTCGTCCGTCAGATGGTGCAGGGCCGGCGTAGCCCGCGGCCCGTCGCCGCCCAGGCCGCTCCGATAGCGTTCGGAGCCGTCGGGAGCCGCCCACAGCAGTCGACCGGTTTCCAGGTCCCGGGCCGTGACACAGTCTCCGGCAGGAAGCTGTTCCTGAGTGAACAGGGTGGTTTCGGTCACGGCGAAGGAACTCCACCCCAGGCCACATGGCTGCCGCCACAGTGTTTCCGGAGGCCGGCTGTTCCAGTCGGGATCCAGAGCGATTCCTTCCAGCACGCTGTTGCGGGCAGTGCCCAGATAGCCCGGCCACAGGACAGCGCCCGTTGATTCCACCGGGCCGGATTCCGGCGCGATCTCGATCGTCTGCCGCGGCTTCCGCCAGGCGAACTCGACGCGCGTGTCGCCGCGCAGTCCGGTCGCTTCGACAAAGACCCAGAACGGAACCGCCAGCAGTCCCACGAGAACCGTCCCGACGAGAACCTCTCGCGACCGAAACAGGCTCCAGGCCCACACGGTCCACACGATCCACAGCGATCCTCCCGCCCACAGAACGCCCAGGATGAACGCAGGAATTTCCGAATGCGACGCCACAGCCAGCAGAGCAAACGACACGCCCAGCCACAGAACCAGCAGACCGCTGATCCACAGGACTTTTCTGCGGCCCGGCAGACAGACCAGCTGCCGCCAGGCGAGTACCAGGCCAATGGTGAGGAACACGGCGGTCTGGACGGCATAGAATTTTTCGACATCGCCCTGAAGCTGAAAACGTATGACGACTCGTGCGGAAGCGTAGGGGGCCAGCACATGGCTGCAGATCAGAGCCAGCAGCAGGCGTGCCTTCGACCAGCGGGAAAGACGGCCTTCCGACGAAGAAGGGGCTTCTGCTGATCGATCGGTCTGTCCCGCTTCGACATCCTCAGGTTCGACAGAACGAGCATCAGAAGTCATCTCAGACCTTCCCAGCAGATGCAGAAACGGTCGGCACCAGGAGCCTCCGGACCGCGCGGACGAACCGGACAGGTCCCGGACGAACCGGCTGCGGACAGCTTCAGACCGCAGGGGCACGGGCATCCGGATCAGACAGACCTGCCCGCAGCGCGGATTACCGGATCGCACGGTGCCTGCAGACTACTGTGGGGCGAATCATCGTGCAAAGCACTCGGCGGCCTTCCCTGGCTGCCACCCTCGTGAGCCATGAACGGCGAATCATGATCGATGCATCATGAACAGAATGTTCAGGTCGTGTCTGTTCACCACGCGGCTGCCTCAATGAACCGGTTTTGTGCCGCAGTGAAGAGACGGGGTGCCGTTCCATGCGGAAGCCGGCACCGTGCATCGCTGTCAGGACTGATTCGATGCGGGCACCGGATCCGGCGACGTCAGGTGTTCGATCAGTTCTTCGGCCGCTTTTTCGATCCGCAGAACGCTGCGCAGAACGACGGCCAGCAGGGCGGCTGCCACGCTGAAGACAGCTCCCATGCGGGCTGCTCCCTGCAGGGCCGGGTCGGTGAAGGCCTGGTCGCTGACGAACAGGGCCACTGTCAGCCCCAGACCGGCGACTACGCTGGTTACCAGGACGTGGCGGACTGTCATTCCCGGCGGCAGGCGGAAACCGGCCAGGTGGGCGGCCAGTGAGAACAGGGTGATCCCCGCCATTTTCCCCACGATCAAAGAGGCCAGAATGATCCAGCTCAGCCCGCTGACTTCGCTGAAGGCCACGCCGGCGTTCGCCAGCGCGAAAAAGAACAGGCCGAAATCCACCAGCCGTTTCAGATCGTGTTCAAAAGCTTCCAGAGGAGAATGGGCGTGGTGATCCACGCGATCCACGTACAGGCCCGAATCTCGCCTGGGGCCGGGCAGGAACGGAACCACGAACACCAGTGCCAGAGCCGGGTGCAGGTGGGCGCTGTACAGTCCCCACCAGCAGAAGGATCCTCCAATGACGATGTATGGCACCCAGTTTCCGACCTGCCGACGGCGCAGATACCATGCCGTGCCCATTCCGGGCAGCAGCCACACAAGCTGACTCCACTGCGTCGGATGGTACGGGTCCGGGTAGCCGATCGCGATGATTCCCAGTCCGATCGCGTCATCGGCCACGGCCAGAAGCAGCAGAAAACTGACAGCCGGATGCGTTTTTCCGAACAGGCAGCGCATCACCAGCCAGGCCAGAGCGATGTCCGTGGCTGTGGGGATGCCCCAGCCGCCGGCCCATTCCGGCCGGCCGAACGCTGCATTCAGGCTCAGAAACATGGCGATCGGGCCGATGACTCCGCCGGCGGTTGCGAACAGCGGATTGATGGCCTTGGAAATCGGATTCAGTGCTCCGCCGGCCAGGCAGGCTTCTGTGATTTCCTTGGCTGCAATGCCGAAAAACACGACCATGAAAATGTCGTTGATCAGAAAATGGGCGGTGAACAGATGCTCCCAGCCGTCGTGAGAGACTTCCATTGCGTGGTCGGCATGCAGCCAGGCGCCGAACTGATGAAAGGGCGCGTGGATGGCCGCGTGATAGCTGTGCGGGCTGAGATTCGCCCACGCAATGGCCAGCAATACGCCGGAAATCAGCGGAATGGAGAATTCCTGAAGTCGCTCAACCGTTCTGGCCATGCTGTCATCCCCCCTGGTGTTCTGATACCGCGTTCCCGTGTTCAGGAACGACGAAACGTCGGCCTGGAGGCCTTTCATCGAACGATGTGAGAAAAAATTGCGTTCTGAAAGCACGCGTTCTGCCATGTGTTCCGGTTCGAACGGTTTCGCCGCCGGCGTTTACTCTGAAACAAACGGCCGTCAGGCGGATGGATGCGTTCCCTGCGTGGGTTTCGATACTGCCGGCGTCTGCGTCTGGCCTGGGGGCACCGCGCCGAACCATTCAGTATCCGACTGCGATTCAGTCCGGATCAGGGAGCTTCCTGGGGACCGATCGTCGTACTCCGCGATGACGGAAGCAGCCGGGATATCGGCTATCCGCGAATGGTCCAGCGTCCGGACGGAAAGGTTGTGGTCGTGTATTACATGAGCGATCCGTCGTTCGGACCGGAACGCATCATCGCGGCATCGATTTTCGATCCGCGGTCGATTCCGGACGGCGGGGAATGACCCGAACGCCACGGACTGCTGCCTCCGTGCGTTGACCGGGCTGAAAACGAGTGCCAGGATTCACCCGTCTGACGGCGGGCTGCCGGGCTGACGCAGCCGGGCTGACGAAGTGCGGCGGTGTGCGGACGGAAACGATGCTTTTGTCAGGATGATCACCCGGTGACACTGCCTGTGGAAACCAGCGACCGGCCGAGATCTTCCCCGTCCGGTGCGACTCTGTTCTCTGCCGATGCCGAACCGGTGCCGTCGGCTTCCGGAGTGCCGTTCGCTTTCGTCGATCTGTTTTCCGGAATCGGAGGCATGCGGCTGGGGCTGGAGGCTGTGGGCGGGGTGTGTCGGTATTCCTGCGAAATCGACCCCTATGCTCAGAAAACCTACCGTGCCTGGTTCGGCGACGACGCGGCCGGAGACGTCACGCAGATCCGCGATGACCTGCCCCCGCACGATCTGCTGGCAGCCGGGTTTCCCTGTCAGCCGTTTTCCCTGGCCGGCGTGTCGAAGAAAAACAGCCTGGGTCGCCAGCATGGGTTCCTCGACAAAACCCAGGGGACACTGTTTTTCCATCTGGCCCGCATCATCGAACAGCATCGTCCGCCGGTTGTTCTGCTGGAGAACGTCAAGAATCTCCGATCGCACAACAAAGGCGACACCTGGAGAACCATTCAGGGAACGCTGGAAGAACTGAAGTACACGGTGTTCAGCAGGATCATCGATGCGGCCGCCTGGGTGCCCCAGCACCGCGAACGCATTCTCATTGTCGCCTTCGACCGAACACTGTTCGGTTCGCAGCCGCCGTTCGTGTTCGCACAGCCTCCCGATCATCCCCGACCGAAACTTGCCGACATTCTGGAACCGAACCCGGATCCCAAATACACGCTGACCGATCGGCTGTGGCGGTACCTGCAGGACTACGCCGAGCGGCACCGTCGGAAAGGAAACGGTTTCGGCTGCAGCGTGGCGGATCCGCACGGCATCACACGGACCCTCAGCGCCCGTTACTATAAGGACGGATCAGAAATCCTCATTCCACAGGGCGAAGGCCGCAATCCCCGGCGCCTGACTCCCAGAGAAGCCGGTCGGCTGATGGGATTTCCCGAACACCTGCTGGACCGAATGCTGAACGGCCCTGCCCAGGTGGTCTCAGACACCCAGGCGTACAAACAGTTCGGCAATGCCGTCGTTCCGGCCGTTGTCGAATCCGTCGCCCGGCAGATCGTTCAGGTGATGCAGTGGCAGCTCACGCGGAGCAACGGCTGTCTGCTCAAACGCTGAACCGCTTACGGCCCGCTGTCTGCATCTGATGAACGGCAGGCCTGTTCGCCGGCATCGGTGCCGGCCCCGGAATGCCGTTCCGCCGGTTCCGACGGATACCGTCCCGGCTGGTCGGTGTCGTACCAGCGTTTCATAACGTGCATCCAGTCGTCCTGAGACCGGACGGCGATGAAATCCTTTCGGACCTGTTCCCGCTGCGGATGCCAGTCGGCATAACGGAGGCTGAACCGGCGCATGCGGCCACAGGCGAGTTTCTGCGGGTACACCTGCAGGATGCAGGCGAAATGCAGCCGCATCACGTCCCGCTGCTCATGAACGGACGGAGGCGGCGGCAGAGGTCTGCCGGCCAGCAGAGCGCGGCACTGCTGATAGATCCAGGGATTGCCGATGGAACCCCGGGCGGCCGTGACCCCGGAAACCCCTGTCTGCCGAATCATGCGCACACAGTCACCGGCGGTGTGCAGGTCGCCGCTGCCGAGAATCGTGTGCTGAGGCCAGTTGTCCCGAAGCTGTTTCAGAAACTCCCAGTCGGCCCGTCCTGCGTACCGCTGCTGTACGGTGCGTGCGTGAACCGTTACGGCATCGATGCCGGCATCGAATGCTCCTTCCAGAATGCGATCAAAGCGGTCGCGGCTTTCCGCAGACAGGTCGATGCCGCGCCGCATTTTCACCGTGACCGGAACGGACGGGGGAACGGCATCCCGCACCCGATGCATGATTTCCATGGCCACGTCCGGCTGTCCCAGGTGGTATCCACCGCGGCAGCGTCCGAGAACTTTTTTCACCGGACAGCCGAAATTGATGTCGATCACATCGAATCCGGCGTCGACCAGCCGCCGGGCGGCCGCCGGGAAGGCAGCCGGATCGGCGCCCATGAGCTGAGCGGCGGCCGGGTGATCGTCATCGGTCAGCATGAGAAACCGGCGCGTCCGCGCGCGGTCACGCAGAGACGTGACGAAGTGGTCCAGCATCACTTCGCAGATGGTATACGGAGCTCCCATCCGGCGGGCGAGATGCCGCATGGGCCAGTCGCTGTAACCGCTCAGCGCCGCCTGAACGACCGGAAGATCCAGTGCATATGGTCCGATCGTCAGTGCCGGCAGGGAGACGGCTGTGGCTGATGCCTGCGATCCAGTCGTTCCGTCCGTCACAGACGTTACTCCCATCCGGTTTTCCGGCTGTCCGGTCATCGACGGTTTCGAAAATCCTCCGCCCTGCCGGTTTCTCCCGTGTTTCGTCTTCCCGCGACCTAAGCTGCATACGCAGTCGGCACATCCGTCGGAACGATCCGGGATCTGCTGCAAAGGCCGACCGGCCGGTCGTTTCCCGGAAAAGAAGACGCCGCATGGCCTGCGGCGCTGAGAATGATAACGATGACGTCTGTTCTGTCCAAAAACGCGGTACGATCCTCGTGCGACACAGCGTCCGGGCGGCTGCAGTGCATCGTACGCCCGCTCACCGACATGCTCGATGAATACGCGGCTGAACTGGAAACCCTGTTCGATCAGACGCCCCATCCTCATCCGGTTCTGCATCCGGACTGTCTGAAGGCCTGGTTCTGCGGCACACTCGATGTTCCGGAAACCGATGTGCGGATGGCGGCGCTGCTGGACGGACCGCAGATTGTCTGCGCCGGTGTCCTCGATCCCTGGAACCTGACGATCGCCGGTCTGCCGGGAACGAAACGGACCTGGCAGCTTCACGGCCGCCGCCTGTTTGGAAAAGGTCTGCTGTGGAACGGTCGTGCGGAAACCCTGGCCGAATGGCTGACGGCGATCAGCCGGATCCTTCGCGACCGGTCCTGGGGCGGGCTCATGATCGAAGCACTCGCCGTGGACACCTTTTTGTGGCAGGGCCTGTCGAAATACCTGCAGCAGCCGCGACCGGAACTGAAACTGCTGCGTCCGCATCCTGTTCAGCCGCGGTGGAGAATCCGCCTGCCGGACACGGTGGAGGACTACTGGAAGCAGCAGTTTCGCGGCAAGACCCGCAACACGCTGCGGCGGAAACGCCGCAGGCTGGGATCGTTCGAGGTGACCGTCTGTACTCAGCCGGAAGACGTTCCCGAGTTTCTGGAAGCGGCCCACGAAGTGTCGCAGCAGACCTGGCAGTCGCGGGAACTGGGCCTGCGCGTCCGAAACAGCCTTCAGGAACGTCGTCTGTATGAGACGCTGGCCGCCCGGGCCGGATTTCGAGGGTACATCATGCGGCGGGACGACCGTCCGGTGGCCTTCGTGATCAACACCTGTCATCAGGGATACGTGCACTACGAAGAAACCGGGTTTGTTTCCGACCTGGCACGGCTGAGTCCCGGTACGGTTCTCGTCTCGGAGCTCATCGACGACATCATTCGCAGCGGCACCTGCCACACCCTGGACTTCGGGCTGGGGCATGCGGACTACAAGCAGTTGTTTTCGAATGTTCAGACGCACAGTTCGGACGTGTGGCTTTTGCCGAACGGGCCTGTCGCTGCGGCCGCGGCCATGCTGATTTCCTGCCGCACGGCCGTTCATCGCGCGGCCCGCGGTGTTCTGCAGCGGTCGGGCCTGCTGCAGCGTCTGCGGCGTCGCAGACGATCCTGATCCGGCCGGGTTCCACCGGGGTTTGTTTCGAGACGCACGATGTCTGTCCTCACACGAATCACCCGCGAAGCTGCCGTCCGGCTGTTCGGTCCGGAACGCTGTATCACGCGCATGCCGCGAACGGGCGATTCGGGCCGTCCGTCTGTTTATCTGACCTTCGACGACGGTCCGCACCCGGAGCGAACGGCCCGCGTTCTCGATCAGCTTGCTGCAGCCGGTGCCCGGGCCACGTTTTTCGTGATCGGTCGGCGGGCCCGGAAGCATCCGGCGCTGCTCCGCCGGATTCTCAACGAAGGCCACGCTCTGGGATCGCATACCTGGCGGCACTGGGGAGCCCGTCGGCTGTCGACAGCGGCGTGGATGAACGATGTGCGGCGCGGCCGGGAGGAAATCGAGCAGATCACCGGAGTGGGGACCGACCTGTTCCGACCGCCGTTCGGCGAACTGACGCCCGGCGCGCTGTGGCAGCTGCTGGCAGCACGTTTTCGCATCGTCCTGTGGACTCACGATACACGCGATTTTCTGCTGCCGTCGCTGCCCGAACTGCGAAGCCGATTTCTGGAGGCGGCCTGTCACGATGGTGCCGTGGTTCTCATGCACGATGACCGCTGCGTGACCAGTTACGTTCTGGAACACGGTCTGCGGGACTGTGCTGCTTCCGTCCGATTTCAGGCGATCCCTGGAACAGGATCCGGGCTGCCGACACCCCGCCGGCCGATCCGGCAGTCCGCGGCGGACCTGTTCTGTCCGGCAGCCGAGACGACCGGTCCGGCCGTGTCGGCTGCGGGAGCGGCATCATCGTGGAGGTTTTCATGACACCGTCATCGGGTTCATCGGGCAACGGGCTGCCGCTGAGGGTGTCGTTCATCATTCCGGCGATGAACGAAGCATCGCTGATTACGGCGGCCATCGATTCGATTCGCCGTCAGAAGCAGTCCGCCGATATCCGGGTGGCCGAAGTGATCGTGGTCGATGCCGGTTCGACGGACGGCACCGCGGAGCTGGCCCGGGCGGCCGGCTGCCGTGTTGTGACGGCACCGCCCGGCAATGTGGCCGTGTCGCGGAATCGCGGTGCCATGGCGGCCGAAGGGAATGTGCTGGCCTTTGTCGATGCGGACTGCGAACTGCCGACGTCCTGGCTGACAGCCGTCTGCGGACAGCTCCGCCGGTCCGACGTGGCGGCCGCCGGCATGCAGATGGCTCCGCCTGCGCCCGTGGCGTCCTGGGTGGAACGCACGTGGTATGAACTGGTGCATCGAACAGCCGAAGCCGGTTCGGTCGTTGATGCGGAATGGCTGGCGACGTTCAATCTGGCGGTTCGATCGGATGCGTTCCGATCGGTCAACGGGTTCGACGAACATCTGATCACCTGTGAAGACGTCGATCTGAGTTACCGGCTGCGGCAGCGGGGACGACTGCGGTTCGTGTGCGAATCCGGAGTCGTTCATCACGGGGAAAGCCGCACCGTTTCGGAATTTTTTCGACGGGAATCCTGGCGGGCGCGTGGCGGGTGGATGCTGCTGCGGCACCACCACCGCAGCTTCCGCGAACTTCTCAGCACGATTCTTCCGTTTGTGGCTGTCGGTGGTCTGCTGAGCATTCCGCCGGCGCTGCTGTGGGCCGGACCGGCTGCCCTGGCCGGAGCACTGCCGCTTGCGGCAATCGTTGTCCGGCGGCGTCCGGCGGCCAGGTATCTTGCCCCGGCCGTGGTGCTGCAGGCCGTGTACTGTGCGGCGCGCTGCTGCGGGCTGCTGTACCCGTCCCGTCGCGTGGAACGCCGGTCGCCCTGCTGCCGGCCCGATGCCGTTCAGCGAACGGCCAGCAGTTCCATCATGTGGGTGACCGG
The DNA here is from genome assembly GCA_015485495.1 of Planctomycetaceae bacterium. Taxonomy (GTDB): domain Bacteria; phylum Planctomycetota; class Planctomycetia; order Planctomycetales; family Planctomycetaceae; genus S139-18. The sequence continues at coordinate 11,761 of WFTL01000109.1, forward strand.
GCAGGATTCGAAGACCGACTGATCGCCGCACAGTTCCAGGACGCGATCGGCCTGTGCCTGAGGAATGGCACCCCGCAGATATCGTTCGAATTTGTCTTCCAGCAGAGGAATGCCTTCGGCCCGCCGTCGCCGATGGCCCACCGGATAATCGATGGCCACGCGGTCGGTGCACGTTCCGTCACGGAAGAACACCTGAACGGCATTGCCGATGGCCCGCCGTTCCGGGTCCAGGTAATCCCGGGTGAACTGTTCGTTTTCCGAACACACCATTTTGTCCCGCAGCACATCGATCCGCGGATCGGCCGCCACGTCGTCTTCGTAATCTTCCGCCTGCAGCCGTCCGAACAGCAGCGGAACGGCCACCATGTACTGCAGGCAGTGGTCCCGGTCGGCCGGATTGTTCAGCGGTCCGACTTTGTTGATGATGCGGTCACCGGATTCCTGGGTTTCCAGCACGATGCGTTCAATGTCATTCACGCGGTCGCGCACCTGCGGGTGCAGAGCCAGAGCGCATTCCACGGCGGTCTGAGCGTGGAATTCGGCGGGGAAGGAAATCTTGAACAGGATGTTTTCCATCACGTAGGTGCCCAGCGGTCGTGCCAGGGTGACCGGCTGTCTGGCGAAACTCACATCCTGAAATCCCCAGCCCGGGGCTGTCAGAGCCGACGGATAGCCCATTTCACCGCGACGGGCCAGCAGAGCCAGAAACAGCCCGCGGGCGGATGCGTCGCCGCCGGCCCATGACTTGCGGGATCCGGTATTGGGCGCGTGGCGGTAGGTTCTCAGAGCCGACCCGTCCAGCCATGCCTGCGAGACCGCATTGAGGATTTCGTCGTGGCTGCAGCCGAGCATCTGAGCTGTCACGGCGGCCGATGCGATACGAACCAGCAGCACGTGATCCAGCCCCACGCGGTTGAATGCGTTGTCCAGGGCCAGCACGCCCTGGATTTCGTGGGCGCGAATCATGGCTTCCAGCACATCCCGCATCGTGCGTTCGGGACGGTCGGTCCGCGCCTGGTAGTCGGCCAGAGCCATCAGGGCGCCCAGGTTGTCCGATGGATGTCCCCATTCGGCTGCCAGCCAGGTGTCGTTGTAGTCCAGCCACCGCACCATGGCTCCGATATTCCAGGCGGCACGCACAGGATCCAGTTCGTGGTCGGTGCCCGGCACCCGGGCGCCTCCCGGCATTCCGGCCCCCGGAACAATCGGTCCCAGCAGACGTGTGCAGGCCGGATACTTCAGGGCGTACAGGCCGCAGCCGATGCTGTCCATCCAGCAGTAGCGCGCCGTCTGCATGGCTTCCTGAGACGCACTCACATCGACATTCTGAACATAGTCTGCGATGTCCGTGATCACAGAATCGAAATCCGGCCGCACCGTGCTGCGGGGATCAAAGGATGACATGGAGTTCTCCGAAATCGAACGGGCGATCGTTTCAGGTTTCTGCGGGTGACGGGTGCGGCCCCGGGAGCGCGGAAGAAACCATAACGGTCCGGGCCGCGCGGTGCATCGGTGGAAGCGGCCGTTTTTCGGTTCCGGCCCTGCTGCAGGAACAGCCGGGGCAGAAGACCGGGTGCGCGGTGTCAACTGTCCGCTCGGCGGGTGCTCTCTGCGGATGTCTCAGGCGGCGACGCGGGTCGTTCTTCGGTCGGGACACCGCCCAGTTCGGCCAGCCGCGTCATGAGCAGATCGGTGACTTCTTCCAGCAGTTCGTGGGTGATCCGCCGGTCGTACCAGGCACTCAGGTCGATCGGTTGTCCCCAGATCAGAAAGGAGTGCGTGCGGACGAGAAAGGAATTGAGCATGGTGGTGCCGCGGGGAGCATGACGAATGTAAACGGGAATCACGGGCACACGGGCTTTCAGCGCCAGCCATGCAGCTCCCGTGTCTCCCGGCAGCAGCCGGCCGTCCGGAGTGACATCATTGATGCGGCCTTCAGGAAAAACGCTCACCAGATGCCCCTCTTTCAGCCGCCGCAGCGCGGCCCGGGCCGGTCCCATGTCGTGACCATCGCGGTCGACAGGAATGCTCTGCATCACGCGAAACACCCACCCGGGAAGCCCGCCGATTTCGTAGTACTCCCGGGCCATCATGAACCCGGGAAGACGGATGCGCGGTCCGGGCCAGCAGCGGCGCATGTCGGCCCAGATGAGCATCGGGTCCACGGGGCTGGTGTGGTTGGAGATGATCAGAGCGGCTCCTTCTTCGGGCAGGGAACCGTGTCCGGTCGCCCGCAGCCGGAACATCAGGGACGTGTAGAAACGGGCCACCTGGTACAGAAACCAGGCCTGGAGTCCGCAGCCGCTGACGCGGACGCGCCACGTGATCAGTGCCGCCGGCAGCAGAATGATCAGCAGAATGACAGCAGCAGTTTCCATAGACGGGTCCACGGACAGCAGACAGGAGTCTGCTGTCCCGGTGCAGTGAATGTCCCGGTACAGCGAACGGTCGCACGTCCCCTCCGCAGAGCGGTTCGTGTCATCCCGGCTGACAGTGTCCTGGAAATCCGGTGTTTCGAAAATCCGAAATTCTCCTGCCCGAAAGCCGGGAACCGCCTGCGGTTGTTCAGGACGGCCGGGCCGCGACCGGCAGGGAGCCTGGAGAACGCCTGGCATTCCCTCCGCTCATCGAACAGAATTTTCTTTTCCCGTTTTTTCTCCGGCCCGGTCGGTAACCGGACCTGGCATTCCTGCAATCGTTCTGTTCGAGGACAGCTCGTGTCAGACTGCATGAAGCGACGACGATTTCTGTGCCAGGCGGCCGCGATGACGGCTGCGGTGCCTGCAGTTCATCTGGCTGCGGATGATCGTCCGCCCGTCACGAATCCCCGGGCCACCGACGGGGATGCCCGCATCGAACCGGACTGGGACGAACGATTCACACTGACCGTGGGGACGAAGCGCGGGGACCTGATCGGTTCTTCCGATCGGGTTCTGCAGGCGGCGGTCGACTGCGTGGCCCGCCGGGGCGGCGGAACCGTGCAGCTTCTGGAAGGAACGTTTGTTCTGCGGAATGCCGTGTTCCTGCCGTCCGGCATTCGTCTGCAGGGGCGCGGGGACGATACGGTTCTCACCCGCGGCCCGTCCGAATCGGTGTCTCTGGCTGCCGATTCGGACTGGTACGACCAGGAAATCACTCTGCAGCAGGCGGGCGGATTTCGGCCGGGCGACGGTGTCACGCTGTTCGGCACCGACCCTCGGTACAACCGGCCGATCGTCATCAAACGAACGCTGACGGCCCGGTCCGGAAACCGCTTCCGTCTGAACGACGGTCTGCGGGAGAACCTGTGGCTGGCCGGCAGGCCCCGCTGCACGTCCCTGTTTCCGCTGCTGACCAGCGAACGGACATCCGACATCGTCATCGGGTCGCTGGTTCTGGACGGCAACGGTGCTCAGTGCGAAAATCTCAACGGCAACTACGGCGGCTGCATTTTTCTGCAGGACTGCGTTCGCTGCACCATCGATGCGGTCACGGCCCGCAATTACAACGGGGACGGCATCAGCTTTCAGGTGTGCCACGATGTGGTCGTGAAGAACTGTTTCAGCCACGACAATGCCGATCTGGGTCTGCATCCGGGTTCCGGATCCCAGCGTCCGCTCATTCAGAACAACCGGCTGCATCGGAACAGTCTGGGGCTGTTCTGGTGCTGGGGAGTTCGTTACGGGCTGGCCGAAGACAACGACATCGCGGGAAACCGCCGCTACGGCATTTCCATCGGCCACAGCGACACAGACAATCTCATGCGCCGCAACCGCATTTCCGACAGCGGCCAGGCCGGCATCCTTTTTCGCAGCGACCCGCGCGGAAAGAACTTTCAGCCGGACCGCAATACAATCGAACAGAACGAAATCATCAACAGCGGCGGTCCGGAAGGAGTGGCCATCGACATCACCGGACCGACGCGCGACCTGACCATCACGGGCAACACGCTGATCGAACAGCGCTCACCGGCGAATCGCATCGGCATCCGCATTGACGATCGGGCCGGGCCGATGCAGATCGAAGGCAATTCCATCACCGGCTTTCGCACAGCCATCGCTGATTACCGAAGAAAATCATCATGAAACACCATACGCTGAGTGCGGCATCCATCATCCGGCCGTGGCTGCGGGTGCTGCCTGGTCTGTTCTGGCTGCTGCGGGTGCTGCCTGCACCGGCAGCGGATCTGCCGACCGTATCAGTCCGGAATGTGCGCTGCGCGTTTTCCAGCGGCGAACACAATGCCTTCACGGATCTCGTCCGGTTTTCCGGGCGATACTATCTGACGTTCCGAAGCTGTCCGGACGGGCACATGGTGCATCCCACATCTTCGATCATCGTGCTGGCCAGCGACGATCTGCAGCAATGGGAGCAGGTGCATCGTTTTCGTGTCCGGCACCGAGACACGCGGGATCCGCATTTTCTGGTCTTCCGAAACCGTCTGTTCGTCTACACGGGCACCTGGTACACCGGCGAAACGTCCCTTCCTCCCGATCAGTACGATGTCAATCTGCATCTCGGTTACGCCGTATGGACAGAAGACGGGCGCACCTGGACGGATCCGATTCTGCTGGAAGGGACCTTCGGTCATTACATCTGGCGGGCTGCCGCATTCGACGGCAAAGCATATCTGTGCGCCCGCCGTAAAGTGGATTTCGAAGTCACTGCCCGGGGGGAACCCCGCGAAATGGAAGCACTGATGCTGGAAAGCGATGACGGCCTCATCTGGCGAAAACGGGCCGCCTTTCGGCACCACGACGGCGACGAAACCGCCTTCCTGTTTTCCGACACCGGCCGGATCACGGCCATCGCCCGATCCGGCGGCCGTCGACCGGCGCTGCTGCTGCGGTCCGATTCCCCGTGGACGAACTGGGAGCGCATCCGTCTGGATCGGTACATCGGCGGACCTCTGCTGGCTCGCTGGGGAACGCGACTGGTGGTCGGCGGCCGCAAAATCACGGACACCGCGAAAACATCGCTGTACTGGCTGCATGATGACCGGCTGCACGAATTCGCGGAACTTCCCAGCGGAGGAGACACGTCGTATCCCGGTTTCGTGGCGCTCAGTCCGCTGCACGCTGTTGTCTCCTGGTATTCGTCTCATACGGCCGACGAACAGGGCCGACCCGTCACGGCGGTCTGGCTGGCTGACCTGCACATCGACGAACAGACGCCGCCTTCTGCCCCCTGACGGCCTGTTGCTTTCGGTTCCGAAGTCCTGCCGACACACACCCGTTGTTCCGCTTTTCTCGATCTGCCATGTCCGCCTGGCTGCAGCTTCTGCGACTGCCGACTGTTTTCACGGCCATGGCCGACATCCTGTGCGGATATCAGATAGCCGCGGCAGCCGAAGATGCTGCGCCGGTTCCGGCGGTCACAGTCGTGTGGCTGCTGCTGAGCAGCAGCGGACTGTATCTGAGCGGCATGGTGTTCAACGATGTGTTCGATGCGGCCATCGATCGGGTGGAACGTCCTGAACGGCCGATTCCGTCGGGCCGGATTTCTGTCCGGGCCGCTGCGGCTGCGGGAACCGGGCTGATGTCCGTCGGGCTGGCCGCTGCGGTCGGAGCGTGGCTGGCAGCCGGCCGGACGGGAACGACTCCCGTGGTGGCTGCACTTCTGGCGGTGGCCGTGCTGGCATACGACGGCTGGCTGAAGACGACGGTCGCCGGGCCGATCGGGATGGCGGCCTGCCGTGGTCTCAACCTGATTCTGGGCGCCAGTGCTGTGGAAACATCCGGTGGGCTGCCTGGTGTCCTGCAGGAACCGCTCATGGGGATGGCTCTGGGACTGGCGGTGTATGTGGCCGGCGTGACCTGGTTCGCCCGCAGCGAAGCGGGCGCGGTGTCTGCAGGAGGACTCCGAGGCGGTCTTCTGCTGGCCGCGGCCGGACCGGTGATCGGGGCGGTTGCCGCGGTGCGCATTCAGGCGGACGGAACGATCCGGACGGCTGCTGCTGTGCTGTACGTTCTGCTGATTCTGGTGACGGTCGTGCGCGGTGCAGCGGCCCTGCGTCGTCCAGACCCGCCGGTTCTGCAGAAAACCGTGGGCCGCATGCTGCTGGGAATCATCGTTCTTGATGCGACTGGAACATTCGCGGTGACAGGAAGCGTGTCACACGGAGCAGCCGTACTGGCCCTGACGGTTCCGGTCGTTTTTCTGAAGCAGCGGATCGCCATGTCCTGAAAAGGCTGACCGGATGTCCCTCGGTCGGCGGCCCGCCGCGGCTGTCACGGGGCGCGGCCGATGTGGATGCATGTCGCGGTGTTCTTCGACCTCTGCGGCCGTTTCTGCTGTTCATTCGGTCGATTCCCCGCCAGAATTCTGAGCGAACTTATGCATCAGATCCGATTCATCATGATCGGCGGCTTTCTGGGCGCCGGCAAAACGACCACCCTGGCCCGACTGGCCCGTCATTATACGGAACAGGGGCTGCGGGTCGGCATCGTCACCAACGATCAGGCAGCGGACCTGGTCGACACGAACCTGCTGCGGTCTCAGGGGTTCGATGTGGGTGAAGTGGCCGGGGCCTGTTTCTGCTGCAGCTTCGACGATCTGATGACGACCGTGAGCGGTCTGGGACAGGATCGCCGTCCCGATGTGATTCTTGCGGAGCCGGTGGGAAGTTGCACGGACCTGGTGGCCACGGTGATCCAGCCGATTCGTCAGTTGTTCGACGCGGAATTTCGCATCGCGCCGTACAGCGTCATTCTGAAACCGTCACACGGCCGGCGGATTCTCAGCGGTGGCCGCCGGGCCGGTTTTTCGCCCAAAGCCGCCTACATTTTTACGAAACAACTGGAAGAAGCCGACCTGATTCTGCTGAATCGCATGGACGAACTGACGGCTGAACAGGCGGATGAGCTGATGGCACTGCTGCGGCAGCGGATCACCGAGACGCCTGTTTTGAAAATATCGGCCCGCACGGGATCGGGGTTTTCGGAACTGGTCGAGTGGCTCGACAGACAGGGCGATTTCGGACGCCGTCTTCTGGACATCGATTACGATGTCTATGCAGAAGGGGAAGCCGAACTGGGATGGCTCAACACAAGCCTGCAGCTGCGCCCGGCACAGCCGGCGGATCTGGATGCCTTTCTTCTGGATCTGGTGGAACGGCTGCGGCGGCGGCTGGCGGAACAGTCTCTGGAAACCGCTCATCTGAAGGCCATCGGTCTGCAGGATGGTTTTTTCGGCGTGGCCAATCTGGTCAGCAGCGATTCGCCGGCCGAACTGTCGCTGCCTTCGGGCTGCCGTGTGGACGCGGCCGACATCATCGTCAATGCCCGGGTCGCCTGCGATCCGGCTGAGCTGGAAGAACTGGTGACGGAAGCGATTCGGACGGCCGCCGGCAGGATCGGGGCGGAGGTGGTTTTTCGCGGGACGCAGAGTTTTCGGCCGGGTCGTCCTGAGCCGACTCACCGAATCACTGAGCTGTCGTGAACATGTCCGGAGACGCCGTGATCCCGGAAAACGCGAACCCGGAGAAACAGGCTGCCGGCGGCACGGAGAAGCGTGCCGTGCCGTCTGATCCGGTTGGTATTCCGCTGTCCCGGCGCTATCTGGTTCCGTTCGGTCCGCGCCGGATCCCGCATCTGTTCACGGATGTGCTCATCATCGGCGGCGGCATCGCCGGCACCCGTGCGGCTCTGGCGATCGATTCCGGCCTGCAGGCGATTGTCGTCACGAAGGACCGGCTGCAGCAGTCGAACAGCAGTTATGCTCAGGGAGGCATCGCCGGCGTCCTGGATCCTCTGGATGACTTTGCCAGTCATGTGGCCGATACGATTGCGGCCGGCAAAGGGCTGTGTGATCCGGAGATCGTGGAACTGGTGATCCGGGACGCCCCTGAGCGGATTCGGGAACTCATCACGCTGGGCGCTCAGTTCGATCAGATCGACGGCCGCCTGGCTCTCACACTGGAAGGCGGACACAGTCATCCGCGGGTCGCTCATGCTCTGGGCGATGCCACCGGAACAGAAGTCATGCGGGCGATGCATGCGGCCGTTCGCCAGGCTCCTCACGTCGACATCTGGCAGCAGACCTATACGATCGATCTTTTGACCGAGAACGGAATCTGCCGGGGAGCGCTTGTCTGGAACCGGCATCACGGCCGCACGCTGGTGTGGGCCAAGCAGACGATTCTGTGCACCGGGGGAGCCGGTGCCCTGTATCGGGAAACCACGAATCCTCCCATCGCCACGGCCGACGGGCACGCGCTGGCTTTTCGGGCCGGGTGCGAAGTTCGTGATATGGAATTCATGCAGTTTCATCCGACCGTGCTGTACATCGCCGGCAGCTCCCGGCATCTCATTTCTGAAGCTGTGCGGGGCGAAGGCGCCCATCTGGTGGACGTTACGGGAAAGCGGTTCATGGCGGACTACGACGACGCCCTGGAACTGGCCCCCCGGGACGTGGTGTCGCAGGCCATCACGCAGCAGATGGAAAAAACGGCGCATCCCTGCGTGTATCTCGACCTGTCCCCGATTCCGACCTCGCAGATTCGCCGCCGCTTTCCGCACATCGGCCGGGTGTGCCGGGAATTCGGCCTGGACATCACCCGGGACCGGATTCCCGTTCGTCCGGGAGCGCACTACATGATCGGCGGCGTCACCACGGATGGGGACGGGCGGACATCGGTCGGCGGTCTGTGGGCGGCCGGCGAAGTGACATCGACCGGGCTGCATGGAGCCAACCGGCTGGCCAGCAACAGCCTGCTGGAAGGCGTCGTCTTCGGTCGGCGCTGCGGGATCAATGCCTCCCGGGCCGCCCTGGACATTCCTGACAGTCTGACGGCCCCTGCCCTGTCGGCGGCGTCCCGGGCGGGGGACACGGACGAAACGCTGGACCTGGCCGATATCCGCAACGCCCTGAAAAGCCTCATGTGGCGCAACGTGGGCATCACCCGAACGGAAACAGGGCTGGTGGAAGCCCGTCGTCAGCTCGACTTCTGGGCCGGTTATGTCTGTCGCCGCGATCTGATGGAACCGGACGGCTGGGAACTGCAGAATATGATGCTGGCCGGGCAGCTGATGGCGACGGCTGCCCGGGAACGCCGCGAAAGCCGGGGCGTTCATGCCCGCAGCGATTATCCGCACACCGACGATGCGGCCGGCACCCACATTCGACTCATTCGGCAGGACGACCGATGACGGACCATTCCCCGACAGACATCACTTCCCTGCCCGGCATCCGCCAGTTCGATCTGGATGGACAGGTGGCGCTGATCACGGGCGGATCGAAAGGACTGGGAGCCGCGATGGCTGCGGGGCTGGCATCGGCCGGTGCGGCCGTCGTGTGCGCGTCCCGGAATGGTGCCGAGGCCGACAGGACGGCTCAGCAGATCGCCTCCGCCTGGTCGGTTTCGGCCTGCGGTCTGTCTGCGGATGTCACGGTCCCGGCGGATGTCCGGAATCTCGTTGAACAGGTCATCGAACGGTTTGGAAGGCTGGATATTCTGATCAACAGTGCGGGGATCAATATCCGCGGGCGGATCGATGAAGTGTCCTACGACGAATTCCGTCAGGTGCAGGCAACCAATGTCGACGGCACCTGGCTGTGCTGCCGCGAAGTGATTCCGCACATGAAGGCGGCCGGGTACGGACGGATCGTCAACATTGCAAGTACGCTGGGGCTGGTGGGACTGTCGGGCCGCACTCCCTACACGGCCAGCAAGGGCGCCGTCGTGCAGCTCACCCGGGCTCTGGGGCTGGAGCTGGCACCCTGGGGCATCACCTGCAACGCCGTGTGTCCGGGGCCGTTTCTGACGCCGATGAACGAAGCGATTGCCGACACCGAAGAAGCGAAAACCCGAATCGTGGGAGCCGTCGCGCTGGAACGCTGGGGGGAACTGAAGGAGATTCAGGGAGCTGCCCTGCTTCTGGCCAGTCCGGCCGGAAGTTACATGACGGGCAGTCTGGTTACGGTCGACGGCGGCTGGACGGCGCGCTGAACAAAACATCCTCTCTGCACAGGAAGGTTTTTCATCATGATGTCTGTCGTTGACCGCTGCCGGTGCCAGGTGGCTGCCGTGGGAGCGTTCCTGCTGTCGGCGGCCGCGGTGTCCACGGCGGCCGCCGCCGACTGGATTCCGCTGTGGTCCCAGGGGGCTCCTGGAGCACACGGCACCGAAGATGAAGATGTGCCGGCTTTGCTGCCCTGCCTGGTGACGGGGGAAAACCGTTCGGGATGCGGTGTGCTGGTCTGTCCCGGCGGCGGTTATGCGGGGCTGGCCATGGATCATGAAGGCCATCAGATCGCCCGCTGGCTGAACGATCGCGGAATCAGCGCGTGGATTCTGAGATACCGTCTGGGGTCTCACGGATACCATCATCCGATCCAGCAGGGCGATGTTCTGCGGGCCGTTCGCTGCGTGCGTTCCCAGGCGGCTGCTGCGGGCGTCGATGCGCATCGGGTCGGAATCTGGGGGTTTTCCGCCGGCGGGCATCTGGCATCCACGGCGGCCGTTCATTTCGACACGGGAAATCCGCAGGCCGAAGATCCCGTGGATCGCCTCAGCAGCCGGCCGGATTTCGCCATTCTCTGCTATCCGGTCATCACGATGGATGCGTCGTTCACTCACGCGGGATCGCGTCGGCATCTTCTGGGTCCGCGGTCCGAAGATCCGCGTCTTGTGGACCTTCTTTCGAACGAAAAACATGTGACGTCCCGGACACCGCCGGTGTTCCTGTTTCATACGAGTGAGGATCAGGCGGTACCGGTTCGCAATGCGGTGGAATTCTACGCCGCTCTGCGCCGCAGCGGCGTGCCGGCCGAACTGCACATTTATCAGCGGGGCCGTCATGGAGTCGGACTGGGAGGAGACGATCCGGTTCTGTCCACCTGGCCGGCTCGTCTGGAAGACTGGCTGCGCCTCAACGATTTTCTGCCGGCCCGCTGATAAACGGTCCGTCCGTTCTGCGCATGGTTTCTCTGCACCTTTTCTCGATCATCATGATGGGGTGTCCTGATGTCCGTGTCCCGACGTCGTTTTCTGACTCACACAGCAGCCGGTTCGTCCGTGCTGGCCGCCGCGTCTCTGGTGAAACCCGTTTATGCCGGATCAGAACGCCCGGAAACCGTTCACCTGGGACTGATCGGCTGTGGCGGCATCATGAATTTTCACCTGCGGGAACTGGCCGATACGGGAGAAAACGTGTCGATCGTGTGGCTGTGCGATGTCGATCCGGGCCAGATCAGCCGTCTTGAAAAGCACGCGGACCGCATTCAGAAGACGCGCCCCAAAACCACGTCCCGTTTCGAAGAGGTTCTGGAAGATCCTCTGGTGGACGCCGTGATCATCGCCACGCCGCATCACTGGCACGCTCCGATGGCCATTCGGGCCATGCAGCACGGCAAAGACGTGTACATCGAAAAGCCGATTTCGCATGTGTATTCCGAAGGCCATGCGGTGATTCAGGCAGCGGAAAAATACGGCCGGGTGGTGCAGCAGGGCAGTCAGATGCGCAGCAGCCCGGTGACGGACCGGGCCCGAAAGCTGCTGGATGAGGGCATCATCGGGGAAGTCCGGGTGGCCCGGGCCTGGACGGCTGAACAGCGCACACTGCTGCGTCCGGTTCCCGACAGCGCACCGCCAGAGGGCGTCGATTACGACCGCTGGCTGGGACCGGCTCCGAAGCGTCCCTTCAACCGTCATCGGTTCCATCACACATGGCGGCTGTTCCGCGACTACGGCAACGGAGAAATCGGTGACGACGGAATCCATGACATCGACATGGCGACGTGGGGGCTGGGCATCGATTCCCTTCCCGTTCGTGTCACAGCCCGGAGCAGCCGCATGATGCTGCATGGTCACACGGGCGACTATCCGGACAACATGACGGTGACCTGGGAATTTCCGGACGGCCGGCTGATTCTGTACGAAAACTACCCGTTCACGTCGTACGGCCTGCACGGGTTCGACAATGGCAACGTATTCTACGGCACGGAAGGTTACATGGTGTTTTCCCGGCGGGGTGCCTTCAGCGTCTATCTGGGCCCGAAGGGAAAGAAAGGACCGACGGAAGGCGACGTTCGGGGCGAACGGGGCTACCGGGAACACCGGGCCGATTTTCTGCGGGCCGTCCGGTCACGCGACCGGCAGACGCGGGCGGATCCCGTCACGGCCCACCGTTCGTGTGCTCTGGTGCATCTGGGCGATATCGCCAGCCGCACGACCGGTCGACTCGAGTTCGACCCGGAGACAGAAACGGTCGTCGGCAACGACGAAGCGGCAGAGCTGCTCACAAAGACCTGGCGGGCTCCCTGGGGACTGCCGGAACTGTGAGGTCCGGAATTCCGGCAGTCGTGTCGGCCGTGCGGGCGGTCGTCATCCTGTCCTGGCAGGACGAGCGGGCCTGATTCCGGAAACCGGAGGTCGTGCGATCAGGGATCTGCTGTCGGAGCGGTCTGTGTGGCCGGTTCCGTCTTCGGACCGGATGCGGGGGACGCCGGATTCAGGCGCCAGGGAGCGGCGGTCCGGGAATGGTCGTGTCCGTCGTACACGCCGAAATCGCTGAACAGAAATTTCTTGGCGATTCGGTAGTACCAGTTGCGTTCGGGGATCTCCCGGCCCGGGTGATACTGCGACGTGCGCGGGACCATGGATTTCAGTTCGGCGTGCGCTGTCCGGCGGGCGGTGGAATCCCGTGCGCCATGACGGACCACCAGTTCATGCAGCAGGTCGGGGCGTTCCAGCACAATGCAGCCACGAGTTGTTTCCTGCGCCAGACGACGGAAATCGGCCAGAAATTCGGACTGCGTGAACCGTTCGAACAGGGGCCGATCATCATCGCCTGGATGAATGGATTCGGTGGAAAACTGAACGATCGGGCACGGTTCGATGTCCCCCCACGGGTTGATGTGGTGACTCATTCCGTTGGCCGCCGGGCACAGAGCCTGTCCGTCACCGTCGTAATAGGCATCGATGATGATGATGGGTTTGCGGGCCCGCATTTCCACGACGAATTCGCGGGCTCGCTGCTGCTGTTCCGGTGTGAGGCACAGTTCCGGACAGGCATCCGGTCCCATGGGACGATAGACATGGAACCAGGTGTACAGCACGCCCATCTCGATGAGCCGATCGATCCAGGATTCGGTGAGCAGATCATCGATATTGGTCCGGCACAGACTTGTGCACACCCCCGTCAGGACGCCGTGTTTCAGACAGTTGCGGATTCCGTCCAGAGTTCGGTTGTACACGTCGGGGCGACCGCGCCGTTCGTCGCTGACGATTTCGTTGCCTTCCACACTGATCAGCGGGGTCACATTGCCCAGCTCAAACAGCCGCCGCGCTTTTTCGTCCGTGATGAACTGTCCGTTGGTGAACACCTGGAAGTAGCAGTCGGGATGAGCGGCGAGGATATCGAACAGTTCCGGATGCATGAACGGTTCGCCGCCGACCAGGCCGAAGAAACTGTTGCCGGCTGCTTTGGCTTCGCCGATGAGACGGTTCATGGCGGGCAGGTCGATGGTCTGCTGTTTGTGTCCCACGTCGACCCAGCATCCCTGGCACCGCAGGTTGCAGCTGTTGATGATGGAAATGTACAGGAACGGTGGAAAGAACTGACCGCGTTTCATTCGCCGGCGGTGGCGCAGCACAGACAGGCTGCCCCGGACTCCCAGGTTCCAGAAAAGTTTCCACAGCAGGCGTTTGTTCGTTTCGAACAGAACGCGCCGGGCCATCTGCAGCGTGTACTTCATGTTGCGAACCTGCCCGTGAGCGGTGAACGGAACCGACCCGGTGCCCGTGGAACGAACGGGCACGGAAGGCGTGCACGACGGAGGCAGACGGATTTCCGACCGGAAAGGCTGCGGCAGGCAGCGGCCTGCCTGACGGCAGAATCCGTTCAAAAACGCCAGGAAACCAGCGACTGTCCCCGGTTCCGTTCCGGTTTTTCAGAAAAAGTTGACCTGGACGGTCGGTTGAGCTAGACTCACTCCGTCTTTTGCAGCTCGGAACCGTACTGAATATCGGAACACCTGCTGAACAGAGGCCTCTGCTGGTGGCCGGTGTTCGCCTGTTCCCGGTATCCGCATCGCGTGGTGCGTCCGGTTCCGCAGTCGTTCCTGCCGCTTTTCCGGGTGGCAGACGACCGGCAGGCTCCGCATTGTCCGTGTGCCTGGTTCAGCAGATTTCCGGCCTCGCCGCCGTTGTTGTTACGGCGGGATTCGACGGCCGACAGTTTTTCGCCCGATGTGGGGCGACCCGATTCCGTCCGGGCCGCGATTTTGCGAGAGCACCGGTCCTGCCGCCGTCCTGCGTTCAGGACGCCTCCCTGGTTTCGGATTCCTGAGAGACAAGAAGAGACAGCCACTTGCAGACAACGACCGACAAAAGTTTCCGTGATCTGGGCCTGGATTCCGGCACGCTGGCCGCCGTGCACCAGGCCGGTTACGAGACTCCCAGTCCGATTCAGGCGGAACTCATTCCCATTGCTCTTTCCGGACGGGACTGCATCGGTCAGGCCCGTACGGGAACCGGGAAGACGGCCGCCTTCATGCTGCCGTCCATGGAACGGATCGATCCGCGGCGGCCGGGAGTGCAGCTTCTGGTGCTGTGTCCCACCCGAGAACTCAGCGAGCAGGTTTTTCACGAATCGAAGAAGCTCAGCAACAACCGGCTTCAGATCGGAATTGCCGTGGGCGGTCGTCCGATTCACAGTCAGATCCGGGCTCTGGAAAACGGTGTTCAGGCTGTGATCGGGACACCCGGCCGGGTGATCGACCTGCTCCGCCGAAAAGCTCTCGACCTGCGGGGGCTGCGCATCGTTGTGCTTGATGAAGCCGATCGCATGCTGGACATCGGATTTCGGCCGGACATCGAACGGATTCTGAAAGCCTGTCCGAAAAAGCGTCAGACGCTGCTGCTGTCAGCGACCATGCCGGAACCGGTGGAACGTCTGGCACGGCGGTATATGTCGGATCCGGAAATGGTCGACCTTTCTGAAGACAGCGTGGTGGTCGACACCATCGAACAGTTCTATGTCACGGTGGACGAAGACCGGAAAGCGTCTTTGCTGCTGCGTGTGCTGGCCCAGGAGAAACCGTCTCAGGCCATCGTATTCACCCGCACGAAACGCGGGGCCGATCGCCTGTTCGAAAAGTTTTCGCGGCGGCTGAAATCCAGTCGCATCGCCGCCATCCACGGCGATCTGCCGCAGCGCAAACGGGATCGCGTCATCCGTGATCTGCGGGCCGGGAAACTGCGGCTGCTGATCGCCACCGATGTGGTGGGCCGCGGCATCGATATCAGCGGCATTTCCCACATCATCAATTACGACATTCCCGAAGACTGCGACGACTACATCCACCGGGTGGGCCGCACCGGCCGGCTGTCGTCATCAGAAAACGGACGGGCCATCACGTTCGTCACTCTGGCTCAGGGCAGCGAACTGACGAAGATCGAAATGCGGATCAATGCGGTGCTGCCCCGCTACCCGATTCAGAACTTCGAACCGTTCCGTCGGCCGGAACGTCCGAAGCGTCGTGTCCGGCGGTTCGGCATGGCCTGACAGACGCTTCGAAGAAATCTGCAGGTGCGATTCCTTCGCGGAACTGCCGGAGCCGGCCCGTCATCCGCAGCTCCGACACATACCGACCCTGCAGGCGTTCGGACGCTGAAGGAAGAAGGCGACCGGAACAGTCGCCTTCGAAATCTTCTGACATGGCCCGTCGCCCGGTCGGAAAGGGGCGTAGTCGACCGCGTGGTGTCGGCCGAATGGGTCTCAGGCGGACCGGCCGGCCGTCATTCGGCCGCCGATGCCTGGGTGCCGGATCCCCCTTCGGGAACTCCACAGCCGCCGCAGACCGCCAGACTCAGACACAGACAGATCAGTCCGATTACTCGTGACATGGGATGGATTCCTTTTGTGTAAAGACTGGTCATCGATGTGATGACTGCAATGACCAGGAAGACGGTGTTTCCGGATGCACGCTGCAGCAGCGAACGGCGTTCGGGAAACACGATTTCCGCCGGGGCATTGTGCAGATCTGCAGCAGAATTCAAGTCACACGGTCTGTCCGGCGAAACCATGGAGATTCCAGGACGCTGCCGGCGGAATGGAGTCCTGTCATCGGGAATTGTCGAAATCCGGTTCCCGTGCGTATGATGGGGCGGCAGGGCGCAGCCAGACCGTTTTCTCTGCGGGCAGGTTTCAGCAGACACCGTTGCAGCAGCCCAGGGACATTTCTGTTTCATGACGGCAGACCGGACACAGACGACCACGGACGAACCGGGCCGATCCGACATTCCGGCCGCTGAGCAGGCGCGGAAGCTGCCGGCGTCTCCCGGCGTGTATCTCATGAAAGACGCTCAGGATCGCGTCATTTACGTGGGCAAGGCCGTCAGTCTGAAAAGCCGCGTGGCCAGTTATTTTACTCCGGCTGCACGCACCGACCGCCGCACGGCCGATCTGGTTCCGGAAATTCACAGCATCGATTTCATCGAGACAGACAGCGAAGTCGATGCTCTGCTGACCGAAGCCCGGCTGATCAAGGACATTCAGCCGCGGTTCAATTCTCTGCTGAAGGACGACAAGACCTTCCCGTATCTGCAGATCACGACGCGCGAAGACTATCCACGTGTGGAATTCACGCGGACTCCTGCGGCGAAGAACGTGCGGCTGTACGGTCCGTTCACCAGCGCCGGAAAACTGCGCGGAATGATTTCTGTTCTGCAGAAGATTTTCCGATTCCGTACGTGCACACTGGACATCGATGCATCGGACGAACGCTGGCGCTGGTTTCGTCCGTGTCTGCTGGCCGGCATCGGACAGTGCACGGCTCCCTGTGCTCTCCAGATCAGCCCGGAAGACTACGCCCGCGACATCCGCCGGCTGCGGATGTTTCTGGACGGCGGCCGTGACCGGCTGCTGCGGCAGATGGAAAAGGACATGCTGGCCGCCTCGCGGGAACGGAAGTATGAGCAGGCGGCCCGTCTCCGCGACGATATGGAAGCGCTGCGCAGTCTGAACCTGAAGGGCGACCTGGAAAATCATGTGCAGCCGGAAGTGTTTTTCCATGATCCGAAAAAGGGGCTGGCCGGCCTGAAGAAGGTTCTGAAGCTGCCGGACATTCCGCGGCGCATCGAAGGAATCGACATCGCTCATCTGCAGGGCGATCAGACGGTGGCCGGTCTGGTGCAGTTTCTGGACGGCCTGCCGTTCCGGCACGGTTATCGCCGGTACCGGATTCGGTCTGTCCAGGGTGTGGATGATTTCGCTTCCATGCGGGAAGTGGTGATGCGTCGATTTCGTCGCCTGATGCAGGAGGGCGAATCATTTCCCGACCTGCTGCTGATCGACGGAGGCCGGGGACAGCTGAATGCCGTACTGGACACGCTGCATTCGCTGGGCATTGATCGCCCGCAGATGACGATTTCTCTGGCCAAGAAGCAGGAAGAACTGTTCGTCCCCGGTCGGGCAGAACCGCATCGGCTCAGCCGTCATTCCAGTGCCCTGCGGCTGCTGCAGTATGTGCGGGATGAGTCGCACCGATTCGCCCGGCATTATCATCATCTGCTGCGGGGCCGGGCCGCGCTGGACGGGGCAGACGGGGCACAGGCCGATTCATGACCGCCGTTTCCCACAGCCCGAATCGATTGGTCCCGGCGATCGTGATTCCGCGTCTGACGGTTCTGGTGGCCGCCTGCACGATGCTGGGAAGCGTGCTCACCGGGACCCCTCTGAACAGTGCCAACGACCGGTCCCGCTGGGCCGCGGTGTGGTCGCTGGTGCATCGAGGGACGTGGCAGATCGATGAAATCGACCGTGATCCGCACTGGACAACGATCGACAAGGTGCGGCACCGTCTGTCCGAAGACGAGCCGTATCATTTCTATTCCTCCAAGCCGCCGTTTCTGTCGGCCGTCGCGGCCGGACTGTATTTTCTGCAGCGCCGGGTGTTCGGAGCGGATCTGCGGCGTCATCCGGCGGAAGTCACCCGCGGGATTCTCGTGGTGATCAATGCCCTGCCCATGATTCTGGGGCTGTGGATGTTTCAGCGGCTCCTGATGCGCCTGCGGCTGGATCCGTCTGCACAGACCGGCATTCTGATGGCTGCCGGCTTCGGCTCGATGCTGAATCCATATCTGTCCGTCCTGAACAACCACACGCCGGCTGCCGTGTGCCTGCTGATCTGTC
Source organism: Planctomycetaceae bacterium (assembly GCA_015485495.1). Lineage (GTDB taxonomy): Bacteria > Planctomycetota > Planctomycetia > Planctomycetales > Planctomycetaceae > S139-18. Next base: position 29,877 of record WFTL01000109.1, read on the forward strand.
TGGTCACCATCGCGCGGATCCAGCAGACGGATGCGCCGGCCGGACGCGATTTCGCGGTCGTCGGGCTGACGGCGGCACTGACGTCCTGTCTGGAGCTGCCCGCGGCGCTGTTCGGAATCGTGTCGTTCGTCTGGATGCTGAAACGCGACGCGCGGCGGACTCTGTTGTGGTACGTCCCGGCGGCTCTGGTGCCTCTGGCCGTCTTTTTCATCACCAACTGGCAGGTGACCGGGGGCATCCGTCCGTTCTACGCATACTACGGCACAGACCGGTATCTGTACGTGCACAATGGTGTTCCCAGTTACTGGATGAATCCTCAGGGCCTGGACGCGGCTGCGGATCATCCGCTGATCTATCTGTTTCACTGCCTGTTCGGCCACCACGGCCTGTTTTCTCACACCCCCCTGCTGCTGCTGGCTGTGTGGGGATGGCTGCGGCCGGGCCGCTCCGCCAATCGGTCTGGTCTGCGGGGAATTCTGCCGGTGGGGGCCCTGGTCTGTACGGCCGTGCTGCTGTTCTATCTCAGCCGAACACAGAACTACAACTACGGCGGCAATTCGGTCGCTCTGCGCTGGATGCTGTGGCTGACACCGTTTTTCTGGTTCGCCATGATCGATCCGATCGAACGGCTTCTGGATCGCCCCGGTGGCCGCCGTCTGTTCGCTGCGCTGCTGGCGATGTCCGTTGTCACCGTCAGCGTGTCTCTGCCCTTTCCCTGGCGACCATCGTGGATCTATGCGGCGATGGAGCGAGCCGGATGGATCGACTATCGCACGAAAGTCGCGGATTTCGACCCGGCCCGCTGGAGTGTGTTTGCATCATGGCCGACTCAGCCCGGGACAACCGGGAGCTGGGTTTCCGGAGACGGGCAGCGTCTGCTGATTCTGAAAAGTCGGGGATCGCGGGAAGTCGACGGACAGATCGTATGCGATGTGTCGGTGCAGATGCGGTGTCGCCGCGCCGGCCGCTGGCAGGACCTGCTGTCGACGTCCTGTGCCGTGGTGCTGCCGGTGTTTGCGGACGGACAGCCGGTTTCGAAGTGGCTGATGGAAACGGACGTTTCGGGAAGGCTGCAGCCGGCTTCCGAGGAACTGCAGGATCTGTTTCGCGGCATGCCGGCCTCTCGCGAATACCGGCCGTCCGGAGTACGCTGGTTTCAGCGGACTCCGGATTCCCCGGGATACCGCTGCGAACGGGCGGCTTCGCGTGTTGCTGCCGATGCTCCCGGAGCGGGGCGCTGCTGGCACCGATGCGACGTCTGGTACTGCGAAGACCTGCCATTCGGCGTCCTGAGGTGGAAACAGACCGTCACGCGTGAGAGCACTCGGGAACCTGTACACATTCTGACATGGACCTCCACTTCGATCGTTTCCGAACCCGACGTTGCGGCACCATCGCTCTGATGCTGGCTGTGGCCGGGTGGGTCTGTTCTCCGGCACCGGCTCAGATCATCGGTGTTTCCGGTCCGCGTCTGTCCAGCGGGAGCAGCCTTTATGCTCAGGCTCAGGATTTGTTTCGACGAGGACAGTACGAAGCGGCTTTGGAACAATGTGACGCCGCGGCGGCAGCCGCGGAGGTAACGGGGCTGAAAAACCGCATTCGAGCAACCGCCGCCCGCTGTTGTCTGCGGCTGAATCGTCGTGCGGAGGTCGTCCGGCGGCTGGAAGAAATCGAGCGGGATGATCGGGCGTCTTCCTGGCTGGCTCTGCTGCCCCTGGTGTGGAATGAGAAACTGCCGGAATCGGAGCGTTACGTGGCGGCGCCGACGGACCTGCAGGCGCCATCTGCCGTCCGCCGGCTGGCCGCCGCGTCGGCTCTGCTGCACGAAACAGCGTATCGGGATGACTGCGAGCGGATTCTCAGGGAATTCTATCTGGCCGGGCGGCTGCCGTTCAGCATGATGGCCGAAACGCAGTTATGGCGGCTGGCGGCCGACGATGCAGAAGCGGCCTCCCTGGCGACCGTGCGGCGGTGGCAGAGCCGGCTGTCGGAACTGCCTCCGACGATGCGGGGCGGTCCGACGTATCTGACCGGCCGGGCACTGCGGATCCGGCATCATTCGGCCGAAGCCGTTCCGCTGCTGCTCTGGCTGCCTTTGACCGAACACGACGACCGGTTTCTGGCAGCAGCGTCTCTGGCCGAATCCATCCGGTGTCTGCGCGACAGCGGCTGCCTGGCCGAAGCCGGTCTGCTGGAAAAGGAGCTGGCCGAACGGTTTGGGGAAACGTCTGCGGCACAGCGGTCCGACGGGGACTTTCCGTAATCTCAGAAGCACCGGGCCGACGGTTTGGTTAGGCTGTGGCAGAATGCCGGCTGTCCGAGAGCCGGCTGACGGACGTGCCGGCGGCAGGGACGGCAGCGGGCGTGTCTGTGTTCAGGATGTGCATTTCTTCCCGGAAGGCCTGTTTCCATGCCCGCGACGCATCGTCTGATACCCGGAAAACGGGTGCGTCTGTCCGAACTGTCGACCAGAGGCCGTGATTTCTGTCGGGACCGCGATGCGGCGGAAGAGGAATTTCAGAAACTGCGGCAGGAATTCACGGAACTGCAGCCGGTTCTGTACGCGGAGGGGCGTCGAAAACTGCTCATTGTTCTCCAGGCGATCGATGCGGGGGGCAAAGACAGCACGATTCGCCGCATCTGTGAAGGCGTGAATCCGCAGGGCGTCCAGGTGACGTCGTTCAAACAGCCATCCACTCTGGAACGCCGTCACGATTTTCTGTGGCGCATTCACCGGGCGGTTCCGGCCGCGGGGATGATCGGAATCTTCAATCGTTCGCACTATGAAGACGTTCTGGTGGCCCGCGTGGACCGCATTGTACCGGAAGATGTGTGGCGGGCGCGCTACGAATTCATCAACCGGTTCGAAGAGTATCTGTGTGCCACGGGAACCACGATTCTGAAGTTCTTTCTTCATCTGTCGAAGGGCGAACAGAAAAAACGACTGCAGGATCGTCTGGATCGTCCGGACAAACACTGGAAATTCGATCCGGACGACCTGAAGAAGCGGGCTCAGTGGGACGACTATCAGAAGGCGTTTCAGGACATGCTTCGGCACTGCACGACCCGGACCGCTCCGTGGTATGTCATTCCGGCCGATCAGAAATGGTACCGCAATGTGGCCATTATGCGGGTCATCGTTCATGCGATGAAAGCCATGGATCTGCGGTATCCCCCTGCCGAAGATCTCAGCGGAATCGTGATTGAATGAAAACCGGTGCGCCGGCGACAGGCCGGTGCGTGTCCTTCCGGAAAGGCCGATCATGTCATTCGATGTCGTGCAGTTCAGCCGGGTGCTCAGCGATGTGGTCCATCGCCGGTGTCCGTTCGCCATCGTGACACTCGTTGAAATCCGGGGCAGTGCCCCGCAGATTGTGGGGGCTCGGGCGATCATCACTTCGGACGGACTGGAAGCGGGGACCGTGGGCGGCGGGCGGATGGAGGCCGCCGCGATTCGCCATGCGCAGCAGTGCCTTGCGGATGCACAGCGCAGCGGCAGCGAACTGGTGACGTGGAATCTGCAGACGGACATCGGGATGACCTGCGGCGGGGAAGTGCGTCTGCTGTTCGATTTCTGCGGGACCGCTGCGTGGCCTCTTGCTGTCTACGGAGCCGGCCACATCGCTCAGGCCCTGGTGCCTCTGCTGCTGCAGCTCCACTGCCAGGTCACCTGCATCGATTCCCGGGCGGACTGGCTGGAGCGGCTGCCGGATGATCCGAAACTGACGAAGATCCGTTCGGATGATCTGCCGTCGACAGTGTCGCAGCGGCCGCCGGGAACCTGGTTTCTGCTGATGACTCAGGGGCATGCCACCGATCTTCCGGTCCTCGCGGAAATTCTGCGATCCCGCGTGGCGCCCTATGTGGGAGTGATCGGGAGTCGGCAGAAGGCGAAGGTGCTTCGCCGCGATCTGCAGCAGCAGGGGATTCCGATGGAACGGATCGATGCGGTGTTCTGTCCGATGGGACTGGCTCTGGGCAACAACACGCCTCCGGAAATCGCCATCAGTGTGGCAGCGCAGCTTCTGCAGCGGCGCGATGAACGGGATCGATCACCGGCGGCCGCCGGATCGGGTCTGACAGCGAACACCGTTCCTGGAAAGCTTATGAAGAACGCGACAGTTCGGTGATGGCCCGTCCGTCGGGCAGAATGGGAACCGGCCGTCCGGAGAAGTTCACGACGGCCGTGTGTTCGTAGTCGATTCCCAGGTGACGATAAATCGTGGCCAGAACATCCTGCGGAGTGACGCGACGTTCCACGGGATCTTCACCGCGCTGGTCGGTGGCGCCGATAACCTGTCCGGTCTGGATGCCTCCGCCGGCGAACAGCATCGTGTTGGCCCGCGGCCAGTGGTCACGGCCCGGCTGGATGGTGCCTTTCGGACCGCTGGCCACGCCGGCCCCGCTGCTGGCCACATACGAAATGCGGGGTGTACGGCCGAACTCGCCCGTGACCAGGACAAGAACGCGGCGGTCCAGGCCGCGTTCGTACAGGTCGTTTATCAGAGCCGACACAGCCTGATCGAAGAACGGTGCCCGGTATTCCAGTGCCTGAAACACATGATGATTCACGGCGTGGTCATCCCAGTTGGCGACCCGGCCGCACAGCCGTCCGTCGAATTCCGTGGTGACAATGTCGACGCCTGCTTCCACCAGCCGACGGGCCATGAGGCACTGCTGTCCCCATGCATGTCGGCCGTACTGATCGCGCACGCTGTCTGGTTCCTGTGTCAGATCGAAAGCGCGGCGCGCTTCCGGGCTGGTAAGCAGTCTCAGGGCCTGATTGTCGAAACGATGCACGGCTTCCATCGCTCCGTTTCCGTCGGAACGGGCCGGCAGCCGATCCAGTTCATCGCGCAGCCGAAACCGTTCCGTCAGACGGGTGGCCTGACGATCATCGGTGTGGCTCATTCCAGGAATGTGAAAATCGGCCCGGCTGAGATCACCGGTGATCCGAAAAGGTTCCCATGCGGGGCCCAGATACGCCGATCCGGCGATGACGAAACTGTCATAGCGATCCACCGGGTTCACAGCCACATAACCCGGAATGAGACGGTCCGGGCGGTGCCTTTGCCAGTTGGCGATGGACATCCAGTCCGGCAGTTTCGGACGCGGCTTGTCAGCACGGTCCGGATCGCCGCTGAGGACCCGCAGTGAACCGGCCGGATGGCCGCCGGCATCATGGGCCACTGAACGCAGCAACGAGAATCGGTGAGCACAGCGGGCCAGCTGTGGCAGCAGTTCCGTCAGCTGCAGTCCCGGGACCGTCGTATCGATCGGCAGAAACGGTCCTCGATATTCCGAAGGAGCTTCCGGTTTCGGGTCGAACGTGTCCAGGTGGCTGCAGCCGCCGCGCAGCCACACGAGAATGACGGCGGTATCCGGCCTGCTGATTGTGGATGCAGCACGCAGCCGCCCAACGGCTGCCAGATTCAGTCCCGTGAATCCTGTCAGCGCCGCCTGCACGGCATGGCGGCGGTGGAGCCGTCTGTTTTTCAGATTGGGCAGGTTCATGTGCAGGGATCAGTCCATTCTACGGTGCGGATCTTCTCTGAAAATCTCGAAGTATCGTACCGAACCAGCCGGGGGGATTCCCAGAGCCGGGGTTTTATTTGATCACCCGGAGGGGCGAACGTTCCCATCGCACCGGGCGCAGGAGACCGCGGAAGACGGATTCGTCAGGCGTGCCGACGGCCGTCTGAAAACCGCCGCGAATCCTGGTTCACCACGGCATTTCCATCATGTCGACGATCCGGGCTGCCAGACGCTCCGCGGCCTGCTGCTGGGCCGTGGCCATGGAATGCCCCAGTTCCGGAGCGAAACTGACGCTGGCGGCATACCGGGACAGCGCCTGCCCGACGGGGAACACGCGTTCCTGCAGGACGCGTCCGGTTCGTCGGTCGGTCCAGGTGATCTGTATTCCCAGGCTGAGCTGCAGTTCGCGGGCGTCGTCGAATCGCGTTTCGCTCAGAAGATCCTTGCGCATGTCGATGATGCGTCCGGTGAGAATCGTGTCGGCGGTTGCCCGGGAGGCCAGCCGATAGTTCGTGCGGCTGCGGATTTCCTGCTGAATCGCTTCGGTCAGCAGATAGTCCATGTTGCGGCGAAACGAATCCGTCTGCACGATGGCCACGTGTACGGTTCGCGCGCCGGCGATCGGCTGAGGTCCGAAGGTGTAACCGCAGCCGCCGGCTGTCAGACTCAGCAGAAAAGTCGTCAGGACCAGGTTGCGGGCTGCCATGAATCGGTTTCCACGGATGCCGGTCGGAAGGACGAACGTGTCAGCGGTCCTGCCGGGACGCACTGACGGACCGCACGTTCCGGCCGGAGGATGGCTGTGTCTGCTGTCGGGTCAGCCGGCGGATCGCGTCACCGACTTCCGGCAGATGATCGACAGATGCCGGATCGATGCGGGCCAGACGGTCCCGGGCCATGTCCGCAAACTTCGTGTCGGGAAAGGTGCTGATGAGCTGAATGCAGGTGATGGCGACCGCCGCATCGCTTTTTTTCGCTTCGTAATACTGAACGTCTTCCCAGATTCTCTGAGCCTTCAGCAGGTACATCTTCTGACGATCCCGGCGCAGCTGCTGACGTTCCGGTGCGTCGGGGAACAGCCGCAGCGTCCGGCCGATCAGTTCATCGGCCTGTTCCAGAGTCGTTCCATCGTAGGCCGGACCCTGGTAGGACATGAGTTTCACATGTGAGCCGAGCAGATGTGCTTCCCGCAGATATTCGCTGTCGGGATATTCTTCCCGCAGAATTCCGAAGTAACGGTCGGCTTCCACGTAATCCTTCCGGCGCAGGTAGTAACGCGCCGTCATGGCCAGAGCGTCATCCGCCAGAGGCCCCAGCGGGTCATTCAGCCAGATGGATTTCAGGGCCTTGAGGGCCCGGCCCTGAGTGTCGAAAACCGGCCGCGTCCGGTCGTGCAGATTGGGAAGAACGCGGTACCGGATCGTGGGATCCTTCGGGGGAGGCGGCAGGTCGTCCGGATCGTCATAGCGGATTTCCACGGCACTGACAGTGCGAATCGCGCTGCGGTGTTTCGGGTCCGACATGTCCAGCCAGACCTGGGCGATTTCGTACAGCCGACGGGATGCCGTCTTCACAAAACGGGTGCTCGTGTAGTCCGCAAAAAGCTGTTCATAGGCGTCCTGAGCGGCCGGGTAACGCTTTTGAGCGAACAGGCATTCGGCCAGGCGGAACTGAGCTTCTTCACCGACGGATGTTTCCTGGTACTTTCGGGCGATCTTTCGGTACTGCTTCGCGGCAGCCGCATAGCGCCCGGCGTCGAAGTCGGAATTCGCCTGTTCCAGAGCGGCCCGGCCGGCTTCATCGAACCGTGCTGCGTCAGCCAGCGACTGAGGCTTCCTGTCTTTTCGTTCGGGATCGCCGGTCCAGAACATGCGGGCGGCATCGGTCACCGGCCGCGTCGTCCGGGCCAGCAGACCGTCCCCATCGTTCGCCAGTGTCCGGCACCCGGCCAGCAGGGCCACGGCGCACAAAGGCAGAATGGCCTGAACAGCGGCCAGGCGGCGGCAGCGGTGTTCTCGATGTGCCGAATCCTTTCGGCAGTCTGGCTTCATGCTGGCGACCGTTTGCTATCCGATGTCCAGATACCGCAGCGTCTTCGGCCGGCGGCCGAGGACATGCGCGATGGCGGACACGGCGAACTGATGGCATTCCCTGATCTGCTGCTTCGTCAGCCGGACTCGAGCCGACATCTGCCGATCCATCCGTCCGAGCTGCCGCAGCGCCGCGACCGAACCTGCAGACATCGATCGTTTCCTGTATTCCGGCCGGCAGCACGATGGACACAGCAGTCCGCCCTGGCTCACCCAGTGAACCAGACGGCCAGGTGCCGGGGAGCCATCTGTGTGCGCGCCCGAAGGTTCCAAAAAAGACGTTCCGCATGCCGTGCATTCCGTCAGGTCGCCCAGATGACCCGACAGACGCAGGATTCCAATTTCAAATTCCACAATGACCGAAAGCGAGTCCTGAACGTCCGACATCAGCCCGTCCAGACTTCGAACCGCCAGCTCATAGACCAGCGGAGCCGGATCATCGTCTTCTGTCAGCCCGTTCAGCAGTTCAGCCAGGTAATAGCCGCCGTACAGAGACATCAAATCCGGCCCCGGCGGCTGAAACCGGGCGGCCAGACGAGCTTCCGTCAGAATTCCCAGAGCCCCTGACGATCGGCGAATGAAGACTACGTGACACCTGGAAAGCAGGTCAATACCAGCATCGAACGGGCCTTTGAGTCGTTTGACGCCCTTTGCCAGAACGGACAGCTTCCCGAAATCTTTGCTGAACAGCGTGACCACCCGGCTGGATTCGCTGAATTCCGCCTGGCGGATGACGATGGCTTCCGTTTTCTCCTGGGACACCGCAGTTTTCCGTGTTCAGCAGCCTGATGTGTGTTGCGCGGACCGCGCAGGTTCCGCTCTGTGAGGAAACAGAGGGGCGGACGATTGTATTCCGGCGGCGAAATCAGGAGAACACGTTCCGGCGGCCGGCGTGGCCGGTCACCGGGAATCGTTCAGCCGGCGGGGGGATTGAGTTCTTTCATGACAGCACGACGGATCGACGGAAAACAGATTGCTGCTCTGGAACGGCAGCAGGTCCATGAGGCCGCAGAATCCTTTCGGCAGCAGCTCGGCCGTCCGCCCTGTCTGGCGGCGGTTCTGGTGGGAGACGACCCGGCCAGTCAGGTCTACGTTCGCAATAAGGAACGGGCCTGTGAACGCAGCGGCCTGACAAGCTGCGTCCACCGTCTGCCGGCCGAAACATCTCAGGACGCTCTGCTGGAACGGATTGCCCGGCTCAACTCCGATGATCAGGTCGACGGCATCCTGGTTCAGCTGCCCCTGCCCGGTCATCTGAATGCGCCGCGTCTTCTCGATGCGGTCTGTCCGGAAAAAGATGTGGACGGATTCCATCC
>WFTL01000110.1 GCA_015485495.1 Planctomycetaceae bacterium
ACGTCACACCATGGTCGTGAAACGTGCGAAAGCAGGATGCGGAGGGACCGGGCAGCGGACAGACCTTTCGAAAAGGGAGGGAACATCAGCCAGGCCGGACGGCACTGTACAGCACCATGGTGCCAAACATCGTACTGAACGACTGTCGCTGCTGCACCTGGTCGAATCCGGCCTGCTGAAACAGAGGAATCAGACGTCCTGTGACGTTGTCACGTGTATTCCGGAAGCCATCAAGCATCTGGATGGACAGAAACAGCCCCCGCATCAGAAGGCTGCCGGCAGGTCCCCAGTCGGCGACATGCAGTTCGGCACCGGGGCTGAGAACGCGAAACAGTTCTCTGGCGGTTCGCTGTTTGTCTTCCCAGGACAGGTGATGAAAAAACAGGCTCGACACCGCCCGGTCGAACAGACCGTCTGGATATGGCAGATCGAACGACAGTGCCTGGTCGAACTGAGCCGTCACACCGGCACGGCGGGCCTTGCGCGCGGCCAGGGCCAGCACGGCCGGATCCCCGTCCACTCCCGTGATGTCAGCTTCAGGATGACGGCGACCGATCCACATGGCCAGTGTTCCTGTTCCACAGGCCAGATCGAGAACCCGGTGATTCGGCCGGATGTCGGCCTGATGAATGAGTGCCTGTTTGAAGGTGCGTTCACGCGTGGTGGCACCGATCACCACATCGTAAAACGGAGTCAGCCAGTGATATCCGAGAGCCGGGACGTAATCGGTCGTTGGAGGCTGTTTCATGGGGATTTCACGGTCTGCTGCGAGAGTGTCTGATGCGGTGATGATGGTGTGCCTGCGGGCAAACTGTCCGGCGGGACGGCGAACTGTCCCGTGAAGCAGACATCGGCCGGTCCGGTCAGATGCACGTTTCCGGATGATTTCTGTTCGACGGAAAGCGTCCCGCCGGCGAATTCGATGTGCCAGGTTTCTTCCGGCCGGGCGATGCCGCTGCGGATGGCGGCTGCCAGCACGGCACAGGCACCGGACCCGCATGACGGGGTTTCTCCACATCCGCGTTCCCGGACGCGCACCCGGATGCGGCCGGGAGCCGTGGGAACAGCCAGTTCCACGTTCGTGTCTGTCCGGGCGTCGCTGCTGTCCGACAGAGCGGATGTTATGAACGACACGGTTGAATTCGACAGGTCGTCGACAAACACGACCGTGTGGAGGTTTCCTGTGTCCACGTTCCACACGGAACGGACCTGTCCGTCGGGAAATCGTCGCGAGGCGCCGCGTTCATCGGTCAGCACCTGAGCGGGACCCATATTCACAGTGGCGTGCCCACCGGTTTCCGTGAGCCCGATCGGTGCGGCCTGGACGATGCGGTCGGAGAATCGCATGCGGCAGGAATCCGTGATGTGGCGGCTGCGGTGCATCCACACGGCGACGCAGCGGGCGCCGTTGCCGCACATGGCGGCTGCCGAACCGTCTGCATTGCGAATTTCCACGTCCACGTCTGCAGCGGCATCTGCCGGAGGACGCAGAAACAGGACTCCATCGGCACCGATGTGTCGGCGGCGGCAGCAGATGCGCGACGCCAGGTCGGCCGAACTGGCGGGCAGAGACGCGGAGAAGCCGTCCAGCAGAATGAAATCATTCTGTGTGGCGTGCATCTTGATGAACGGGTGAAGCGCCACGCTGAGGAACTCCTGAAGCCGGCATCATTTCAGACCGTATTCCTTGATCTTCCGGTAGATGGTTCGTTCTCCTTTTCCCAGGAGGCGGGCGGCTTCTTCCCGGTTGCCGTCTGTCAGATCCAGCGCCCGCTGAATGTAATATTTTTCGACTTCGTCCAGTGGTCGGCCGATGAGGGAGTCGGCTCCGGCCGGTCCCCGGTCCGTTCCGTCGCTGCCTTCGCCGGTGACCAGTCGGGCGATCTCCGGAGGCAGTCCGTCGACATCCAGCAGTCCGTCCGTGTCTGTCACCAGCATGCTTTCGATGGTATTGCGGAGCTGGCGGATGTTGCCCGGCCAGTGGTAGCTGAGCATGGCGCGGCGGGCGGCGCGGGAAAAGCCCTGGACTTCGCGTCCGGTCTGCCGGGACAGCACCTTCAGGAAATGATCCATCAGCAGCGGGATGTCGCCGGGGCGTTCCCGCAGCGGCGGCAGTTCGATATTGACGACATTCAGCCGGTAGTAGAGATCTTCGCGGAAACTGCCTTCCTCGACCATTTTTTTCAGATTGGCATTGGTGGCGGCCACCAGCCGGACGTTGATATCGAATTCCTCGTTGGCTCCCAGCCGTGTGACCCGCCGTTCTTCCAGGACGCGCAGCAGTTTGATCTGGGTTTCCATGGGCATTTCGCCGACTTCATCCAGAAACAGTGTGCCTCCATTGGCATGTTCGAACTTGCCGATTCGGCGGCCGACGGCCCCTGTGAAGGCTCCCTGTTCGTGCCCGAACAGTTCGCTTTCCAGGATGCTGGCAGGCAGGGCGGAGATGTTGAGCGGTACGAAGGGTTTGGATTTTCGCGGGCTGTTCTGATGCAGCGCCCGGGCGACCAGTTCTTTTCCGGTGCCGTTTTCTCCCTGAATGAGCACGGTGCTGTCGGTGGGAGCCACGTTTTTCAGGATTTCGATGATGCGGTGCATCTGCGGGCTGTTGCCGATGACGCCTTCGAACCCGAATCGTTCTTCCAGAGACCGGCGGAGTTCCGCGTTGCGGCGAATGAGCCGCAGCCGGGCGGATGCCTTTTCGACGGCGGAGCGGAGTTCGGTGATGTCCAGCGGTTTGGTCAGATACGTATAGGCTCCGTGCTGCATGGCCGTGACGGCGGATGCGATCGATCCGTGTCCGGTGAGCACAATGACTTCCGCATCCGGGAGTTCTTCCCGGGCCAGCCGCAGAATTTCCAGACCGTCAACCGTTCCCATCCGCAGGTCCGTGACAATCACATCCCAGGATTCACTGGAAATGAGGGCCAGGCCGCGTTCGCCGGAGGAGGCCACCTGGCATTCGCAGTTGATTCGGCTGAGGCTTTCCGCGACCGCCTGGGCATGACTTTCGTCGTCATCGACGACCAGAACACGGACAGGGACGGTCGTCAGGTCCGGAGGTTCAGGAGATTCGCTGCTCATAAAGATCGCTTGTCCGCTCGGACAGACAGTGCAGGGATCCGGTCGACCGCCGGTCCGGAACGCCGGCGGAAGGTCGGTCAGAGGTTATCCGGAGGCAGGGCCACTGTGAACCGCGTTCCTCTTCCCGGTGCGCTGTCGCATGAGATGGTTCCGTTGTGAGCTTCGATGATACGTCTCACGGTCGGCAATCCCAGTCCGCTGCCTTCGGAACGCGTGGAAAAAAACGCCTGGAACATCCGTTCGGTGGTGGGGGCATCCATGCCGTGACCGGTGTCGATGACTTCCAGAATCACCTGGCCGTCCCGCTGCGTCGTGATGAATTCCAGTGTTCCGCCGTCCGGCATGGCCTGCAGGGCGTTGCGACCCAGATTGGTGAGGACCTGCCGAAACAGGGCTTCATCAAGCCGCACATCCGGGAGATTGGCGTCCAGATGGGGGCTGACCTGAACATTCTGTTCCGAAGCGGCCGGTTCGATGAATTCCACGTAGCTGCGAACGGTGTCGTTGAGGCTGTGCCGTTCGAGCCGGGGTTCTCCGGCCCTGGCGAACTGCAGGAACGCGTTCAGGATTTCTTCAAGCTGATGGCATTCTTTCTGAAGCTGCCGGACGCGGGCCAGCATTCGCCCGGCCCGCGCCGACTCTTCTTCCGCAAGATCTTCTCCCAGCAGTTCCAGATGCATTCCGATCGTCGAGAGCGGGTTGCGGATTTCATGGGCCAGTCCGCCGGCCAGAGTGGCCAGTTCGGTGTTCTGAGCCTGCAGCCGCTGCCGTTCTGATCCTGCCAGGTCGGATTCCATCGGTCAGAATCCGACATCTTCGTCATCGTCGTCGGTGCCTCCCTGAGCGAGGACGGCCTTGCGGGACAGTTTGACGCGGTTCTGGTCATCCACGGCGATGACCTTCACATCCATGACATCGCCGATGCTGCACACGTCGTTGACGTTCTTGACGAATCCGTCGGACAGTTCGCTGATATGGCACAGTCCGTCCTTGCCGGGAGCGATCTCAATGAAGGCTCCAAAATCCTTGATCGACGTGACGCGGCCGTTGTACACCCGTCCGACCTGGATTTCTTCGGTGAGCGCTTCGACCCGGGCCAGCGCTGCATCGGCGGCGGCCGCATTGTCGCCTGAGATCGTGACTGTTCCGTCTTCGGCGATGTCGATCTGCGCACCGGTTTCTTCCTGGATGGCACGAATCGTTTTGCCGCCCGGACCGATCAGCAGGCCGATCTTTTCGGGGTTGATCGAGGTCTGGACCAGTCGCGGCGCGGTGGCGGAAATCTCCGGACGGGGCCGGCGAATCGTTCGCAGCATCGTTTTCAGAAGGGATTTCCGGGCGATCAGAGCCTGCTGAAGCGTTTCCCGGATGATCTGTTCGCTGATCCCGTCGTTTTTCAGGTCGAGCTGAATTCCGGTGACGCCGCGTCCTGTCCCGGCCACCTTGAAGTCCATTTCACCGAAATGGTCTTCGTCTCCCATGATGTCGGTGAGCAGAATATGTCGGTCGCCGTCCTGGACCAGTCCGATGGAGATTCCGGCCACCGGCTGACGGATGGGGACTCCGGCATCCATCAGCGACAGCGTCGCACTGCAGACCGATGCCATGGAACTGCTGCCGTTCGATTCGAGAATGTCGGAAATCACGCGAATCGTGTAGGGGAATTTTTCTTCTGCCGGAATCACGGGCTGCAGGGATCGCTGCGCCAGGCAGCCGTGACCGATTTCCCGGCGTCCGGGGCCGCGGATCGGCCGGCATTCCCCGACGGAAAACGATGGGAAGTAATAATGCAGCATGAACCGATCGGACGTTTCTCCGAACAGACTGTCGCTGCGCTGCTGATCGCGTGTCGTGCCCAGGGCCACGGTGGCCAGAGACTGCGTTTCGCCTCGTGTGAACACGGCCGAACCGTGCACCTTTGGAATTCGGGACACTTCGCAGCTCACCGGACGCAGTTCATCGGGAGCCCGCCCGTCGAGTCGCTGGCCGTTCAGAAGAAGATCGCGGACAACCTTCGCTTCCAGATGATAGAACGCGTCGCCGAACTGAGCCCGCGTGAGTCCGTCACTTGTTTCTTCGGCGTCATCAGGAAAGTATTTTTCCAGCAGTTCGGCCCGCAGCGCCCGGACCGCTTCGGCTCGTTCGGCCTTCTGGCCGGCCGTCTTGGCCTGCCGGAGCGCATCCCAGGCTTCTTTCTCAAGCAGGGCATCGAACGGGTTTTCCGGCGGTGGTTCCGGTTCCGGACGTTCGATACCGCGCTGACGGACCAGTTCGTCCTGGAGTTCGCACAGGGTGCGGACATGTTCGTGGCCGAACATGATGGCATCGGCCATTTCTTCTTCGGGGAGCTGATCGGCGAATCCTTCGATCATCAGCACGGCCTCTTTGGAACCGGCCACGATCAGGTCCAGACTGCTTGCCGCCTGCTGCTGCACGGTCGGCATGAGAATCAGTTCGCCGTCGATCAGTCCGACCCGCACGGCGGCGATCGGACCGCGAAACGGCATGCCGGAAACCATCAAAGCCGCACTGGCCCCGGTGATGCTCAGCACGTCCGGATCGTTTTCTCCGTCCACGGACATCACGTTCGACATCACCTGGACTTCGTCGCGAAATCCGTCGGGGAACAGAGGCCGGATGGGCCGGTCCGTCAGGCGGCAGGTGAGGATTTCCCGGGTGGTCGGACGGCCTTCCCGTTTCAGATACCCGCCCGCAAACTTTCCGGCGGCTGCGAACCGTTCCCGGTAATCCACCGTCAGCGGAAAGAAGTTCGTTCCTGGCCGCGACGGGCCTGTCTGAGCGGCCACAAAAACGCTCGTTTCCCCAAACTGAATCATCACAGCTCCGCTGGCCTGTCTGGCCAGCTGGCCGGAGTTCAGTGAGAGCGTTCGTCCTCCGAATTCACAGTCGACAGTGACACTTTTCACGATCAGTTCCTTACCCGGCCCGGCCGGATCAAAGACTGCCTGATCGCAGAACTTCTGTTACACGGTGTGTCGCACGCAAAGCAACTTTACGGCATCAGGATCGCAAGCCATGCACCGCTCGGGGGGCATTCAGGACGTGAACGCACACGTCCGGTCCGCAGCATGGTGTTCCGGCAGAAAGCCGCACCGGCTGAAGCCGTTTCCACTGCGTCAGCAGCAACGCCTGCAATTTCCGACAACTCCAAAGTCGCCCCAGGCGGCGGCACTCCGCGACAGACCTGCGGCAGCAGTCAGCAACAAAAAAACACAACCTGTTCAGATACCCGTTCCCGGACCAGCAGCCAGGTCGTCATCTGCTGACGACACCCGTCAGGCTGCTGACGGAGTCCGGAGATTCCCGACCGCACACGCGGTCCGCGAAATCAATGAATCAGGGCGCCGCAGAATTCCTGACAGCCGCGACGCCCCTGTTTCTACTTTCGAATTCCCAGCCGGCCGATAATGTCCAGATACTGTTCCGGAGCCCGGGACTTCAGATAGTCCAGCAGCCGCCGGCGGCGACTGACCATGGCCAGCAGTCCGCGACGGCTGGAATGGTCCTTCCGGTGAACTTTCAGATGTTCCGTCAGACTCTGAATCTGATGCGTCAGGACAGCAATCTGTACCTGGGGCGATCCCGTATCCGTTTCGCTTTGCCCGTACTCTTTGATCAGACGCTGTTTGGTTTCTGCTGAAATCGCCATCAGACTGGATCCATCGGTTTCTGCGGGGTGAACGATGGCTCGACTGTGCGAACCTTCGAGGCCCTGAAACGCAGAAAAGACCGTGTTTTCGAACTGGAGCCGCAGGAAGGAAGATTCCCGGGCCGCCGCACCTGCCTTTTCAGCAGGCCGCCATTTTGCATCCCATTGCTTTCAGGAATTCGCGGGATTGTATCGCTGATTGCCGGCAGATCAATCCCCATCGGTCGCGATGTCGGTCTTTCTCACAGCCGACAGTGGCGGCCGGCAGCCGGAAAGGCGGGTGTCGCGGCGCACGGCGGGCAGCCGGCAGCAGTTCCCGACAGACCGGACATGGTCGACCGCCGGGATGAATGCGTTCCTGTCGTTTTCCGAAACAGGGGGCTGGCTGTGGCAGAATCGGTTTTCTGGCGGATTCGACGTTCGTTTTGCAGAGCGGCTTCGCGATGCGGATGGGACGGGTATGAGAGAGTTCCCGACAGCGGCCGTTCGGCGTTGATTTTGAACTTTCTGAGCGATAGGGTCGGACAGACGGATCCGGGGGACTGCAGAGGCCTGATGGGGATTTCAGGACGTTTTTCGCCGCAGTTCGATGTGCGTTCTTGAGAGTTCATGTTTCAGTTTTTCGGGCGACTTTCTTCGCGCCACGCCGGGGCCGTGGTGGCTGTGTGGATCGCTGTTCTGGCCGGTGCCGCCTGGGTTGCTCCCCGATGGGATGACGTAGCGGAAAACGGCGAGCTGGCGTTTCTGCCGCCCGATGCGCCCAGCCGAAAGGCGGAAGAGGAGTTCCGCCGCGTCTTCGATGACACGCTGGCCAGCAACATCGTTCTTGTGGTTCGTCGGGAGACGTCGTCCGACGGTCTGACTCCGACGGACCGGACCTTCATCCGGGACGTGCTTGTGCCCCGGATTCGGAAGGTGGCCGGTCTGCCTCCGGGCGAGGATGTTCGTGAGGAAGACGACCCGAACCCGGAACACATCGTCACGCGTCTGCACTGGTCGGGAACCCGAGGGACAGGAGATCTGTTCGACAGCCAGGACGGGCAGGCGTCTCTGATCGTCCTGCAGCTGGCGACCGAGTTTCTGGATCAGGGGAATGCCCGGCTGATCGCGGACGTGGAACAGATGCTGGCGGATCTGCGGCTCCGGCCCGCTCAGGACCCGGAAGCGATTCCTCTGGGACTGGACATTTCGTTCAGCGGGTCGGCCACATTCGGCCGCGACATGATTCGGGAATCGCGCAACAGTGCCCGGTCCACGGAACGATGGACCGTTGTCATGGTGGTGGCGCTGCTCATCATCATCTACCGGGCCCCGCTTCTGGCCCTCATTCCTCTGACGACCGTGGTCGTGTCCACGGTGATGTCGCTGTCGCTTCTGGCGATTGCCGCCGAGCATGGCTGGACATCGCTGTTCAACGGCATCGAAACGTATGTGACGGTGCTGCTGTACGGTGCCGGCGTCGATTACTGCCTGTTTCTGATCGCCCGCTACCGTGAAGAACTGGACGCCGGCCTGACGATCGAGGAGGCCGTGGCCAGAACGCTGGAACGCGTCGGCGCGGCGCTCACAGCCAGTGCGGGAACCGTCATGTGCGGCATCGGCATGATGGTGTTTGCGGAATTCGGCAAGTTTCGGCAGGCCGGTGTGGCCATCACGTTCGGTCTGGCCGTCTGTCTGCTGGCCGCACTGACACTGACTCCCGCTTTGCTGCGGCTGTTCGGACGGTGGGCCTTCTGGCCCAGTGTGGCCCGGCAGCACTTCACCGGTCCCACTGGCTGGATCGCCGCGTCCGATGTCCCGGCCCGCATCGCCCGCGCCCGTCTGCTGCAGCGCGGGTGGACGCTGGTGAGCGAACTGCTGAAGCAGCGGCCGCTGACGTTCTGGCTGAGCAGTGTTGCCGTTCTGGTCCCGTTCGCCGTCGTGGGCGTGCTTCGTTTCGGCGATCTGAGTTACGGGCTGCTGGCCGAGCTGCCGGAAACCGCTCCCAGCGTGTCAGGTGCCCGGGCGCTGACTGCCCATTTTCCGGCCGGTGAAAGCGGAATGCTCAGTGTCCTGATCCGACACGATGACATCGACTTTCATTCCCGGCGCAGTCTGAAGGGCAACCGGTTCATTCGGGAGCTGACAAAGAACCTCATGGCCGACCACGAGCGGCTGGGACTGCACACGGTGCGGTCGATGGCCTTCCCGCTGGGCTGGGATCGTCGCCACGCGCTGTCTGCTGCGGGGCGGGTGGCCGCGCGGGCAGCCGGACGGCGGCTGTACACCAGCGACACGGATCCTTCCGTCACGTATCTGGATCTGGTGTTCCTGTCGGATCCGTTTTCCCGCAACAGCATCGACGAGTTCCGTCGTTTTCGGGATCAGTTTCCCAGGTATCTTCCGGAGGAATTCGCCGACGCTCAGTTCGCCTTTCTGGGTGTCACACCGGGGCTGAGTGATCTGAAGGACGTGACGGACCGGGATCAGATTCGCATCGACACGCTGGTTCTGCTGGGCGTGTTTCTGATTCTGGTGGTCCTGCTGCGCCGTCCGGGAGTCTGTGCCTATCTGATGTTCAGCGTGTTTCTCAGCTACCTGGCGACTCTGGGAATCACCTTCATCACCTTCGAATGGCTCGATCCCCAGGGATTCGCCGGGCTCGACTGGAAGGTGCCTCTGTTCCTGTTCACGATCCTGATCGCCGTGGGAGAAGACTACAACATCTTTCTCATGACACGGATTCAGGAAGAGTCCGTCCGCCACGGACCGGTGGAAGGAATCACCACGGCGCTGCAGAAGACCGGCAGCATCATCAGCAGCTGCGGCATCATCATGGCGGGAACGTTTGCGTCTCTGCTGGCCGGAAGTCTGGTGGGAATGGATCAGCTTGGTTTCGCGCTGGCAGTCGGGGTGCTGCTGGACACGTTTCTGGTGCGCCCCGTGATGGTTCCCGCTTTTCTCATTCTGCTGGCGCGCGGCCGCCTGGGGATTTTCAGTCGTCTGGCCGGGTACGGGCCGGCCGGTTCATCAGAAGTCGATCCGGAATCGATGCGGAACGATCCGCTCGCGGATCCTTCGGCACCGCAGAGCCTTCCGTAGAGAGTCTTTCGAGCAGGAACGCGGATGTCGGCACGGCGGCCCGGAATCGGAGTGCCTCGTTCCGGCCGGAGCCGGAGCGTCCCGGAACGTTCTGCTGTCGGGAGGCTGTCGGAAATCTTCAGTCGGCGGAATCGGCCTGCTGTTCGCGGGTTTCCCGGCGGATCGCTTCGTAGACTTCTTCACGGTGGACGGCAACGTCCCGTGGTGCATCGATTCCCAGACGCACCTTGTCGCCTCGGATTTCAATGACCATCAGCGTGATCGAATCACCGATGACGATCTTTTCGTCTTTTTTTCTGCTGAGCACAAGCATGTCGTGGTTCCGGTCAATCTTTCATCGTGATTGATCACACCGCCCGTCCCGTTTGTGTCGTCTGCCACCGGCAGATTCCTGGGGCAAGCCTTTGCCTGAAAACGCAATGTCCCAATGCGGACGCATTCCGTCTGTCACACGGACCCTAATTCAGCTTTTCGTCAGATGATGCACAATTCCTGCGGAAATTGCGGAACGGCAACAGTCATGAAAGCCGAATCTGCCGGTTTGTGAGACCAGGACCATTTGTTCGGGGCCGGCTGTATCGGTGACTCGCAATATGACGGCTGGGCCCGGAGTTTCGGTTTGCCGCCGGGATCTGCTTCGGGCTGCGAAAAAACGTTCGCGATTCGTGGCCGGCAGTCCGGATGCCGGCAGCCGGGGACAGGGGCCTTCCGGCGGACTTCAATGTCTGCCGGCAGGTTCCTATCATCGCCGCCCGCCGGATGGCCGGTGCCGCAGTCGGATCGTGCATGCAGCCGGTTCCGCCGGCGTGATCGGTTCATCGCTTTTCGCTGCAGAAGGGATCTCATGTACAGCCGTGAACGACTTGGGGAACTCATTCGCCGGCACGCGCTGAAGTTCGGCGATTTCACCCTGGTGTCCGGAAAAAAATCGACTTACTACCTGGATGGCAAGCAGGTCACACTCAGCGCAGAAGGACTGCTGCAGATATCTTACGGGCTGCTGGAGCTGCTGTCGGACGTGGAGTTTTCGGCGTTCGGCGGAATGTCGATCGGGGCGGACCCGATCGTGGGAGGCGTTCTGACCGCGGCGGCGACTCAGCAGCGGCCGCTGCGGGGATTTCTGGTACGCAAGGAAGCCAAGGGGCACGGGACCCGGCAGTTTGTGGAAGGTCCTGTGGAACCCGGCGAGCGGGTTGTCATTGTGGACGATGTCGTGACGACCGGCGGCAGTGCGCTGCTGGCCGCAGAACGCCTGCAGGAATTCGGCTGCCAGGTGGTTCATGCCGTGGGGATCGTCGATCGTCTTCAGGGCGGGCAGGAGGCATTCGCGGCACGCGGTATCCCGCTGTCCACTTTGTTCACCGTTCGAGACTTCGGAATCGACGAAACCGCCGGCGCGTAAGCAGAGCGGGGTGGTGATTCGGTTTTTTTCGTACCGCTGGTCGAGGCGGCATCGATCAGCGCAGCGACGACACCGGCGATGACTGCCGTTCAGGCCAGAATCGCTTCGATGCGGTGTCCGTGCACGTCGGTCAGGCGCCGGTCCAGCCCGTTGTGGTACCAGGTCAGCCGCGTGTGATCGAACCCCAGAAGGTGCAGCACCGTGGCATAGAAATCCCACACGGTGGTCACGTCCTGTTCTGCGCGGCGGCCGAATGCATCCGTGGCCCCGTAACTGGTTCCACCTCGGATTCCGGCTCCCATCATCCAGCAGGTGAAGCCATCCGGGTTGTGATCCCGTCCGGTGGTGCCTTCCTGGCGGGTGGGCATGCGGCCGAACTCCGTGGTCCACAACACGAGCGTGTCTTCCAGCAGTCCGGAACGCTTCAGATCTGTCAGCAAAGCGGCTGTGGGCTGGTCGAAGACCGGACAGTGGCGTTCGTAGTCCGATTTGAGCGTTTTGTGGGCGTCCCAGTTGAGCAGACCGTCGACGCCGGATGCCCGCGAGGCACAGTACAGATTCACATAACGCACGCCGCGTTCCAGGAGACGGCGGGCCAGCAGGCAGTTGCGGGCATAGGCGGCCTTCAGCCGGTTCGGATCATCCGTGCCGTACATGCGATGAATGCTGTCCGATTCGGCCGACAGATCGGACACTTCCGGAGCCGACATCTGCATGCGGGCGGCCAGTTCACAGGCGGCGATGCGGGCGGCCAGTTCGGTATTTCCGGGATTCTGCTGAGCGTGACGGGTGTTGAGAAATGTCAGGAGGTCGCGGGCGCGCGCGTCTTCGTCGGCCGACACGGACCTCGGTCGGGCCAGATTGCGGATCGGCTGCTGAGAACTCATGGTGACTGCCTGGTGACGGGCCGGCAGAAAACCGTTGCTCCAGTTGGCCTTGCCGTTGGGCGGTTCTCCCCGGATATCCGGAATGGCCACATAAGTCGGCAGGTTGTCATTGGCGCTGCCCAGCGCGTAACTGACCCAGGATCCCGCCGACGGAAATCCTTCCGTCACGTGGCCGGTGTTCATGAACACGCAGCCGGGACCATGCGTGTTGGTTCGCGATGTCATCGAATGGATGAACGCGATGTCGTCCACATGGCGGCTCATGTGGGGCAGCATGGAGGACATCTTTTTTCCGGATTCCCCCGCCGGAACGAACGGCCAGGGGCTCTTCATGAGCGGCCCGTTTTTCCCCTGGAAACTGACGAACTGTTCTTCTCCCGGAAGCGGCCGTCCGTCCAGCTTTTCCAGTTCCGGTTTGTGTTCCCACAGATCGATGTG
Source organism: Planctomycetaceae bacterium (assembly GCA_015485495.1). Lineage (GTDB taxonomy): Bacteria > Planctomycetota > Planctomycetia > Planctomycetales > Planctomycetaceae > S139-18. The sequence goes on from WFTL01000110.1 coordinate 12,563, forward strand.
CGACGCCGCTCCGGGACAGAAGATCTGCAGCACGCGGGCGGCTTTGGCGGGATAGTGAGTGCGGCCGGATCCGGAAGACGGCGCGGAGGAAGCGGCTGCTGCCCGGGACAGTCCCGCATCGGCTGAGAAAAGGTGGGTCAGGCCGATGCCGGCCAGAGCCGTATAGACGCTGTCGAAGAAACCGCGGCGGGTGTCCGGAGTGGCCAGGCGGTCCAGGTTCGGTGTCATGACAGGCGCCCTTCGGAAGACCGGGAAGAGAAAAACGGGGAAGACATTCCGACGGCAGTCGGAAGGCGTGCGGCCGGTTGCTTTCCGGGCGGCAGACCGGCCGTTCTGTCGGATGACGGCTGCGGCTGCCGGAATCCGGGCAGCCGGCCCGGCAGCATGTCAGTGGATGAAAAGGAATTCATTGGTGTTCAGCAGCACCCGGCACAGGGCCGGCAGACCGTACTTTTCCAGCAGACTGCGGCAGGCATCTGTTTCTTCGGTTGTTGGCGGCCGGCCGTAACACAGTTTCCACAGCCGGTCCATCTGCGCGGCCTGCACATTGTCAGGATCGGCAACGGTGTCCGCCGGAACGGCGGCTTCCTGGACGACGCGTTCGGCCAGAGCGGCCGCCATGTCGAGTGTGAACTGGTGGTTCATCATGGTCAGCACCTGCAGCGGAGTTGTCGTGGTGCTGCGCCGGGGCGCGGCGAACGCGCAGTCGGGAGCGTCGAATTCCGTCATCAGGTCCACGCGGGCTGCCCGGGCGTTCTGATGATAGACGGCCCGGCGGTACGTGTCCGGACCGTGTGTGTCCAGGGGAATGTATGTGGCGACGTTGTCCTCGAGATATTGGTACAGCCGGAATCCGGGACCTCCTGCCCGCAGATCGAGTTTTCCGGAAACCGCCAGCATGGTGTCTCGGATTTCTTCGGCAGAAAGTCGGCGCGGGGGGAACCGCCACAGCAGGCGGCTGTCCGCGTCGATGCGGGCCGCGTCCGGCCGCCACGCAGCCGATTGCCGCCAGGTCTGAGACGTGACGATCAGCCGGTGCAGAGGTTTCAGACGCCAGTTGTGCCGATGCACCTGGCGAGCCAGCCAGTCGAGCAGTTTCGGGTGGGTGGGGCGGCTGCCCATGAATCCGAAATCACTGGGAGTGTCGACGATTCCGGTACCGAAGTGATAATGCCACAGGCGGTTGGCCAGGACGCGGGCTGTCAGAGGGTTTTCGGGGGATGTGATCCAGCGGGCCAGAGTCAGCCGGCGTTCTGAGTCGGCGGCATCGGCTTTCAGGCGGTACGGTTTTGTGGTGTCGGAAAAGGCCGACAGACTGGCGGGCACCACGGGGGCACCTGGTCGCTGCGGGTCGCCTCCCAGGAACACACGAAACGGACCCGGTTCCGTGCGAAACGTCCCGGCCTGGACGGTGGGCAGTTTCGCCACGGCGGCGATCTGTCGGTCGATGTCGGCCAGTTTTCGATCCATCTGCTGCAGACGCTGCCGTTCTTCTTTCTGAATCGTGAGATTGAACAGGCGTTTTTGTCGGTGGGCGTCGCTGACCGGTCGGCGGTCGTCTGAGGTGGCCACGGTGGTCCAGCGGCGGCCGTCTTCAGACACGTCGATGCGGTAATCGGCAACGAAAGCGGCCACGGAATGCCGGCCGGCCTGACCGGTGCGGTCACTGGAAAACACGACCCGGTTCACGACGGATGGTTCCGCCAGTTCGATCGTCAGAGACGGTTCGGCAGCGATCCAGGCAGCGCCGAACTGTCCGTCGATCGTCAGCCGGGCGCTGTAGGCGTCGGCGAAGTCGCGGGCCACCCGGCTGGCGCCCCGCGCGACGGCTCCCCGGTCCGCCCGGGCGACGTTCTGAGGTTCCGTTTCGGCTGTCCACACTTCGAATTCGTCGATCCGGTATCCGGTCGCGGCGTTCGGGTGGGTGTCGCGGGCCAGGCAGGTGAGACGGACGAACCGAACGCGCTGCGGCGGGAACTGTTCGACGGTTCCCGTCCGCGACGGAGCCTCACGCGTCCAGCGCGCTTCGAACTGCCGGGCCTGCTGTTCGGCGCGGGCCGTGATGTCCTGTTCCAGTTCTTCGCGGGCTTTCTGCAGCCGGGCCCGGTCCTGTTTCAGCGGCCGCAGCACCCTGTCGCGCTGACGTCGCTGATCGTCCGTGGCCAGTTCGCGGCTGCCGTGACGAACGCCGGCAAAGGTGGCGTACCAGGCGTAATAGTCTTCCTGAGTGACCGGATCGAACTTGTGGTTGTGACACCGTCCGCAGCCGATTGTCAGACCCAGAAACGCTTCGCCCGTGGTGCGGATGATTTCATCGATCGTGTCGGCTCGAATGCGGGCCGCCTGGACGGGATCCTGGTTGCCGACGTTGTCGTACGGGCCGCATACCAGAAACGCAGTTCCTGTTTCCACCCGAGGGTTGCCGGGGGCAAGGACGTCGCCGGCGAGCTGTTCCTGGATGAATCGGTCGAACGGTTTGTCTTCATTCAGCGATCGAATGACGTAGTCGCGATAAGGCCAGGCATTGTTGATGAGGACGTTGCGTTCGAATCCCGTGCTTTCGCCGAATCGCGCCACATCCAGCCAGTGCCGTCCCCAGTGGGCGCCGTACTGCGGAGAATTCAGAAGAGAATCGACAAGCCGTCTGTAGGACTGTTCGGCATCCGTTTCATTCGATCGGGACAGCCGCGGGATCCAGAAAGCGAGATCTTCCGGCGACGGCGGCAGTCCGGTCAGGTCGAACCAGAGGCGGCGAACAAGATCGCCGGGAGCGGCCGGAGGTCCCGGTTCGAGTCCGTTTTCAGACAGTTTCGCATAGACGAACCGGTCGATCGGATGCTCGGTCCAGAGATCCGGGATTCCGTCGGGAGAAGGAGGTGCGGATGAGGACAGCGGCTGCAGAGACCACCAGTCGTAACCGGCGCGGTAGTCGGTGGTGACGGCCAGCGGGTCGAGCGGTTCGTCCGGAAACCAGGCTCCCTGTTCGATCCACCGGCGCAGCACGGCCGTTTCTTCGGCTGTCAGCGGCGTGTCCGGAGGCATCTGTTCGGAGGCCACGTATTCGAACAGCAGACTGTCTTCTGCCTGACCCGGCTGCAGGGCCGGCCCGCTTTCGCCACCCCGCAGTGCCGTGGTTCCGGTGCGCAGGTCGAGACCGCCCCGGCGTTCCGATCCGTGGCATTCCAGACAGCGGCCGATCAGAATCGGCTTCACGTGTTCGTGAAAGAAGGCGGCCGGATCGATCGGCGGCCGCCCGTCGGCCGCGGCGGCAGAACCGGGGCCTGTCGTACCGATGAACAGCACCAGAACCATGCAGATGGCCGGCATGAACAGGCTGTCCGAAGCGGCAGCGAAGAATTCTGCCGATGTGGAGTATCGGGAGGACCGGAATCGGGTATTCGGACAGGCCCGCATGACAGGATTGTGCGGATGGGGAGCCATGGCGGTCATTGTACGATGTGACCGACTCGGGAGAAATGTTCGGCTGTTCTGAAAAACGGAGGACAGGCCGTCGGGCGGATGCCGCGCGAACCGCGTTTCCGAAACCGTCATGCGGTTCCGGGTGTCCGCGGAGACATTCCCTGATGCACCTCATTCAGACGTTCCGGATGAGTGGTTTTCTGCGGGGCATCGATCCGATACACTGCTTCGCTTCGCCTGCCGCTGAGCGGCGAGGCTGACTGTTTTCTGCACCCGAATTCCCCGCTGTCCGCATCATGATCGTCAGTCTGCAGTGGCTTGCTGAATACGTCGCCCTTCCGGATTCCGTGGAACAGCTCACGGATCGGCTGACCATGTCCGGACTCAATCTGGAAGAGATTCGGCCGGTCGGCGACGATGTGGCCATCGACCTGGAAGTGACCAGCAATCGCCCGGACTGTCTGGGCCATCTGGGGGTGGCGCGGGAAATTTCAGTGCTGTTCGATCGGCCGCTGTCGATTCCGGCCGCGGACGTGTCGGAATGCGATCAGGCGTGCAGCGATCTGGTCTCTGTTCGGATCGACTGTCCGGAACAGTGTCATGAATACCACGCGCGGGTGGTTCGGGGTGTCCGCATCGGTCCCAGTCCGGACTGGCTGAAGCAGCGGCTGGACGCCGTGGGCATCAACAGTGTCAACAATGTGGTGGACGTGACGAATTACGTCATGATGGAATGCGGTCAGCCGCTGCATGCGTTCGATCTGGATCGGCTGCACAGTCCTTCCGTGATCGTTCGCGAAGCGGCGGCCGGCGAAAAGATCCGGGCCATTGATCAGAGAGACTACGAGCTGCCGGCGCGAACCTGTGTGATCGCGGACGAAGCCGGCCCGGTGGCCATTGCCGGCGTCATGGGCGGACTCGATTCGGAAATCTCCGAAGCCACTGTGAATGTGCTGGTGGAAACGGCATCGTTCGATCCGGTCAGCGTGCGGACCACAGCCCGCGCTTTGAAGCTGCACAGTCCGTCGTCATTTCGGTTCGAACGGCGGGTGGATCGTCGCCGCCTGGACTGGGCATCGCGGCGCTGCTGCGAACTGATTCAGCGTGTGGCGGGAGGCCAGGTGCTGGCCGGATCCGTCACCGCCGGCGATCGGCTGCCGGAAACCACCGATGTCGTGTCGCTGCGGTTCGCGCAGATTCCCCGGCTTCTGGGGATGACGATCGCCGCCCAGGAATGCGTGTCCATTCTGGAACGTCTGGGGCTGGACTGTACGGAACGGTCCGACGACCGGGCATCCTTTCGCGTGCCATCGTGGCGTCCCGATCTGACTCGTGAATGCGATCTGATCGAAGAGGTGGCCCGCATTCATGGTTATGAGGAAATTCCGGACGATGCGACGCTGCCGGTCGTGGCCACAACAGCCGGCGTGCGGGAACAGACCGGCGACCGGATCCGTGCCCGTCTGACGGCCTGCGGTTTTTATGAAGCGCTGACGCTGTCGTTCGTCAGTGAGGCCACTCAGCGGCTGTTCCGCCCGCGCGGAGACATTCCGGTGGTGGCTGTGAACCATTCGACACGCAGCGTCGAAAATCAGCTGCGGCAGAGCCTGATTCCCAGTTTGCTGCAGTGCCGCAGGCAGAATGAACGGAATGGTGTCGCCGGAGCGGAACTGTTCGAAGTGGCGCGTGTCTATCTGTCGGCAGGAGAAGGCCGGCCCGAACGGGAAGCCGAACCGCTCATGGTCAGCCTGGTCAGCGGCCGGGACTTTCTGGACGTCAAAGGCATTGTGGAATCTCTGGTGCGAGATCTGGTTCCGGAAGCGCACATCGTCTGCCAGGCGGCTGATGACGTGCCCGGGTTCGCTGCGGGACGGGGGGCCCGCCTGTTTCTGAACGGCCGGCCGCTCGGCTGGATGGGAAATCTGGATGAATCGGTCACGGACGAACTGGACCTGCACAGTCCGGTGACGGTGGCCGAACTCGACGTGATGCTGCTGGAAGAGCTGTATGTTCCGACACGGCATTACAGCCCTCCGCCGCGGTTCCCCGCCATGACCCGCGATCTGAATTTCGTCCTGGCAGAATCGGTCGAATGGGCGGATCTGGAGACCGTCGTGCGGGAAGGCGGCGGGCCGCTGCTGCAGGAGGTGGCCTTCGGCGGTCAGTATCGCGGCAGCCAGATCGATTCGGGGAAAAAATCGTATGTTCTGACGGTCCGTTTTCAGGCTCCCGACCGGACTCTCACGGCTGAAGAAGTGGATGCAGCCGTTGGGAACATCGTGTCCGCGTGCGAAGAAAAGCTTGATGCCCGGCTCCGGTCGTCCACAATGGCTGCTGAACACGCCGGCCGGTGATGACCATGCTGTCACGTTTCACACAAACAGGACCACAGCCGGAAAAGACGGCTCCGTGCCATGCGCTTTCGGCTCCGCCCCTGAAGAACCCATGATTCGCCGACTGCTCAAATCCAAGATTCACCGGGCCACGGTGACGGAAGCTGACCTGAATTACGAAGGCAGCATCACGATCGATGAACGGCTGATGCAGGCGGCCGGCATCGTCGAATACGAGCAGGTGGATGTCTACGACATCACCAACGGCAGCCGCCTGACAACCTACGCCATTCGCGGTGAACCCGGTTCGGGCGTGATCTGCCTGAACGGCGCCGCTGCGCGGTGCGTGCATGTGGGCGATTTGATCATCATCGTCAGCTATGCGGATTTTCACGAGGATGAAGTTCCGCATCATTCTCCGGTGATCATTGTGGTGGACGAACACAACGTCCCGCGTTCCGGCTGATTCCGTTCCGCGGCCGCCCGTGCATTCGGAAAACCTCCGGCGGACGGCCACAGAAGCAGACAGCATTCTCTGAGTGTCCCTGCCGGTTTCATCCGGCCGATGCGATGCGTTTCGTGTGCGTCCTGGACCTGGACGCGCACAGGGGATCCGGTGTTCGACCTGACGGGCTTTTCGAAGCGGACCGGATGCCTGGCAGCGGTGGCCGGTTTCCGCTGCAGAAGGGTGCTGCGGACAGGAAAAACGCGGGACCGGGAGTCTCCAGGTGCAAAACCCTGTTGAATCGCCGGGGGCTGCGGTACAATCGCGGTTCCTTCCTCTGCCTGCGAGCTGTCCGTCATGTGTCTGGTTCGTCCCGCCGTTTTCCTGCTTGTCGCGGCGGCATCCGTTTCGGCCGTCGCTGTCGACGTTCCCGATTTCAACCGGGATGTGCGGCCCATTCTGTCCGACCGCTGTTTCGTGTGTCACGGTCCGGATGCGGAACAGCGGCAGGCCGATCTGCGTCTGGATGTGGAAGAATCGGCCACGGCCGAGGTCATCGTTCCCGGACATCCGGAAGACAGTGAACTGGTGGCGCGGATCCTTGCGGACGATCCGGATGTCAGAATGCCGCCTCCGGAATTCGGTGTCTCCCTGTCGGAATCGGAACAAAACGTACTCATTGAATGGATCCGTTCCGGGGCTTCCTGGGATCAGCACTGGGCATTCGTGCCTTTGAAGCCTCAGCGCGTCCCGGAAGTCGGACATTCCGACTGGCCTGTCGGACCGATCGATCATTTCGTTCTGCGGCGGCTGCAGCAGGAAGGTCTGGAACCGGCGCCTCGTGCGTCCCGGGAAGTGCTTCTGCGGCGGGCGGCGTTCGATCTGACCGGGCTGCCTCCGTCGCCGGACGATCTGGACCGGTTTCTGAACGATGACGCTCCCGATGCCTGGTCGAAGGCCATCGACCGGCTGCTGGCGTCTCCCGCATTCGGAGAGCGGATGGCGTCCGTGTGGCTGGATCTGGCCCGTTACAGCGACACGTACGGGTATCAGGTGGACCGCGATCGTTTCGTGTGGCCGTGGCGCGACTGGGTCATCCGGGCTTTCAACAGCAACATGCCGCACGACGAATTCATTGTGCGGCAGCTTGCCGGCGATCTGCTGCCGGATGCTTCCGAAGACGACATTCTGGCGACGACGTTCTGCCGTCTGCATCCTCAAAAAGCCGAAGGCGGCAGCGTGTCGGAAGAATTTCGGGTGGAATATGTGGCCGACCGCACGCAGACATTCGCCACGGCCTTTCTGGGCCTGACGATGGAATGCTGCCGCTGCCACGATCACAAATACGATCCGCTGTCGCAGAAGGAGTACTACCAGCTTTCCGCGTACTTCGACAAAATCGACGAAGCCGGACTGTATTCTTACCACACATCGTCGACGCCCACGCCGACTCTGATGCTGCCGACGCCGTTGCAGCGGCAGCGCATGGATCGTGCCGCAGCGGCTGTGACCGCTGCGGAAGCCCGTCTGCAGGACGTTCTGGCGGCTGCGGCCGGCGACTTCGAACAATGGCTGTCCTCCGGCCGGACGGCTGCGGCAACCGACTCCGACGTGCTGATTCCCGGTCGGCTGCTGCACAGCGATTTCGAACAGCCGCCGGGCGGGGCCAGTCGGCAGGTGCCCGGAATTTCCGGACAGGCTGTGCAGTTCAGCGGAGACGATGCGGTGGATACAGGCACCGGCCGTTTTCGCCGTGATGATCCGTTCACGGTGGCTGTGTGGCTGCAGACACCGGATGTCAAAGAACGGGCTGTCATCTGGCACTGCAGCATGGGATGGACCGATGCGGCCAGCCGAGGCTATCAACTGCTGATGAAGGACGGTCGGCTGCACGCATCGCTCATTCATTTCTGGCCGGGCAATGCGATCAGTGTGGCCACGTCAGATCCTTTTCCGACGGGAGAATGGCACCATGTCGTCGTCCGTTACGACGGGTCGAGCCGGGCGGCGGGTCTGAACATTCTGATCGATGGACAGCCGACAGACACGGTCGTGGTGCGCGACAGCCTGACGAAAACGATTTCCGGAGGAAAGCAGCATCTGGTTCTGGGGGCCCGGGATCGGGATCGCGGTTTTACGGGCGGACTGGCCGATGAACTGGATGTGTTCGACCGGTTTCTGACGGATCTGGAAGTCCGCCATCTGTTCGACGGCCACAGCCTCACGGACACCCTGCAGATGCCTCCGGAGCGGCTGGATTCTGAACAGCGGCGACAGCTTTTCGACTACTACGCGGCCACGCGGCATGCGGAAGTTCGAAAACAGCGAAGCCTGCTGAAACAGCGCCGTATCGAACGCAGCGAGGCGGTGGAGGGGGTGCCGGAAATCATGGTGATGAGGCAATCGGAGACTCCGCGTCAGACCTGGCTGCTGAACCGCGGCGCTTACGATGACCGGCGGGAACCCGTGCAGCCGGCCGTCCCGAAAGTTCTCAGCCGACCGCAGGATCCCGTTCCGGCCGACCGGCTGGAACTGGCCCGCTGGCTGACATCGCCCCAGCATCCGCTCACGGCCCGCGTGGCGGTGAACCGATTCTGGCAGATCATGTTCGGTCAGGGACTGGTGCGGACGCCGGAAGATTTCGGGAGCCAGGGCCGTCCGCCGACTCATCCGGAACTGCTGGACTGGCTGGCTCTGGATTTCATGCAGCACGGCTGGGATGTCCGCCGGCTGCTGAAGCAGATCGCCCTGTCGTCGACCTGGTGCCAGTCGTCGGCGGCTTCAGAACAGACGCTGGCCAGGGACCCGGAGAATCTCTGGCTCAGTCGGTCACCGGCCTTTCGGCTGCCGGCGGAAATGCTGCGCGATCAGGCTCTGGCCGTCAGTGGTCTGCTGGTCCGGCAGGTGGGCGGGCCGCCTGCACGTCCGTACGAAGTGGCCGTGTCTTTCAAGCCGGTCCCGCGGGATACGGGAGACGGGCTGTATCGGCGCAGTGTTTACACGTACTGGAAACGCACGGGGCCGGCTCCGGCCATGATGGTGCTCGATGCCGTGAAACGCGATGTGTGCCGCGTCAGTCGGGAACGCACCGAGTCGCCTCTGGAAGCCTTCGTCCTGCTGAACGGACCTCAGTTCGTGGAAGCGTCCCGCGTTCTGGCCGAACGGCTGCTTCGGCAGCACGCGACAGCGTCGGCGGCGCTGCCCGATCTGTTCCGTCGACTCACCAGCCGCGAGGCATCTGATGACGAACGAGTCATTCTGCGGCGGCTGCTGGAACAGCAGCAGGCGTATTTTTCTGAAAATCCGGATCAGGCCCGACAGTTTCTGGCTGTTGGCGAAGCGACGGTCGATGCGGGGGCTGATCCGGTATCTGTTGCTGCTCTGGCCGCCGTGGCCGGTGCTCTGTTCAGTTACGACGAATGTGTGATTCGGCGATGAAGGCGCGCCGATTGGTGTTCCGCCATCCGACAGCGAGCAGGTGATCAGAATGAGCGTCCGTTTTCATGGGGATCGTCGCGGCTGGCTGCAGTCGTTCGGTGGCGGCATCGGCATCTGGGCTCTGGCCGATCTTCTGTCCGGGCCGACGGCGCGGGCCGTCGACGGTTCATCGGGCATGCATTTCCCGGCCCGGGCCCGACGGGTGATCTGGCTGTTTCAGTCGGGAGGCCCCAGTCAGCTCGATCTGTTCGATCACAAACCGCTGCTGAATGAGAAACACGGAACGGAACTGCCGTCGGAAGTTCGCATGGGGCAGCGGCTGACGGCCATGTCCGGGAACCAGTCGAGTCTGCCGCTGGCGGGATCGCCGTTCGCCTTTCGTCCTCACGGCCGCTGCGGCACGGTGCTCAGCGAACTGCTGCCGCACACCGGGGAAATCGCAGATGAACTGTGCGTTGTTCGGTCGCTGTACACGGAAGCCATCAATCACGGTCCGGGCGTGACGTACATGCAGACGGGGTCTCAGTTTCCCGGACGTCCCAGCATGGGGGCCTGGCTGGACTACGGACTGGGCAGCGACAATCAGGAACTCCCGTCGTTCGTCGTCATGGTGACGAAAGACAAAGGGGGGCAGCCTCTGCTGTCACGCCTCTGGGGCAGCGGATTTCTGCCGTCCCGCCATCAGGGAGTCCGCTTTCGTTCGGGCAAAGATCCGGTTCTCTATCTGGGAAATCCCGACGGCATCAGCCGTGCCGGCCGCCGTTCCATGCTGACTGCCCTGAAAGAACTGCACGAACTGCGGCTCAGGGAGCACCCGGATCCGCTCATTGAAACCCGAATCGCTCAGCATGAACTGGCCTTCCGGATGCAGCGGGCGATTCCGGAAGCGGTGGATGTGTCGCAGGAACCGGAACACGTTTTCGACATGTACGGACCGGATTCCCGGACACCCGGCACCTATGCGGCCAACTGTCTTCTGGCGCGGCGTCTGGCGGAACGAGGAGTCCGTTTCATTCAGCTTTATCATCCGGGCTGGGATCAGCACGGCAGTCTGGTTTCCGGCATCAGAAGGCAGTGTCAGGAAACAGATCAGGCATCGGCCGCCCTGGTGAAGGACCTGCGTCAGCGCGGTCTGCTGGATGAGACTCTGGTCATCTGGGGCGGGGAATTCGGACGCACCAACTACTGCCAGGGACGGCTGACGGCAGACAGCTTCGGACGCGATCATCACCCGCGGTGTTTTTCGATGTGGCTGGCCGGAGGCGGCATTCGTCCGGGAATGACCTGGGGAACCACGGATCCGTGGGGCTACAACATCGTGGAAAACGGTCTGCACATTCATGATCTGCACGCCACGCTGCTGCACCTGCTGGGCATTGATCACGAACGGCTGACCTATCGCTATCAGGGCCGCCGCTTTCGCCTCACCGATGTGCACGGTCAGGTGGTTTCGGACATTCTGGCGTGAAGATGCCCGGACGTCTCATTCTGATTCCCACTGCGCCGGAACGAGAAATTCTCGAACCGCTTCTGCAGCCGGATCTGCAGCCGGAGGACCGCGTGGAACTGTGCGGGTTCGGTCTGGCAGCGGCCGGCGTCCGGTCGGGAATGCTGCTGGAACGATACAGGCCGCGGGAAGTGCTTCTGGTCGGCATTGCCGGAACCTTCACAGACGCCCTTTCGGTCGGGACAGCCGGGTTTTTCGACGAAGTGGCCTGCCGGGGAATCGGTGTCGGGACGGGAAAGGAGCATCGGACTGTCGGCCGGCTGCAGTGGTCGCATCTGGGATCGCTGACGGCCGACGGGGGACCGCGCGTGGGCGATACGATCTGCATCCGTCGCGAGGCTCCCGTCCAGACGCTGTCAGCGGCCGGACAACTGCTGTCCGTGACCGCCGCATCGGCCGATGCGGCCGATGCGGCCATCTGCCGGCAGCAGTTTCCGTCGGCTGTCGCCGAAGACATGGAAGGGTTTTCCGTCGCTCTGGCCTGCCGGCTTGCGGCCGTGCCGCTTGTGATCGTGCGAGGAATTTCCAACCGGGTCGGGGACAGAGATCGGTCGGCCTGGAAGATGTCCGAAGCGCTGGAATCGGCTGCCGCTCTGGCCCGGTCGTTTCTGCTTCCGGCCGGTTGAACGACGCGCAAACCGATTCTGCAAAGAAACAGGCGTCGATCGCGGCACACCGGCTGTCCGGGAATCGGTCAGGGAACGCGAATCGTGATCGGGATCAGGACATCGTCCCGCCGTACCATCATGGTGACCGGCAGGCCGCTGCGCAGACCGCCCAGATGGTGCCGCAGTTCCCGGCTGCTGCGAACCACCTGGTCGTTGATGAGGACGACCAGATCGCCTCGCCGCAGTCCCGCCCGGTCGGCGACGGAACCGGGGACGACCTGGTCGATCCAGGCCGGTGTCTCCCGAAGAACATCGGGCAGCAGAGTCAGACCCCAGTCCGCGGTGAGCCGACGATCCGAAACGGGTGTGGCCTTTTCAGTCTGCTGCGTCGATTCGATCGTCCGCCCGGACAGAATCGCATCGATCACCGGGTTGAGAGTTTCGAAGGGCACGGCGTAATTCACCCAGGCTCCGGAATCGCGATGCCGCAGTTCCCGGCCGATCATGCCGACAGGACGACCGGCGGTGTCGGTGACCAGGCCGCCGGCCGCTCCGGAATTGTTGGTGATGGCATCCAGAATGAGCACCGGAGATTTCAGAGGGAACTGCCAGCGTCCGAAGCCCGCCTGCAGACGGACATCTGCCGCGATGATTCCATGGATCACAGACACCGGTTCGTTTCCGGTCGCCACATGAAACATGTTGCTGAAGGCACGCACCTGAGTGCCGGGCGGCGGCCGCACGGCCGTGGTCCGGTCGATGTACGGAAACGTGTCGACCGGATCGGCCTGCAGCTTCAGAACGGCCAGATCGTGTTCGGCGCTGGTTCCTGTGACATCCGGCTGATAACGCCGTCCATCCGCCGTGACGGCTGTCAGATATCCGGTGTGAATCAGGTGGTTCCAGACGGTGATCATGTGGCCTTCCGGAGAAATCAGGATCCCGGTCCCATACGAATCCAGATTCCCAATGCCGGCTCCAAACAGCTTGACCACAGCCTGGCCGGGATCCGTGGTCACCGCTGCCGTGTCGGCAGCCGGGACCGGGCAAAGCATTCCCGACGAAAGCAGCCATCCGACGAATGCCGGACGCAGCCATCCGGCCGATGGCATGTCCTGTGATGCGGGCCGGGTCGGGACCATCATGGGCGCAGCTCCACCGCCTTCACCTGCAGCCAGCGAACGGTTCCTGTTTCCGGCATGATGACGCCGATGCGTCCCGGGACGGGGATGACCGAATCGACCGACCAGTCTTCGAACAGAAGGCGGGCTTCATCCAGTCCGATGCCCCGATCGACGTCCACGGCGCACGGCAGAGAATCATTGTTTTCGGGAAACAGCCAGCGGCAGCGGATCGCATCGTGCTGAGTCTGCAGAATCTCCACGGGCTGACCGGTTTCGAACTGCCGTTCCGTACCGATATAGACCACATCGTGCCAGGATTCTTCGGGTCCGCGAAACAGCCGGTGCCACTGGATGGCCGCGGTCAGCAGGCCGGGGAAATCGGGCGGTTCGGCGTCCGGCTGCAGGTCGGCCGCATTCTGGAACCATGGGGTGCTCTCCTGAGTCAGTCCGGCGCCGCGCTGTCCGACAGTCAGTTCTGCGGTCATTCGGGATTCGGCGTCTTCCAGAGTCAGCGTCCAGGTCGCGTTGCGGCGGTCATATTTCTGCAGCCGGGATTTCAGCGGCTCCAGCAGCCTCTGCTGATGCCGACGATTGAACGCGTAATTGGCGAAACCTTCCCGTTTCTCATACAGATGAACCCACTGCGGCGGCGGTTCGACGGGTATCAGAATCTGCAGCCCGGACATCGGAGGACGGGGCGGCTCGGCGATCGCTGAGAATTCGTGCAGGGGGCGCAGGCGAATGGATGTGCGGACACGGCGGCCTGCGCTGACAAACACGAGCGACACGCGGGTGCCGGACGGAAAAATGCCCAGGATGTTCTTGAAATCGTTGGCACTGGTCAGAGCGCGTCCGGCGAAGATTTCCACTTCGTCTCCCGGCCGCAGCGACCGCCGGGCAGCTTCCGATGATTCTTCCACTTCGGCCACCAGAACGCGCCCGGAGGCATCGGTTTTCAGGGAAAATCCGGCGGTGCCGTGATCCACCACGCGGCCCGATTTCAGATGGCTCAGAAACAACTGGACCTGCCGGCCGGAAATCGCATAGGCCGCACCCACATTCACCCGGCCCCGCTGTTCGAACGATGCCCGTCCGTTGATTCCGATCCAGCGTCCCTGGATATCGAACAGCGGGCCTCCCGAATTGCCCGGATTGATGGCCGCGTCGATCTGAATGCAGTCCGTGTACTCCAGAAAGGTGCCCGCCGGATACTGATACCGATGGATACCGCTGACGATGCCGTATGTCACCGTCGGAGAAAAATCCTGCGCCAGCAGAAACGGGTTGCCCAGAGCCAGGACTTCATCACCCGGCTGCACGGCATCACTGTTTCCCGGAACCGCAGCAGGAAAATCCGTCCGGCCGAGCAGGCGGATCAGAGCCAGGTCGCCGGTGGGATCGGTGCCCACAAGAACCGCATCGTACACGATTCCGTCGTTCAGACCGCATTTCAGGAAAGGTCCGCTGCCGGAAACCACATGGTAGTTGGTGACCGTGAACCCGTCGGCCGAAACGAGCACTCCGGAGCCGCCTCCCTGACCATCCGGCGGCATCACACAGACGGCTGTGGGGGCGATGCGGCGCAGCACATCGATGCGGGCCTGCTCACGCTGCCGCCAGGAAACAGCGGGGGCAGCGGCGGCAGGGGATCCGGAAGCCAGGGACTCGGCGAACACTGTCCCGGCGAACACTGTCCCGGCGAACAGGGTGGCGGCGAACAGCGGCAGAACGCCCCGTACCGCGGCCGGGCCGGAAGCCGAACGGGGCCGTCGTCTGTTCGGTCGCCGCGGACTGTCCGCTGCTGTCTTCGGCGTGTGCCGTCCGGACCGCGCGTTCATCAGGGAACCACCAGCAGGCGGGCATCCGCCAGATCGAGAAAATCGCACGCACTGTCGCCATCCCCGAAGTCGACGATCAGCGACAGCGTCTGTCGGCCTTTCAGATCCAGATTCAGCGTCACCGGATCGGCCGTTGCCTCGATATTCGCCTCCCAGATCTCGTCGCCGTCGGCCAGGATCGTCAGTTGAACGCGACTGGGCGTGCCGTCTTCCTGCACACAGTCGAAAGCCACTTCGTCATCCACACCGACAACCGCCAGCAGACGGGAGTACCGGCCGTCCAGGGCGTAGTCGATGCGGCAGGAGGGAAACAGCCACAGTCCTTTGCGGTAAGTGGTGCCGCGCAGCGTCAGGGGCAGCGGGCCGACCGATCCCATGGGAACCTGATCGCGGTGCATTTTCCACAGTTCCCAGGCCGCATCCCTCAGTTCACGATCGTCGCCGAACAGGTCATCCAGAACGGGTCCGTCCGGATGGATGCCGGAATAGGTTTCCCGGATCGGGTCCAGATCTGACAGATAATGAAAACGACCGGCGCTGAAATCGATCACCGATACGTTCGACAGCGGCAGTTCGACGGTTTCCTTCCAGGCCGTTTCCACCTGGAAGGATTCCCCGTTCAGCCGAACGGAAGCGGCTGCCAGGACGGATTCATCTGCCAGGACGATGCGTACGGGGACACGTTCTTCAGAAACGTCGTCCAGGGAGAAAATGAGGCCGTACACGCGGTGCCGCGGGACGGGAATCGCATCGCCGTCCAGCACGAAGGCGATTTCGTCTTCCGTCGCTCCGCTGATGACGCCGCCGTAAAAGTCGAGTCCCGAACCGTCGCGTTTTTTCAGAATCAGCAGATCTTCGTCGTTCTTCCGAGCCAGGAAACTGTGCCACTGTTCCGACCAGTCCGGATGTTCTTCCGCCAGACGCACAGCCCGGATGCGTGAACGGGGCAGAGTCAGTTTTCCGGCGATCGATGCGACCTGGGCCGTGCGGGCATTCAGTGCCGTCAGGCCGGCCGTCAGCATGGTTTCGTCCGCAAACCGAATACGACCCTGATGTTCGGACGGCGGCTGTGTGGACACATCGGACAGCGTCACCCGGACAACGTCCGTCAGCGGTCGCTGCGAAGGTCCGTCGGCTGTGTCGACGGACAGTGCGGATTCGTCGAGTTCCGACAGAGTTCCGGTCAGAGTGTCGCCGCTGAGCAGTTCAACGCGCACGTCGACGGCAGCGATCAGCAGTCCTGCAAGAACCGGCAGCATGAACGATCCACACGAAAACAGGCGGAAAATCGATCCGTCAGGTTATCAGAATCCGGCCGGACCGGCCACGATGATCCGTTCAGAAAGCCCGGGGAAATTCGCGTCCGGCCGGCGGGGCGGTTGTTTCCGTGATCCCGGCCTGGTAGTCGTGATGCATGGACCGTTTTCTGAACGAACTGAGGGATGTTTCCGTCATCAATGCCTGCGGGCCGGTGACACGGCTGGGCGGATCGGTCATGCCGCCGGAAGTCCTGCAGGCATTCTGCGATGCGGCCGATCAGGCCGTGCTGCTGGACGACCTGCAGGCGGCTGCCAGCCGCCGCATCGCTGCTCTGACGGGAACGGAAGCGGGACTCGTCACGGCCGGAGCCTCGGCTGCGCTGACTCTGGGAGCGGCCGCGATTCTGTGCGGTCACGATACGGCCCGCATGGATCGGCTGCCCGACTGTGATGGATTCCCGTGTGAATTTCTGGTCGCTCGTGATCAGCGGACCGGTTACGACCATGCCGTCCGCGCGACCGGAGCCCGACTGGTCGAGGTGGGAATCAACGAACAGATCAGCGGTGCAGGCGTTCGGCGGACGGAAATCCGCGACTATGAATCCGCCATCGGTCCGCAGACGGCCGGCATTCTGTACACACTGTCGACCGATTCGGCGCCGCCTCTGGAAGACGTGGCCGCCATGGCCCGGGAACAGAATCTGCATCTGCTGGTCGATGCGGCCGCGGAACTGCCGCCCCGTTCGCGGCTGCGGGAAATTCCCGCGTCCGGTGCCGATCTGGTGGCCTTCAGTGGAGGCAAAGCGATTTGCGGTCCGCAGTCCACCGGTCTTCTGTGCGGAAAACGGGAGCTGATTTCATCCGCCGCCCTGCAGATGCTCGACATGGACGACCATCCCGACCTCTGGACGCCTCCGCCGGACCTCATCGACGTGTCCCGGGTGACGGGCATGCCGCGGCACGGTATTGGCCGCGCGATGAAGGTCTCCAAAGAAGAAATCGCGGCTCTCATGACGGCTCTGGAAATGCTGGTGTCCGGCCGGTTCGAACCACTGTGCTGCGAACAGAACGTGTGGATCCGCGATCTTGCTGCGGTCCTGGAAGAACGGTCCATTGCCTGCCGTGTGCGGGAACCGCTGTCGGATGAACAGCCGGCCGTTCTGGAAATTCCCGTCGATCCGGCGACCGGCCGCACGGCCCGCGATGTCTGCCGGATGCTGAGACAGGGCCGTCCGTCCGTTCACGTCGGACACGCGGGTCTGTCGGAAGGACTGCTGCTGATTCGTCCGGAATGCCTGCAGGCTGCTCAGATGCCCGATCTGACGGACGCTTTGTGTCGGGTGCTGCAGCCGCCGGCGGAATGATGCCGGAACACCGGTTTCAGTGTGCCGTTCGGAAAGGACGATCCGGTCCCGGTGTGCCGACTGCCGGATACGGAAACTGTCTACGGATCGGCCACATCCGGTGCGAATCCGCTGCGCATCGTGTTTTCCGTGATGTTGACAGGAATCAGAAACTGCAGCAGGTAGTCGGGGCCTCCGGCCTTGCTGCCAATACCGCTCATGCGAAACCCGCCAAACGGATGACGCCGCACAAGGGCTCCGGTGATTTCCCGATTGAGGTACAGATTGCCCACGCGAAATTCCGTGCGGGCGCGGCGCAGAGCGGACGGGCTGCGGCTGTAGATGCCGCCGGTGAGGGCGTATCGGGAATTGTTGGCCACGGCGAATGCTTCGTCCAGACTGCGGACACGCAGCACCGGAAGCACGGGACCGAACAGTTCTTCCTGTGCGAGAAAGGAATCCGGCTGGGTGCCCGTCAGGATGCGCGGTCCGACGAAGGTGCCCCGGTCGGCCAGATCGCCCACATCGGCCGCCCACACGATGGTTCCGTCGACTTCGGGATCCAGTTCGTCGGTCGCCTGCGTGATGCGTTCCACGGCGTCCTGATCGATCAGCGGGCCGATCTGTGTGCCGGGATCGTCGGCCGGACCGATGGCCATGCTTTTTGCGGCTTCCACCAGACGGCTGAGAAACGCGTCGTAAATCCCGTCCAGGACGATGACCCGTGAACAGGCGGAACATTTCTGCCCGGCGTATCCGAAGGCACTGTGCAGGACGCCCGGGACCGCTTCATCCAGATCGGCGTCGTCGTCGATGATGATGGCATTCTTGCCTCCCATTTCGGCGATCACGCGGCGAACGTTTTCCTGCCGCTCATCCGTATCGGCGGCCTGTCGGTTGATTTCCAGCCCCACGGTCTGCGATCCGGTGAAGCAGACCAGGTCCACATCCGGACTGCGAACCAGTTCCGGACCGACGTCTTCTCCCACGCCCGGCAGCAGATTGACAACGCCGTCGGGAACGCCCGCATTCTGAAACACGTCCATCAGCTTCGCGGCGATCACGGACGACTGTTCGGCCGGCTTCATGACGACCGTGTTTCCGGTGACCAAAGCGGCCACGGTCATGCCGGTGAGAATGGCCAGAGGGAAGTTCCAGGGAGCGATGACGGCGGCCACGCCGCGGGGCCGGTAGGAATATTCGTTCGTTTCTCCCTTCAGACTGCAGTCCTGCGGCACACTCAGACGCCGCATTTGCTGCGCATAATACATGCAGAAATCGATGGCTTCGGACACTTCCGCATCGGCTTCGGTCCAGGGTTTGCCGACTTCCAGAATGATCCAGGCGGCCAGTTCGAATCGGCGGGTGCGCATTTCCGCGGCGATCAGCTCCAGACAGTCGGCACGCTGGTGAGCGTCCGTGGCGGCCCACTGAGGAAACGCGGCGGCTGCCGCCGCAACCGCATCGGCCGCCTGATCGGCACTCGCACTGGCGACGTGTCCGATGACTTCGGATGTGTCCGATGGATTGCGGGACACCAGACTGCTGCGGCTGTCACACGACTTGCCGCCGATGATCAGCGGATATTCCCGGCCCAGTTCTCCCCGGACATCTTCCAGCGCCTGCTGCAGGGCAGTCCGGTTGTCTTCGATGCTGAAATCTGTCGGCGGTTCGTTGGAAAAACCGTCGGCCGATGCCGGTTCGGCAGACTGTTCGTCCACGGCGGATTCGGATGGTTTCATGAGCAGAGACTCCGGGCGGCGCTGGTCGGTCAGACTTTGCCGCAGAAACGAATCGTTGGATGTGTTTTCCAGAAGCCGCCGGACCAGATAGGACATTCCTGGAATGAGACGTCCGAAGGGGGTGTAGATGCGGACCCGGTATCCGCGTTCCGCCAGAATGCGGGCCTCTTCGTCACTCATGCCATACAGGAGCTGGATTTCCAGAGCCTGTTCCGGAACGCCGTACTCTTCGGCCCATGCCAGGCCGTGGGCGATGCTGCGCAGGTTGTGACTGCCCAGAGCCGGCCGCAGCCATTTCCGGTGTTTCATCAGAAAGCGGCAGTGGCGCTCGAAACTGGCGTCCGACTGCCATTTGCGCCGGAAAACCGGACACGGCCAGCCGCGCTGTTCGGCGACAATCGTTTCGTAGTCCCAGTAGGCTCCCTTGACCAGCCGCACGGTGATCGGCGTTTCCCGCCGTTTTACCCAGGACAGAAGATTCTTCAGATCGCTGTCCGAATCCTGCAGATAGGCCTGGACGACGATTCCGACATCCGCCATGTCGCGGAACTCGTCTTCCATGAGAACCTGGCGGAAAATGTCGTGCGTGAGTGCGCGGCGGTCCCGCTGTTCCATATCGATGTGCACGAATGCGTGGTGCTCGCGGGCGCATCTCAGAATCGGCCGCAGACGATGCAGCACCCGTTCGGCGGTCCCGGATGCATCGACGGCGGAAAAACGGGGATCCAGAGCGGACAGTTTGAGCGAAATGTTCAGTCGGGGGATGGCTCCGGAATCATCCCGGTCAATCACGGCCACTTCGGACCAGGTCTCCACCTGGTCCGACAGATCGGCGATCAGATCCAGCCAGCTCTGCTGATACTGGTCGGCTTCGGAATCGCTGACGACCGATTCCCCCAGCAGGTCGAGTGAGAAGGCGAAGCCGCTGCGGCGCAGCCGGCGAACGGAACGCAGAACTTCATCGGCTGTTTCGCCCGCAATGAAGCGATGCGCCATCCGCGTCACATTGGTGCGGGCATTCCAGGCCAGTGCCCGGCTGAGAATCGTGTTGCCGGTGGACAGATCCAGTCCCAGCCTCGCAGCCAGCGGCAGCCGTTCGCGCACCTCTTCGAAGTATTCTTCCAGGTGCTGAGCGATGGCCGCGTGATCCTTCAGCATCGGCAGCACATCGACGAAGCGAAACATCTGGACCCGGATCGCTTCGTCATCCATGGCCCGCCGCAGCAGGCGGTCTTCCCACCAGCGCGGATGGAACATCGACGGAGCCCGATGCTGCAGCCGTTCGATCAGTTCCCGGCCGATCTGCACGGTGCGCTGTTCCACGCGTTCTTCGATGCGCTGGCGTCGGGCCATGATGGTGACAGGAATTCCGGCGGACTGGTCCGCCTCAGGAAGAAAACAACGGGCGGGGAGTGTATCGGTTTCCGCCCGTGATTGAAGCAGTCCTTCGGAACCCATTGTACCAGTTCTCCGATTCCGGGATGTCCGCCGTCCGGACAGACAGCGGCTGCCGGCCGATTTTCCTGGTGTCCGCGAACTGCTACGATGCGCCCACACATTGTTTTTTCAGGCTGAAACGGAGAAGTGCCCACGATGTCCGAAACGAAAATCGTTGTCCGCGATCATGGTCCGCTGCTGGTGTCCGGAAAGGTCACGGTGGAAGACGCCGAAGGGAATGTTTTCGACACGGGCGGCAAAGAAACGATCGCTCTGTGCCGCTGCGGTGCATCGGCCCGGCGCCCGTTCTGCGACGGCGCCCACCGCGAATGCGGTTTCCAGTCGGCCGAACGAGCCGATGGGTGAACGGGCCGGCATCCGCCGGTCCGTCCGACCGTCCTGAACGTCCCGGATTCCAGGACGAAACACGCCTGCTGAAAAACCACAGGACACAGGTGCACGGGCGCGAGTCCCTCCGGTAAGGAACGAGCAGCAGTTGTAAACTGCAGCGAAAGGACGGGATTCCCTCCGCTTTTCTCCGGCAGACCCGCATGTCAGCCCGGCACCGGGCGGCCAAAATCACAGTTCAGACGCAGATTTTCTCGGTTGACTATATACCAGATCCGATATACACTTGCGCGGCCGATGCAGGAGTTGACGGAGCATGGGCAGAGCGGGGAAAGGCGAGCAGGACGCACCATCGCGCAAGCCGGTGGTCTGGCTGCACGGGGAAGTCAGGACGCCTCCCTTCACGCCCGAGGGCCGGCAAGAGGCGGGGATGCTGCTGCGTCTGCTTCAGGAAGGGGAGCAGTTAGGAATGCCGCAGGCAGAGCCGTTGCCCGATGTCGGTCGACGGTGCGGAGCCTTGCGGGTGCGGGACGCCGAGCACAATTGGCGGATCATGTACCGGATCGATTCCGACGCTGTTCTCGTCCTGGAGGTCTATTCGAAGAAGACTCGCAGGATACCGGACAAAGTGATCGAGCGTTGCAGGAAGCGTCTCAAACAATACGACGCGACCGCGCGGGCAACGAAGAAGAAACAATCGAGAAAGTGAGGGCACATCGATGGAGGCGACAAAACGGAAAGCACTCGAAGCCGCCGGCTGGAAAGTTGGCGATGCCGCTGATTTCCTGGAGATGAGCGACGAAGAACGCCAGTTGCTCGATGCGCGGATGAGCATCGCTTTGGCGATCCGCCAGCAGCGCAAAGCCCTCAAACTGTCGCAGAAAGAACTGGGAGCCAGGTTGGGGACAAGCCAACCCCGCGTCGCCAGAATCGAACGCGCCGCTGCGGATGTCTCGATGGATCAGCTCGTCCGCGCGTTCACGGCCGCCGGCGGCAAGATCGCCGTCAAGTCGGCGAAGTCGAAATCAGCGAAGGGCAAGCCGGCCAAAGGGAAAAAAGCAGGCACCGTGGTCCTGGAAGTCATGACCTCGAAATAGAAGGTTATCGTGTGGAGGCGTTTTGAACCCCGTTTCTTTCTCTGGGCGGATTTCCATCTGAAGTGCAACGCGTGTGAGAACAGCTCAGGTTCGGACAGAAGGGAGTCCGCCACCTTCCGCCCTTCACCGTCGTCCTGAGGCATGGGTGCGACTCGGCGAAGGGCACGTCAACGACCGGCTCTGCGTGGCAGTCGCGGCATTCGATGCGGGGGACCTGGGCGAAGAGAGTGACCGAGCGGCGACCGATGGGCACGGTGACCCAGCTTCTGGGAAC
>WFTL01000111.1 GCA_015485495.1 Planctomycetaceae bacterium
AGGGAATCGGACACAACCCCCATTCCTCTTTCCAGCGGTCGGCTCCGGGGACTGCTGGAAACGGCGAACACGACCATTCCGTCTGTCCGCAGCACCTTTGCGGAACTCACCGGAGACCTGATTCAGGCGGCTGACCAGCAGTACGCCAAAGGCATTCCGTCGGACGGACCATTTGCCGTTCTGCGGGGAACGCGGTCTGTCGACAGTTCCTCGGCCCCTCTGGCTGCCGCCGGTACGGCGTTTCCGGTGACGGCCGGGGAACTCACGATCACCGTCACCGATCCGGCCACGGGAATCCGATCGTCTCAGCGGATCACGATCGATCCGGCGGTGGATTCTCTGGAGGACGTGGCCGCTCGTCTGGATGCCCTGAATGGCGTCACCGCATCGGTGGAACCGCAGACCCGCACGCTTGTGGTGGCCGGTGAGAGCGGAAAACTCATCGATTTCACCGGGCGTCCGGACAACACACCCGATCTGTCCGGCGTATCGGGGACGGCACGGCCGGAATTTTCCGGGCTGTGGACCGGAGCGGACAATGATGAACTGACCGTCACGGTGTCGGGCGCCGGAGACATCGGATCGACGGCCGGCCTGCAGGCCGTAGTGAGCAATGCGGCCGGCGACGTTGTAGCGGTTCTGGACATCGGAGCCGGCTACGAAGCCGGCACGCCGCTGGCGGTCACCGACGGGATTTCGCTTTCCTTCGGTCCGGGAAGCGTGACGGCCACCGACACCTTCTCCACCCTGGTCACGTCCGATTCCGACACGACCGGTCTGCTGTCCGCTCTGGGAATCAACAGTCTGTTCACCGGAACCGACCCGGCCAGTTATGCGCTCCGCAGGGACATCGTCGACAATCCGGAACTTCTGGCGACTTCGGTGACCGGAGAACCCGGCGATGCCCGCAACATCGCCGCTCTGGCGGCTCTTCGAGACGCCGCGCGTCCCGCGCTGCAGGATCGGACATTCGTTGAACGGCTTGCCGATCTGACGGCCGATGCCGGACTGGATGTCCAGTCGGCCCGCAGTCAGCAGGAACAGCTCGTGGCCTTCGGCGAACGTCTGCAGCAGGACCGCGATGCGGTGTCCGGAGTCGACCCGAATGAGGAACTGCTGCGGATGCTGGAAGTGGAGCGTGCCTTCCAGGCAGCCGCGCGGTTCGTCACAGTGATCGATGAGACCATTGCGGAACTGCTGAACATCGCACGCTGAACGAAAACCTGAATCAAACCGGACATACCGGCATGACCCGTTGCGGTTCTCGTCCGGTCTCCGCTCCCGAACATCGACGAACACAGTTTTCCGGTCACCATGATTATTCGATCCACCCCCGGCCTGGCCACGGACTTTGCCATTTCCCGGCTGAATCAGCAGTCCGGGCAGCTTCAGCAGCTTCAGCAGCAGTTGTCGACCGGCAGCCGACTGAATCGTCCGTCCGATGATCCTCTGGCGGTCCGCCGGAGTCTGCTGCAGCAGGACCGGATTTCCCGGCTGGATGCCGCCATTTCGGCTGTTCAGGGAACGCGGTCCCGGCTGAATCAGGCCCACGTGCAGCTCCGGGATGCTCAGCAGATCTTCGTTCGCGCCCGTGAAATCGCTCTGTCAGCCCGTCAGGCCACCGATGAATCCGAACGCCGCATCTTCGCCGACGAAGTCCAGGGGCTCATCGACCAGTTGTTCAGCATTGCCAACGCGTCCGATGAATCCGGATATCTGTTTTCCGGGAAAGAAACGGGCACCCAGCCGTTCGCCCTGTCGGAATCCGGAAAGGATGTCGTCTATTCCGGCAGTTCCGAATCGGTACAGCTTCTGCTGGCCGGAGAAGCCGACCGCGCGACTCTGGCTCCTGGTGATCAGATTTTTCTGGCGTCCGATCGGCAGGAGACGCTGATCATCGGCGACACGGGCATCCAGTCCGGATCGGGCGTGGATACCGCCAGCGGAACCCTTCGTCTGGAAGTGGCTCATACGTCCACGTCGTATTCGACCGGCGGCGTGGCGCCGGGAACATCGTCCGCCGGCGGCGATACGGTTGTGGGGGCTCTGGGAACGAACACGCTGCAGATCAACGACACCAGCGGCACCGGAGCTTCCGGCACCATTTCTCTGAACGGCGGAGCGGAATTCACATTCACGTCTGCCGATACGGATCTGCAGGTGATCGGACCATCCGGGGAAGTGGTCTATGTGGACACGACGTCCATCACTCCGGGCTTCAGCGGCACGGTTGATATTCTGGCCAGTGGAACGGTGTCTGTGGACGGAGGAACGACAACGACTGCGATCGATTTTTCCACGAATCAGCAGATCGTCGACCCGGCGACAGGCGATGTGATCTATCTGGATACCAGCACGGTCCGCCGCACCGGAACCGATGACATCGAGTTCGTCGGAACGGCCAATGCCTTCACGGCTCTGATCGAACTGCGCGACGAGCTGCGAAACGGCGACAGCCGATCGGCCGCGGAGTACCAGGACGCACTGGGGCGGCGTCTGGGAGAAATCGAACGGGTTCAGTCGCAGCTTCTGGATGAACTGGGAATCCAGTCGGTGGCCATCGAAAACCTCGACCGGCTCATCGAACGTTCGGAAGATCTGCGTCTGGAGCAGCAGGCCGCTTATGCGGAAACGGCGGATGCCGATTTCGCGGCTGCCACGCTGAACCTGCAGCAGCTTCTGAATCTTCAGCAGTTCACCATGGCGGCTGTCAGCCGGCTGACACAGCCCAGTCTGCTGCAGTTTCTGAATTAACCCTCCTTCTTCTGAAGTGTGTGGACCTGATGAATCAATTGAATCAGTGAACCGGCGATGAAGAATACGGACATCTCTGTCTGAAATGAAAGGACGCGAACATGGCAGCATCACCCGGCCGCGGTCAGTGGAGAATCGATCAGCCTCACCGGAAACCGCCCAATCCGCATCTGTTCGATCTTCCGAAGGTTCCTGAGATCCGTCTGCTGTCGATGAAACTCGACGACGTGGATCTGGATTTTCGGGATTATTCCCGGGAACTGGCCCGTTATCCGGGCCTGAATCGGTATGTGATCGCCTACGCCAACTACCTGGTGAACTCCCGTGAGCACCGCATTGTGAATTCCGCTCATGCTTCAGCGATTCTTGGACTGCGTGGTCTGCGTCGGGCTCTGCAGCCGCTTCTGGAACCCGATTCTTCCCGTTCCAGGGCCGGGTGAACTCCGGGCGACCGGGCCGGCTCCTGGGCGCGGAAATCGTTGTGAGAATTCCGGAAACCGACGGAATCACTCTTTCCCGGGAAAACCGGCACCGATAGCATTCCCGCATTGTCGTGCAGGCAGATGGACGCTCACATTCTGCCTGTCCTGCGGTGCCCCTGTCCTCGGTTCCGGCGGATATCTGTCTGATCGCTGATGTCTGTCCGGCTGGAATGTGGCGGCCGCAGGGAATCCCGTCGCCAGGGCGGGGTTCGGGCAGCGTCTCCCTCGTGCATCTTCCGGACGGATCCGGCCATGCCGCCGGCGACGACAGGCCACTGGCGACGACAATCGGCGTGCAGCAGGCACGACAGGGCGCAGGACGTCTGTCCCGGTGCGGACGGACGGGCCGGCATTCTGCCGACATCGATCCTCTGCTGTTCCGCTTCCCCTGAATTTCCGGTGGTTTCTTTCGTCAACAGAAACTGCCACCCCCACTCGCGTTCTCGACAGGACGGCTGGAGAAATGACTGACCTGAGTCGTGTTCGAAACATCGGTATTTCCGCTCACATCGATTCCGGCAAAACGACGCTGACAGAGCGGATGCTCTATTACTGCGGTCGGATTCACAAAATCCGGGATGTTCGCGGCGGAGACGGCGGCGCGACCATGGACCACATGGAACTGGAACGCGAGCGCGGCATCACAATCACATCCGCCGCCACACGTGTGAACTGGAAGAACAACACGCTGGGCATTCCGGAACACATCGTCAACATCATCGACACTCCGGGACACGTGGACTTCACGGTCGAAGTGGAGCGCAGCCTGCGCGTGCTCGACGGCGCGATTCTGGTCCTGTGTTCCGTAGGCGGCGTTCAAAGTCAGTCTCTGACGGTGGACCGCCAGATGAAGCGTTACGGAGTCCCCCGCATTGCATTCATCAACAAGATGGACCGCACCGGCGCCAACCCCGACAAGGTGATGGCGGCCATGCGCGACAAGCTGAAAACCAATCCGGTCCCGCTGCAGATTCCCATCGGAAAAGAAGCCGATTTCCAGGGCGTCGTCGACCTGATCCGCATGGAAGCGGTTCTCTTTCACGGCAGCGAAGGGGAACAGGTGGAACGGACGGAGATCCCCGCGGAACTGCTGGATCAGGCGAAAGCTGCCCGCGCCGAAATGCTGGAAGCTCTGTCGCACTTCGACGACGGGCTGATGGAAGTTCTTCTGGAAGAACAGGAACCGGACGAGAAGGATGTCCGCCGCATCATTCGCGACGCCACTTTGGCGCAGCAGATCACCCCGGTGCTCATGGGATCGGCCTTCCGTAACAAAGGTGTTCAGGAAGTTCTCGACGCGGTCACCATGTACCTGCCCTGCCCCACCGATGTCGACGTCTTCGCCAATGACAACAGCAAAGATGCCGAACCGGACGCAGACGGCAACCCGCCCAAAGTGAAACTGTCCAGCGACCCGAACGACCCTCTGGTGGCCATGGCCTTCAAAACGGTCGTGGAAGCCTTCGGACAGCTCACCTACATGCGCATCTATCAGGGGCGTCTGGAAAAAGGCAAAAGCTACATCAATGCCCGAACCGGCCAGTCCGTCCGCATCGGCCGGATCGTGCGGATGCACGCCAACGACCGGGAAGACATCGA
>WFTL01000112.1 GCA_015485495.1 Planctomycetaceae bacterium
CGACGTGATCTGTCGCGTGATGCCCGGGCGACTCGTCCCGAACGGCGCCGTTCCGAAAGGACCCTGCTTCCCTGGACGCACAGAATCCCGTCGCCCCACAATCGGCTGCCCGTCCGCGACGATCGCCATTCCTGGCTGCCGATCGATCCTGTGGTCGTCCACAGTCCCGATGGCACCTGGTGGTTCGCGGAATCTCAGGGCGTCGGGTGCCTGCACAACGGACAGTGGACGCTGTACACCCCCGCAGACGGGGTCCCTTATACGGATTTCACCTGTGCCGCAGTGGACGATTCCGGACGTCTCTGGCTGGGCACCACACGGGGCGTTGTACGATTCGACGGCACCCACTGGGCCTATCGCCAGGGAAAACGCTGGCTGCCGGCCGACGATGTGCGGTGCATCGCCATCGCGAAGGATGGATCGGCCTGGATCGCCACATCCGGCGGGCTGGCACAGATCCGGTTCCAGCCGATGACGCTGAAAGACAAGGCCGCGTTCTACGAAACGGAAATCGACCGATACAATCGCCGCACGGAATTCGGCTATGTTCTGGAAGCTCACTGTGCCCGTCCCGGTGACAAGTCCGAACTTTCTCATCACGACAGCGACAATGACGGCCTGTGGACGTCCATGTATGGTGCCGGAGAATGTTTCGCCTGGGCCGCCACGAAAGATCCTCAGGCCCGAAAACGTGCCCGGCAGGCGTTCGAAGCTTTGCGATTTCTGAGCATCGCGCCACGGGGCGGATCGCATCCGGCTCCGCGCGGATTCATCGCCCGCACCGTTCTGCCCACCACGGAACCGGACCCCAACAAACGGCCGGGGCATACTCTGGACGGACAGAAGAAAAGCCGGCAGCGCGATGCGCTGTGGCGTGTCTATGAACCGCGCTGGCCGGTGACGGAAGACGGCCGCTACTACTGGAAAAGCGACACGAGTTCCGATGAACTGGACGGACACTACTTTTTCTACGGCCTGTACTTCGATCTGGTGGCCGACACCGAAGAAGAAAAGGAACGCGTGCGGGAAATTGTTCGAGACAACATCGATCATCTGATCGAACACGATTTTCGCCTGCACGACCATGCCGGACCGACCCGCTGGGCCAACTACAACCCGGAATCGCTCAATCATGACCCCCGCTGGGCGGTGGAACGCGGTCTGAATTCCCTGAGCATGCTGTCCTACCTGGCCACGGCCGCTCACATCACGGGCGATTCCCGGTATCACGATGTCGCCGCCGAACTGCGCGACCGGCACGGGTACGCTCAGAACCTGCTGGTCCCCAAAATCCAGGCGGGCATCGGTACCGGCAATCAGTCCGACGATGAAATGGCCTTCATGTGCTTCTACAACCTGCTGAAGTACGAACCCGACGAACAACTGCGGAAACTGTACCGATTTTCTTTTCTGCGATACTGGATTCTGGAACGCCCGGAACTGAATCCCTTCTTCAACTTCTGCTATGCAGCCGGCAGCGACACCGACACCTACACCGACCAGTGGGGAACGATGTCTCTGAATCCCGGCGGGACCTGGCTGGACGAATCCATCGAGACACTCCGACGATTTCCTCTGGATCGCTTCAACTGGGCCCACACGAACAGCCACCGTCTGGACCTGGTGACGCTGCCCGGCCCGGCTCTGGAAACCCGCGGCCGGCAGATGCGCGTCAACGAGCGCGTGATTCCCGTCGACGAATGCCACTTCAACCACTGGAATCGCAATCCCTGGGATCCGGACACCGGAGGCGACGGGCGGACCCTGTCTGACGGAACCGTGTTCCTGCTGCCCTATTACATGGGCCTGTATCACGGCTTCATCAAATGACGGTCTGAATCCCTGCCGCCTGTTTTGCTGCCGCCTGTTCGTCGTCCGTCAAGGGCGGACTGTTCACGGGTCGTCTGTGCGGCAAACAGATCGCCTGCCCCGGCCCGTGAACGCGGGCCGAACCGGGGCCCTCAGGCGGTACGAACCCGGCCGGGATTCGTTCTCATTCGGATCAGTCGCGGCTCTGCAGTTTCGACAGCAGGCGCAGAATTTCCAGGTACAGCCAGACCAGCGTCACCAGAAGCGCAAAGGCGGCATACCATTCCATCTGTTTCGGAGCCCGCTGCGCCACCAGCCGATCCACCAGATCGAAATCCAGCAGCAGGTTGAAAGCCGCCAGCCCGGTCACGAACACACTGAAGGCGATCCCGATCGGCCCGGCCGAATGAATGTAGGGGACGGCCACACCGAAAATCGACAGAACGAATGTGACCAGATACAGCAGCGCGACTGCGCCGGTGGCCACCACGATTCCGGCCCGCAGCTTTTCGGTGACACGGATGATGCCGGACTGATAGCAGATGAGCATCACGAACAGGGTCCCGAATGTCAGAGCACAGGCCTGCGGAATGATGCTCACCTGCGGATACGCCGCCGCAATGATGGCTGAAATGCCGCCCAGAAACGCACCTTCCGCCAGAGCGTACAGAGGCGTCGTGAACGGTGCCCAGGCCGGCCGAAACACGGTGATCAGGGATGTGATCAGGCCCGCGATCAGGCCGCCGGTCATCAGCGGAACCACCGCCGGGTATCCCCCGCGGGAAAACTGGATCCAGGAAATGCCGGCTGTCAGCAGGACACCCAGCAGAGCCAGAATCGTTTTCAGAACGACACCCTGAACCGTCATCGTGGTGGCGGATTCGTCCGCGAACGTCACGTTCTGCAGCACACCATCACTCAGCACCGGATTCGAACTGCGCATCCACCGATTCCTTTGTCAGAAGCAGTCGCCAGCTATTCAGAAACAACCGTCTGCGGCCGATCTGGCTGCCGCCACACCGGCGCGCCATCACGCCGGCCAGGTCCTGCCGATTCTATCCGGGCCGGGGCTGCCTGACTATCGGGAATCGGGGGATCTTTCGACAGACAATGTTCGGCGCAGCGAATCCGAATGCATGAGGAGCGTCCTGCCCGCCGACGGATGTCGCCTCCGGCCGCGTGAATCGGGCCTGAGTGCGTTCCGGGACGCTGTGGCCCCGTTCCGGGAAAACGAAGACGCCTGCGTCAGGACGCGCACGGCACAGGATTGGGCAGACGCACCCGGCAGAAGCGCGTGCCGTTGGCCGCGTACATCAGAATTTCGTTGCGGTCGGCGGCCCAGATGGCTGCCAGTCTGACACGGCGCGGACCATGCAGAATGAACTGCAGTCCACAGAGGATGCCGTTCTTTTTCAGTTCCACTTCCGTCATGGGGAACTGAAATTCCAGCAGGTTTTCCCTGCGGCACAGCATCACATGAACGAATTTCCTCAACTGATCCAGACTGCGGACTTCCGATGCGGAGACGGACGAAACAGACGGCGCGCTGGCTGCCATAAAGAACGTGTCCTGCCAATAAGAACCCTCAGCCGACTCACCGTGTGAAACGGGAGAAGCATGGCTGAATCTGCGGATGAACGAAGGCAGAGGATTGATCGGCCGCAGCAGCAGCCGTTCTTCGCAAATCCGCAAAGTCGATGCACAGCCGACAGCACGGTTCTGAATCACAGGATCCTGTCAATCGATAAGGGCGGCGAATCTCGTGCATCAAACTGCGACATCCCGCACAGCATGACTCAAGTTGTCATTTTTTTCAGCAAAGACAGCATCGCCGGCAGCAGCACGACGTCTCCCGGCAGGGCGGCGCACATCGTGACAGCCGCCAGTTCCGCAAATCGCCGCGTCGGCAGAAACTCGGAAAACATCAGGACACTCAGTCCGGACACGATCAGAAGACTCGTCAGAACGATGGCCCGGCCGCTGGATGCCAGCGCCGCCGACACGATGTCCGCCGGATCCTCACACCGTCCGGCTTCCTCACGATAGCGGGCCAGAAAATGGATTGTGTCGTCCACAGCGATTCCCAGACTGATGGCGAACACAATGACATTGCCGGCCGTCAGTTCATAGCCGCGCAGATACATGTAGCCCAGCGTGATCGTCAGAGGAAACAGATTGGGCAGTGCGGAAACCAGGCCGGTGCGCACGGAACGGAACAGCAGTCCGATCAGAACGAAAATGATGCCGGAAGCAGCCAGCAGCGAATAAAACAGATCGTGGACGAACTGATCCATACACACCGCGTGCAGCCAGGCGTCTCCCGTGACGCTGTAACGAATGTCGGCCGGAAGTTCCCGATCCAGAATCCGCCGCACATCGGACACAAGCCCCTTGAAGCCCCGACTGCCGATATCCCGCACCCGCAGCATGATGCGGGCCCGGGCCTGGTCTTCAGCCAGAAAGGCAGCATGCAGATCGTCCCGATCCAGCCGTTTCATCATCCGCTGTACCCGTTCCGCCCCCGCCCGAACCACCTCCCGATCTTCCGACAGGAGGGCCCGACTGAACGCCGACAGAACCTGCACGTAATCCCGAACGAACGTGATGCGGCCGTCCTGTTCCAGGCGGCGGCGGATTCGCCCGCAGGCCAGTATCACATCCGGATCGAAAAACCGTTCTGCCCGATCAGCCGCAAGCTGCAGTTCCAGTGTCACCAGACCCGACATCCGATCATCCAGCGTTTCCGTGACGGCCACCACGGGGTGTCCGGATTCGTAGGTTTCGAACATGTAGGAATTCAAAGGAATCTGCGTCGCCGCCGCGACAGCCGCTGCGGCCACCACCACGTGCCCGCCAACAATCAGCGGAGCATGACGGCAGACGAATGCTCCCAGAGACCGCCAGGGACCGGAATCCGTCCCGCCCCCGCCCCCGCTCACCGCTGCCGATACAGCCGACAGCCGTGACTGGCGCGGCAGGGTGTGTGCAGTCAGCTTCAGGCCCGGACCCAGAAGCAGCATCAGACACAGATAATTGCACAGCATTCCCACAGCCGACTGGACCGCCAGAAGCTGCAGCAGCTCAGAACGGGCCATCAGCAGACTGCCGAATCCGATGGCCGTGGTGGCCAGCGTCAGAAAACAGGTTTTCGACATTTCGTCCATCACCTGTCGCACGGCCGCTTCGCCGTCTGCCTGGCCGGTTCGCAGAACGATCTGCAGTCTCCCGATGATATGCACGCAGTTGGCCGCACCAATGATCATGACCAGAGTCGGCACGATGTTGCTCAGAATGGAAAACGTCATGCCGCACCAGCCCATGATTCCCAGTGTCAGCGCCACCGCGGCCAGCACGGCCATCAGAGCGACCAGCGTGATCCGCACACTGCGATACATGATCACGCTGATCAGTACGAACAGAAAGGCGGACACGGGAGTCATCACAAGCTGATCGTTCTGCAGACTGCGGACGACATCCACGCGAATCGCCGGAACCCCGCTGAGCATGACGCGTGTCCCCGGCAGAGACGGCATGTCATCCAGCAGATGACGCAGATCGGCGATCCGCCGCGACGTGGTGCGAATGTCGCGACCATCGGGCGACAGCGTGACCAGTGTGAGCGTGAGCTGCCGATCGGCACTGACGAGCATGTCGTTCAGCAGGGGCAGACGGTGGAGCCGCCGGCCCAGCCATTCGTCGTCCCGGAAGCGAACCTGCGGAACCAGAGGCACCCATTCCATCTGACGCAGACGCAGATTCAGTCGGGGAGCTTCCAGCGCCACCAGAGAAGCCACGTCGGTGACGCCGTCGATTTCCGGAACCCGCTGCGACAGACGAAGCATCCATTCCAGAACGTCCGGACGAATCAGAGAACGCCCGTCGACGGATTCCAGCAGAACCAGAACAATACTGTCCTCGTAACGAAACAGCCGTTTGTGCGCTTCGGCCGTCTCGATCACATCCTTCTGGCCTCCGTAGACCTGCTGCGGCGAAAAATCGAACTCCAGTCTCAGCACACCCAGTGACACGCCCGCCACCACGAACAGTCCGATCGCGAGAGATCGTCGAGGCCGGGAAATCGCCAGTTGAATCAGTCGCCGCATGAAACCGGACCGGACAGACAGAACAAAACGCCCGTGCATCAGACCGCAGCAGCTCCTCCGGTGCGACTGAGAAACCGGCAATTCTCAGGCCTGACCGGCTGTTTTCCATTCTCATTTTCATCAGAATTCCCCACCGGTCGCCCCGTCCTTCCACCTGACTCCCTGTCATGCCCGCCGCATCCTCTCCAGGACTCGCGTTCGCCCATCTGAACCTCCGCTGGAACCCGTTTCGCGACCTGACCCGGGACGAATGGATCGATCTGGCCGATGCGGACTGTGCGGGCATCCTGAATCATCTCAGCGGTCATGATGCCCGTCCTGTCGTTCAGTTACTGGGAAAGAAGGGGGCAGGAAAAACATCGCACCTGCTGGCGATTCTGCGGCACCGTCCGGAAGCAGCATACGTTCATATTCCGGAAGGACAGCGGCGGGAGATTCCCGAAGCACGGCTGATTCTCATCGATGAAGCCCAGCGCCTGACACGGCGTCAGAAACGGCATCTGTTCCGTTCCGACACACCGCTGGTTCTGGGCACACATACAGATTTTTCCGCCCGCCTGACCCGGTGCGGGCGTTCTGTCCTGTCTGTCCATGTTCACAGACAGATGACAGTCGAACGGCTGCATCGTCTCATCAATGCCCGCATCGCCTGGTCCCGCCGCGGTCCGGGCACCGTGCCGTCCGTGTCTTCGGAAACCACACGCGCTTTGTGGACACAGTGGCAGCCCGATGTCCGCCGCATCATGCGGGAACTGTATCTGCAGTTTCAGAACATGAAGACTCCCGCCGAAGTGTAGACAGGCGAGGGCATCCTGTCACACAATACGATGAGCGCTCCGCCGGCTGCGCAGCCGAGCAGACCGTGCCGCGCCTTCGTTTTCTGTCAGGACGACAGCCGTGTCCCGATGCGACATTCATATCGCGTTCGATCGAGACGACCGCACCTATCGCGGCGGGGAACGTGTGAGCGGAATGGTCACGATTCGCGCCCATGAGGATTTCCGCTGCAACGGCATTCTGCTTCAGCACTACTGGAAAACACACGGCCGCGGCAACGTGGACAGCGGGACACGGCAGGAAATCCGCCTGCAGGAAGCCTGGTCGTTCTCGGCCGGCGACGAACGGGAATTCCCCTTCGAATTCGACAGTGAACGGTGGCCACTGACGTACCGTGGCCATTTCGTCAATGTGGACCACGTGGTTCAGGTGTCCCTCGACATCCCCTGGGCACGGGACAGCCGACACGAAGAAGACTTCATCGTTCTTCCCGGTGACATCCCGGAACAGTTCCGTGGCGACCGAACGGAATCCGCGGACCTGCAGGACGCCGTCGCGAAGAAACCGGCCTCTTCAGGCGGTCTGGTCGCAAAGGTCCTGCTCGGTCTGCTTGTTCTGATCATTGCGGGGCTGCTGATCGTGCTGTTCACGATGCTGCTGCCGATTTTCATCGTCGTGGGAATCGTCACCTGGCTGAGACGAACGGCGGTGCGGCGGCGGCTGGGAGAAGTGGAGTGCCGGGCGCCCGTCGTGAAAGTGGGACCGGAAGAACCGTGGCGATTTCACCTGGCGTTCACGCCCCGGCGATCGTTTCGCATCAACGAAATCTCCGCCAGACTGCTTGTCCAGGAAGTCGCCGTCTCCGGCAGCGGAACCAACAAAACGACTCACCGCCACACGCTGTACGACGATAAGGTCATTCTGGAACCGTCCGGATTCCTGACAGCCGGAGAATCCTTTTCCCGATCGTCCGCACTGAATCTGCCCGACACGCAGGCCTGGAGCATCAAAACAGACGACAACAGCATCGAATGGACGGTCGATGTGCGCATCGACATTCCCTGGTATCCGGACTGGTCGAAAAAATTCGAACTGCAGATGCTGCCTCCGGCGTTCCTCAGCCCGCTGCCGGATGGTTCTGCAGACACCACCCTGCCGCCGGATCCGTCCGATACGCCCGCCCCGTCGGGCGCTGCATCGGATCCGTCAGACAACAGCCGGACCGGCAGTGACCGGGAACCGCTGTCATCATCCGCTGACAGCGCCGTGGACGCTGTCGACCGACAGTCGGTTCCGGCAACCATCTTCGAACTGGTGTCTGCGATTCAGGCAGCCGATCGCTACGGCAGCGAACGATCCCGCATCGCAGACAGCGTCGCGGGAATGGAATTCGATGTGCCGATCCTCATCGACCGGGTGTCTTCCACTCTGGGGCTGTCCGATGCGGTCGATCCGGACCATCGGGACGGGCGCACCATCACAGGCACGATCGCCGGAACGGAGCAGGATGTGCAGCTTTTCACGCGGGCGGCTTCTGCTGATGACGCGGATGCCCTGACCCGGGGCGATGTGTGGGAAGCCCGCGTTCATGTGCGCAAATGGGATTCCCTGTACAGCCGGCTGGTCCTGAGCGAAATCTGACCGACCGGACTGCCCGCCAGGTGCCCCGCTCCCTCCGTGTCGCTCCCTCATGAAATGCCGCAGGACTCCTACGGAATACCGCGTACGATCGGCGGACCGATCAGGCGAGTCAGCCAGACCGGCATGCGTTTCCACACGCCGATCACAACGTCGAACCGGCCGCTGCCAGGACGCAGATCGCTCACCTGCCCTTCCCGCAGGCAGTACTGCCAGACGGCTGTGTGCTCCTGAGCGCCCCATTGCTTCTTGAATCGCCACGTTCCCGATTCCGGTGAGCTGCGACCGAAATCGAACGTGTGCTGTCCTCGTTCCACAGACCGCTTCAGAACATTCCAGTACAGCAGCATGTTGCAGCCGGTTCGGTTGTGCGGTCTCAGCGAACTGGCACTGGGAATCAGCGTCACCCCCGGTCCGTGCAGCAGAAATCCGGATGCCACCGGCTGATCCTTCAGATGCACCGTGCAGATTTCCGCGACATCGGAAAATTCCGTCAGCATGGCTTCGAAAAGCCGTCTGGAAAACGGCGGCGTCCCCAGATCCCGCATGTTGCGGCAGAACACCTCATAGAACTCGTCCAGGCGATCCCGGCCTCCGAAATGCACGGACAGATCGGAATCCTTCAGCGGACGGCGGATCTGACTGCGCACCTTGGACTTCAGACCATCCCACAGTTCGTCTGTCGTGGCCGGGAGTGGCAGCCGCATGTGGACCTTCTCACAGCTCACAGCGTTCAAAGCGGGATGGTCGAGATGCCGTTCGTGCCGCAGCTGCAGATGGCGGACATCGAGTTCTTCCGCCAGCCGGGCCGCGGCATCGACCAGCTTTCCGGCCGTGGCCGGACATTCGGCCAGCACGCCGCCGGTATTCAGATACGGCTGTGACACGAGAAACCGTCCGAACAGCGGCCCGTCGATCAGCATCAGCGGCAGCACTCCGGTGATCCGGGCACCGCCGTCCGGCACGTTCTGTTCGGCCCACAGATAATACGGCTGCTGCCGCAGCCCGTCCCGAAAAACGTTTCCCCATTCGGAACGCAGGTGGAACCCGTCGTATCCGAACGCCTGAAGCCAGCTGTTCCAGCCGGACGGCGGCGTCTCCGATATCCGAACGCAGCAGGGCGCGGCAGAATGTGTCCGGGCAGCGATCATCGGTATGGATCCGTGTCTGAAATCTGTCTGTCAGAAAAGCGGCCGCCGGTCACACGGCCGACCGTTCCGCCGTTCGTTCGGCAGCCTGGCGGATCCGTTCGGCCGTCTGCGGACTCAGCCGGCAGTACGCATCCACCACCTTCTGCATGCGCTGATCGAATGAAAACCGTTCTTCAACCGTTCGCCGCGCGGCCACAGCCAGCCGACGACGCAGCTTTTCAGACTGTACGCAGCGCCGAATGCCGGCGGCCAGGGCCGGGATGTCATCCGGAGGCACCACCAGCCCGTTGTGCCCGTCCTGCACAAGACGGGGAATTCCGTTGCACGCAGTCGTCACCACAGCCCGCCCGGATGCCATCGCCTCCAGCACCACATTCGGCAGCCCTTCCCGCAGACTGCTGAGCACGTAGATATCGGCGGCGCGGTAAAGCCGGCGAGGATCCGGCAGATACCCCGTCAGTCGAACCCGGTGCTGAAGTTCGAGCCGTTCGATCTGGTCCTGCAGAACCGGCTTCAGATGTCCTTCCCCGGCGATGGCCAGTCCGATGTCACAGCCTTCGGAAACCAGAAAGCTGACCGCATCGATCAGCCTGTCGAACCCCTTCTCTTCCGACAGTCGCCCCACGGCCGCCAGAACAACCTGCTGAGGCCGGAAACCGAGAGACCGTTTTTCTTCGGCGGTCGGTTCGGACGGATCGTAATCGGTGTGCACGATGGCGTTGTCGATCAGCGTCAGCCGGTCTTCGGAAATCCCGGCTTCCCGACATCGCTGCATGAGATCTTCGGAAACACACAGCACGCGCCGGTAGCGTTTCATGCAGAAGCGGTCGATGCGGTAATACATCGGTGTCCGCGACGTGAAATGCACCCACCCATGAGCGGTGGTGATCAGTTTCATGCGATGAAACAGGCGGACCAGAAGTCCCAGCGCATTGCTTTTGTAATCGTGACCATGCCAGATCGTCACGCCGCGTTCCCGGCACAGCTGCACAGCCCGGCGGACGACGTTCAGATCGAGCGGTCCGCGGTCGTCGACACCGATGATGTCCGCTCCGGCAGCCGCCGCCCGGGATTCCAGCGACGCGAATCCGGGATCGCCCGGCGGTTTCATGAACATGCAGGCCGAATCGATTCCCCACTGCTTCAGAAACCGGGGAGAATTCAGAATCGTCTTTTCCGGGCCGCCGCCGGTGCCGGTCACCACACGGGTGTGCAGAACGAACGGCCGATGTTCAGATGGATACACTGTCATCACCAGGACGCCTCCGAAGGTTTCCGGTTCCGCCCATCCACCACCCCGGTCATCTGCTCATAGATTTCCGCATACGTTCTCAGCATCTGCTGCAGGCTGAACCGGCGTTCGGCCGTGATTCTCCCGGCCCGCCCCATGAGGTGTCCCCGTTCGGGAACCAGGGCCAGTTCCACCAGGCGAGACGCCACAGCCCGATCGTTCCGCGGTTCGCACAGAAACCCGGTGACCCCGTGTTCGACCATTTCCGGAAGTCCTCCCACACGAGTGGCCACCACGGGCCGTGCGGCCGCCATGGCTTCGATGACCGTCAGCGGGATGCCTTCGCTGATGCTGGTCAGCAGAAACACGTCGGCCGCTTCCAGCAGACGAGGCACGTCAGTGCGTGTTCCGACCAGCCGCACATGTTCGTGCAGGTTCCGTTCGGCCACGGTCTGTTCGATCGCCGTCCGTTCGTCGCCATCGCCCACTATGAGCAGCCGGATGCGGGGCTGTTCGCGGCGGGCCCGGTCGACAGCCCGCAAAGCGGTCTGGTGATCCTTCAGCGCGTGCAGTCGGGCAACCTGCACCACAACGAAATCGTCCTGCTGGAAACCACATTCCGCCCGGACCGATACCCGGGTGTCGCTGGACATCGTCCCGGAATGCTCCAGATCCATCCCGTTGTAAACGACTTCCACGCGACCGGCCGGCAGCCCTTCGTTGTCAATCAGAGCCTGCCGCACCGCTTCCCCGCAGCCGACCAGCCGATCCTGAGGTTTCAGCAGCAGCCGGTTGACGATTTTTCGTTTCAGACTCGGCAGATCCGGCACATGACGTCCGTGTTCGGTCAGCAGAACGGGCACCTGCCCGGACAGACCGCGACTGAGCATCGCCTGAAGAAACGGCGTGTACTGGTGCGCGTGCAGCAGCGACACATGATGCTGCCGCACCAGATGCCGCAGTCGCCGCGCGCAGGCCAGATCGATGCCCGGCCCCCGATGCAGATGTTCCACCGTGAAACCGTCCTGCCGCAGCCGTTCGCCGATCTGCCCGACAGCATCCAGAACGGCCACCAGACATCGGAACCGACCGGAAAGGTGACGCACCATCCGATCGACCAGAACTTCCGCTCCTCCCACATCGAGCGCATGGATCACGTGACAGACTGTCGGACGACAGGCCGGCCGGTCGGCAGACGGGAGCACAGCAGTGTCAGCAGGACTGGCAGTGGTCATGACCACATCGACATCCGAAAAAACAGAAGGCACGATTGTTCGACTCGGAAACGCTGTTTTCCTGTGAGCTGCCTCAGACGAATCACAGACGGCGTTTCAAAGCATCCATCGCCCGCCGCCACCGGCTCACCTGCAGCAGACGCAGCAGAACAGCCGGCAGCCGCCGTGGTGATTTCAGCATTCGTTTCACACGCGTTTTCTGCGGGACGAACATGGTCCATTCTGTTCCACAGAATGGTTCTTCGGCCGGTCTGGCACGGTCATAACGGTGGCACCGGTGAAACACATCGCGTAAACCCTCCGTCATCACGATGGAAAAACACCGGGCTGTCAGATGCCGGTCTCCGAACCCGTACAGGTCGGTCCATGCCGCATCATTCAGTTCATCCGCGCGGGCACGCATGCGGACCGCCAGGTTTTCATCGTCGCAGCACGATGCCGCAATGCGCAGCACGTTCGCCTTCCGAAACTCCTGTGCCGCCCAGGCCTCGGTCACGAATTCCAGCCCTTCCGGATGCCGCAGGGTCGGCCGCTCGTGTTCCAGCATCCAGCGTCCGTAGTGCTGCAGTGTGCGCCGCACGTAGTCGTACAGAGGACCGCGACGGTCGGCTTCGTCCATTTTCTTCAGATAGCGCCCCAGAGCCGTCAGACACACCGTGTAGGACCAGCGGTATTCGGCATTCAGCAGGTCCAGAGCGGAAAGATCCTGATGCGGATGCACCACGCGCTGAATGAGCTGCTCCGCCCCGTCCAGATATTTCTGTTCCCGTGTCAGATCCCAGGCATCCAGCAGGGCGTTGATGGAGTTTCCGGACCCGCGGCCAGGACCGTGGTAATCATCGGTGACAGTCGCCGAGGCCGCTCCGGTCGGACCGTCATCCAGCAGTGCAAACACCGTCCGGCTGCCGTCGTCCATGGCCAGGACCCAGTCAGCCAGTGAACGGACCGATGCGGCCGCTTCCGGATTTCCCGTCAGGTAATAGTAGGTCAGCAGTCCCGTCGTGTAGTTGTGTTCATTGCCAGGTCCGCCGCCATACACCCGGCCGGCGGCATTGACACGCGAATAGGTGCGGTGCGTGGCCGTCCCGGCATCCAGATAATGGTCGGTGTGCCAGAACAGACCGCCGTTGAAAGCCGCCCGATCGTCCTGAGTGTGATAGATATCGATGTCCATCACATGTCGGGCCAGCGGATCGTAAAGCTGCCGCCATGCAGGGTCTCCGGACACGAACTGATTGACGATGCCGCCGTAGATCAGATCGAACTGATTGTTGTAATGGGAAATGATCGTGCCGGAACCCTGATAGTGCGTCTGTTCATGGTCGGCATGCACGTCTCCGAAATTCCGCCATCCGTACTCATCGACCGCATCGCGCCGCGCCGCGATGCTGCGGGGTCCCGACGTCACCTCCTGAATCCATGTTTCGTACCGAACGGTGATCTGCGGATCGCGGACGGCCTTCAGATCGCCGGCAAACCAGTCCAGAACCTGGGCGTTCTGCACCCACACAGCCGGCTGCAGAAGAACGGCCGGGTGATACACCCAGTCCAGCCGCTGCAGATCGGCAGACGGCCGAGTCGAAGACAGCCACACGCGGCCGGTTGTCTGTTCGCCACCCTGCAGTTCGTAATCGGCCGCAGCCGCGGATTCCGGAAACACCCCGATCGTGATCGCGTTTTCTCCGGCCGCCACTGAAGACGGAAACTTCTCCCAGAATTCCGGCACAGCGACCATCAGGCCGCCATGATTCCCTTCCAGGGCCGCCACCGGACTGGCTCGAAGCCCCTGTTCCGAACCGCTTTCCCACAGAACCTGATACCCGCGGTGCAGAACCGTAGAACGTCCGTCCGCTCCCACATGATTTCGGCTGTCCCAGGCAGGACCGCCGCTGCCGTACTGAACGATCCGGAACGGTGCGTTCGATGGCTGCTGACGCACATCGGCATCCGGCTGCACTTTCCACAGAATCCGTTTTCCGAAGTCGGACCGCAAAACAGCGGTCAGTTCCAGATTCGCAAACCGGAAGGAACCCGGATCTCCCAGATCCCACAGACCGCCGCGATGCCGGGCTCGCCGTTCATTGCGAAGCCGCGTTTCCACACACAGCAGGCCGGCCGTCGGCCAGGCTTCCAGCCGCACCTGGAAAGACAGCCATGGAGCCTGCCTGAAGCGGCCGCTGAATCGATGCACGGACCGGATCGGTCCGGATGTTTCCTCCGTCCATTCCTCCTGCTTCCAGTCCAGTTTCCCTGTTCGCGCATCCCGCAGTTGAAAGGCAATGCCGATTTCCGAATGAGGCGATGTTCCCCCGTTCATTTCTGCCTGCCGGATGATCAGACCGGATTCACTCTGACGGATGACCATCTGAGGCGCCGACAAATCCGGCCGGGTTCCGGACACGTCACCGTGGAACCGAACCACCCCGTCCTCACAACCGAGTTCCGGCGGAGCGATCCAGGAAACCAGGACCCAGCGCACAGACTTGTCGCTCCAGCGACTGAGCACTTCGGCCTGTGCCGGCAGTCGGCGGCCGGCCGCCAGAATCTCCACCGACCGGAATGTTCCCAGGTGACCTCGGGGCACACACAGTCCGCCGCACACCGGCTGTTCCGCCACAGCCGGCCGCGATGTCCTGAGCTGAAAGGGGACATCTGCGGTCCGGCTGCCCGCAGACGCCGGTTCCCCGGACGTTGACAGAACGGTTTTCATGACATCACCACTGCTTCGGCCTGCCGGCGGAAAGAAATTCCGGCTTCTGTCTCCTCTTTCGCCCACGTCTCCAGCCACCGTCCCAGAACCAGCAGAGACCACAGGATCTGCCCGTGCTGACCGGTGCGCCGGCAGTGCTGATCGAACAGGCGACCCGCTTCCCGAACGCTGATGCATTCGGCGATGGGATGACCGGGCTGCAGCACGACATCCTGGATCTGCTCCCGAAGCGGTCCTCGCAGCCATTCGTCCACCGGCAGTTCGAACCCCTGTTTTCGACGTCGCGCCAGACCGGGCGGCAGACGCGATTCCCAGATGTGCTTCAGAATCCACTTCGTTTGGCCGTCTCGCACCTTCTGAGACGACGGCATGGACGCTGCCAGTTCCAGCAGAGGCACATCCAGCAGAGGCGGCCGCACTTCCAGACCAAAGGCCATACTGGCCCGATCGACCTTCGTGAGAAAATCATCCGGCAGCAGAACTCCGGTGTCCGCAGCCAGCATCCCGCTCAGACAGTCCCGCGCCCCGCTGCGACAGGCCCGTTCCACGATGTCTTCCGGACGATGCCCTGACAGGTGCCGCGCCAGATCCGGATGCAGCAGCCGACGACGGACGGTCCGGCGGCACTGAGACACCGTATTGGCGTAAGCAGCAGCCGGATCGCTGGCGAGATTTTCCAGCAGCGTCCGAACACGCAGCGGACGAGGCAGCCAGTCGGCCTTCGGCCACACAGCCGACAGCGGCCGCA
Source organism: Planctomycetaceae bacterium (assembly GCA_015485495.1). GTDB lineage: Bacteria > Planctomycetota > Planctomycetia > Planctomycetales > Planctomycetaceae > S139-18. The sequence goes on from WFTL01000112.1 coordinate 15,403, forward strand.
GGACCCGCCGGCGGAACCACATCGGCAGCATCCGGCGAATGGCCGCTTCCTTCAGGTCATGACGGTACCGGCTGTAGCCTCCGAATGCTTCATCTCCTCCGTCGCCGGACAGAACAACCTTCACGTGCGACGCGGCCAGACGCGACACGGCCATCGTGGGAATCGCGGACGCATCGGCGAACGGTTCATCGTAGAACCGCACCAGGTCGTTCAGATCACGAACCGCTTCCGCAGTGACAATCTGTTCCGTGTGCCGCGTTCCGCAGTGAGCGGCTGTCTGAGCAGCATACGGAAGTTCGCTGTACTGCCGTTCATGAAATCCGATGGAAAATGTCGGCACGGCAGACGGCACCAGACCGGACAGCACCGAAACGATGAGACTGCTGTCCAGTCCTCCACTGAGGAAGGCGCCGACGGGAACGTCGGCGACCAGATGACTGCGTACGCTGTCCGTCACGGCCGCTTCGATGCGCTCAGCCCATTCCCGGTCGGAACCTGGTTCTTCGTGAACGAACGAAAGGCGCCAGTAGCGTTTCGCGGGCGACACGATTCCGTGACGGACCTGCAGCGTGTGGGCGGCCGGAAGGCGCCGGATCTTTTCGAAAATGCTGCGGGCTCCGGGAATGAACCCGAAGGTCAGATAGTCTTCCACGGCGGCCGGATCGATCGTCCGATCGACACCGGGATGCGCAAGAATCGCCTTGATTTCGGAACCGAACAGGATCTTTTCGTGATCCTGATAAACGTACAGCGGTTTCTGGCCGACGTGATCCCGGGCCAGCAGAAGCTGCTGCCGCCGGTCGTCCCAGATGGCAAACGCGAACATGCCGCGCAGGTGCTGCACCAGATCGCTGCCGAATTCTTCGTACAGATGGACGAGCACTTCCGTGTCGGACCGGGTGCGAAACCGATGGCCGCGGCCTGTGAGCTGATCGCGCAGCTTTCGGTAGTTGTAGATTTCTCCATTGAAGACAACGTGAATGGAATCGTCTTCATTCGCGATGGGCTGATGACCTCCGGCCACGTCGATGATGGCCAGCCGGCGATGCACCAGTCCGGCCGGTCCACAGCAGACCACCCCTTCTCCGTCCGGGCCCCGATGCCGGATGGCACGCCCCATCCGCTGCAGCACAGCAGGATCCGCAGGACGCTGGAAATCCCTGTAGACAATTCCGGCGATGCCGCACATGACCAGGACCGCTATGACCGGTGCAAACCTCATGATCCGTCCGGATCGGACGGATCCAACCGGGCAACTATAGGTCGCAGAACGCCGTGTTCCGCCGGAATCCGCCTCTTTCCGGCCGCCGGCACCAGGTGTCCTGTTTTGCCGCCATCGTGGCTTCCGGTGCCGGGCCGTGCTGATCGCCGGGGGGGCGTTCGTTACTTCGTTACTGAGAATGAAAAGGGTGTCGTGCCGGAATGAGTCTCCGCAGCGCTTGACAAACGCTGCATCCGGCCTGAAACTCAGTGGCAGCGAGTCGGCGTACGGAGGATCCTTACCTGATCCGGACGGCGCGGCTCGTCCCTCCCCAACTGCCTGCCAGCAGCGTCTGCTCACCCGACTTTCCCACCTTGCAGCAGACGTCCTTCAACATGGAGCATGCACTCATGACACGCTTCTGTTCACGCCGCGGCTTTCTTCAGGTTGGCTTCTGTGGCGGAATCGGTCTGAGCCTGCCGGAATTCTTCCGCCTGCAGTCCGTCCAGGCGGACCTGAAACACTATGAGTCGGTGGAAGGAACGGCGAAATCCGTCATCTTCATCTTTCTGCCTGGCGGCATGGCCCACCAGGAAAGCTTCGATCCCAAGCCGTACGCTCCGGTCGAATACCGCGGCCCGCTGTCTGCCATCCAGACAAACGTCAGCGGAACAGTGATCAGCCAGATGTGGCAGAAGACCGCTCAGGTGGCCGACAAACTCGCCATCTGCCGGTCCATGACGCATGGCGAAGCGGCCCATGAACGCGGCACGCACAATATGTTCACGGGATATCGTCCCAGCCCGGCGCTGACGTTCCCCAGCATGGGCAGCGTGGTCACTCATGAATTCGGCCCGCGGAACAACATTCCGCAGTACATCTGCATACCGAACCAGCCCAACGAATTCGCCGGCACCGGTTATCTCAGTTCGTCTTACGCCCCGTTCAGTCTGGGAGCCGATCCTGCAGCGAACGGCTTCACGGTCCGCGATCTGAAACTGCCGGGCGGAGTGGATTCTCAGCGGTTCGATCGCCGCCGCTCGATTCTCGATCTGGTCAACCAGCAGTTCACCAGCCGCCAGGAAGCGGATGCTCTGAAAGCGGTGGACACCTTCTACGAACGGGCATACGGCCTGGTCACCTCCCCCCAGGCTCAGGAAGCGTTCGATCTGTCCAAAGAGCCGGATAAGCTGCGGGATGAATACGGCCGCAACGCAGCCGGTGCCCGGCTGCTCATGGCGCGCCGCCTGGTGGAAGCAGGAGCACGTTTTGTCACGCTGACCTACGGGGGATGGGATCACCACGACAACATCGAGCGCGGGATCAAAGGGCAGGTTCCGGCTCTGGATCAGGCCTTCGCCCGACTCATCCGCGATCTGGACGAACGCGGCCGACTGGGAGAAACGCTGGTGTGCATCGCCAGCGAGTTCGGCCGGACGCCGAAAATCAACGGCACATCAGGCCGCGACCACTGGCCGAAGGTCTTCAGCGTCGTGCTGGCCGGCGGAGGCATCAAAGGCGGCATCACTTACGGCACATCCAACGCGACAGCCAGCGAACCGGAAGATGATCCGCTGACGGTCCCGGACTGGGCATCCACAATTTATCACTGTCTGGGCATTGTTTCCGACAAGGAACTGATGGCTCCGGGAGACCGGCCGATCGAAATCGTCAAAGGGGGCCGGGTCCGTCAGGAACTGCTGGCATGAAGCGGACATCCGGCTGTCGCCTGACTGCCGGACCGTATCAGACCGACCGTCGGAGAACACATCGGACGTGTTCGATCCCGCAAAACACGGATGTCTTCGAATCCTGTTTTTCGCGACTGTGAGTTTCCTGATGAGTGGTCTTCTGCGCAGTCTCCTGTTCGTCGTTCTGCTGGCCGGATGGACCGGCCTGCCGCGCGCGGCCGCGTCCGATCCGAAACTCAGCGTCATTCTGCCGCGCGGCATTCAGCGCGGAACGGAAACAGAAATGACGTTTCGCGGAGCCCGGCTGAACGATGCGGAAGAGATCTTCTTCTACGAACCGGGCTTTACAGTCAGCAGCATCACGCCCGTCGATGCCAACACGATCAAAGCTGTCGTCCAGGTCGCTCCCGACTGTGCTCCTGGCGAACACACCGCTCAGATTCGCACGAAATCCGGAATCACGGAATTCCGAACCTTCTTCGTCGGCGACCTGCCGGCCGTTGCCGAAAAGGAGCCCAATACGACGTTCGAACAGGCCCAGACCATCGAACTGGATTCCATGGTTCTGGGTGTGATCACATCGGAAGACGTCGACTACTTCGCCGTGCAGTGTTCCAAAGGACAGCGGCTGTCCGTTGAGATTGCGGCCATGCGGCTCGGGCAGGCCTTTTTCGACCCCTACATCGCCATTCTGGACAGCCGGCGGTTCGAACTGGCGGCCGCTGATGACTCGCCGCTGCTGAAGCAGGATGCTCTGGCATCCGTCATCATCCCGGAAGACGGAACCTACATCATCGAAATCCGCGATACGGGATACGGAGGGGCCGGGAATGCACATTACTGTGCCCATATCGGCCGCTTCCCGCGTCCATCGGCCGTGTTTCCTGCCGGCGGACAGGCCGGCCAGACCGTCGAATTCCGGTTTCTCGGTGATGCGGCCGGTGATCTGACCGTCCAGACCGCACTGCCGGACGATGGCAGAGAAGCGGTGCCGTTCTGGCCTTCGGATGACCACGGCACCGCGGTGACGCCCCACCTGCTGCGTGTGTCACCCGATCCGAATGCCGTGGAAGTGGAACCCAATCAGACGCTGAACACGGCCACTCCTGTGGAATTTCCCTGCACGTTCAACGGCATTCTGCAGGAAGACGGCGATGTGGACGTGTATCGCTTCACCGCAAAAAAAGGCCAGGTGTTCGATGTGGAATGTTATGCCCGCCGCATTCAGTCACCGGTGGATCCGGTGATGCATCTGTACAAACCGGATAACGGCGTGCTGGCTTCGAACGATGATTCCCGCGGTCCCGACAGCTATTTTCGGGTCACGATTCCTGCCGACGGAGAATACAGGCTGCGGGTGACGGACCTCCTGGGGAAAGGCGGACCGGAGTACGTGTATCGTGTGGAGTTTCGCCGGATTCAGCCGTCTCTGACACTCGGAATTCCCCGCGTGGCCCGTTACAGCCAGGATCGTCAGCGGATTTATGTCCCGCGCGGCGGACGTTTCGCCACGATCATTTCCGCCACCCGGACGGCATTCAGCGGCGAACTGGAACTCATCCCCGAAGGTCTGCCGGAAGGCATCCGCATGGTCGCCCGGACCATGCCGGCCAGTCTCAACACGATGCCCGTTGTTTTCGAAGCCGCTGCCGATGCACCGCTCAGCGGGGCCCTGGTCGACTTCCGTGCCCGGCTGAAAAGCGACGAAAAAACCATTGTCGGCGGTTTCCGAAACCGAGCGGACTTCATCATCGCCCAGCCCGGGCAGTCGCTTTATGCCTGGAAGGACGTGGATCGGCTGGCCTTTGCCGTGGTGGAAGAACTGCCGTTTACCATCGACATCGTTCAGCCGCAGGTTCCGATTGTCCGCAACGGCTCCATGCAGCTGAAAGTGGTCGTCACGAAAAAAGAAGGGTGGGACGAAGCGATCACAGTCCAGTTTCCGTTCCGGCCGCCGGGAATCGGCGCCCGACCGAACATCACGATTCCGAAAGGAAAGTCTGAAGGCGTCTATCCCATCAGTGCCAACGGCAACGCGGCACTCGGAAAGTGGCCGGTTTACGCCATCGCCAGCGCCAATGTGAACGGCGCGGCCTGGACCGCATCCGGCATGGCGACTCTGGAAGTCGCCGAACCGTGGGTCGGCGTCACTCTGGCGAAATCGTCCGTCGAACAGGGCCAGACCACGGAAATCGTCGCCGAAGTTCAGCTTCTGAAGGAACTGCCCGCTCCGGCAAAAGTCGAACTGCTCGGCCTGCCCCATCACGTCAGCACGAACCCGCTGGAAATCACACCGGACACCAAAGAACTCGTCTTTCCGATCTCCACCCAGGCCGACAGTCCGGCCGGCACCCACAAGAACATCTTCTGCCGCATCACGGTCGTCCAGAATAACGAACCGATCGTGCATACACGCGTGGGGAATACCGAACTGCGCATCGACAAACCGCTGCCCAGACCCGTCGCTCAGGCGGCAGCGCCGAAGGAAAAACCGAAACCGCAGTCGCAGCCGGCTGCAAAGGACAAACCGAAACCCGAGCGCCGGCTGACACGTCTGGAGAAACTCCGTCTGGAGGCCAAAAAACGGGCGTCCGGATCCTGACTGTCTGCCATCGGAAACCGTCCGTCGTGTCGACTGCACCGATCACAACACGTGTTCTGACAGGACAGAAACCACAACCACAGAAATCACAACGGGCACTGTGTTCGCGGAGGCAAACTGAGGCGATGAAACGAGCGATTCTGACGGCCGGCCTGTGTCTGGCTTCGTGCTTCCCATCCGTTGCGGATGACACCGCCGCCTCGGTGACATCCATCAGCGTCAGTCCGCCGGACATCCACCTGTCGTCGGCCCGAGATCACCAGTCGATCATCGTGCAGGCCGTTCTGGCCAGCGGACTCACACGCGATGTCACCACCGAATGCCGCATCACGACTGAGGATGAATCGCTGGTCCGGCTGGAAGGGCAGACATTCTTCGCTGCCAAAGACGGCGATACGACGGTCACTGTGGCGTACGGCGAACACACTGTTCAGGTTCCCGTGACAGTCCGGAATGCGGCCGACAATCCGGAACTCAGCTTCCGTCTGGACATCATGCCGATTTTCATGAAGGCCAGCTGCAACAACGGAAGCTGTCACGGAGCGGCCCGGGGCAAGGACGGTTTTCGGCTGTCTCTGTTCGGATTCGATCCGGCCGGAGACCATTTTCGGCTGACCCGCGAACTGCCGGGACGCCGCATCAATCTGGCTCTGCCGGAAGAAAGCCTGCTCATCGAAAAAGCCTGCGGCCTGGTGCCTCATTCGGGAGGCAAACGGATCGAGCCCGGAGGAGACAAATACAGTACACTCATTCGCTGGCTGAAGGCGGGAGCTCCCGATGACCCGGGAGAAGTTCCTTCGGTTGTGAGTCTGGAACTGTATCCGCGGGAAGCGGTGCTGGATGGGGAAGGGGAAACACAGCGGCTGACCGTACGGGCGAAGTATTCTGACGGAACCGACCGCGACGTGACGAGTCTGGCGTGGTTCAGCACAAGTAACGAAACGTCGGCAGCCGTCGACCAGACGGGAATCGTCACGGGCCATGACCGCGGTGAAGCCTTTGTCATGGCCCGCTTCGAAACGCATACCGTGGGTTCCGATTTCATCGTCCTGCCGAAGGGGCTCGAGTACACCGACCCTCAGACACCCGAATTCAACTACATCGACACGCTGGTCCATGCGAAGCTGCGCAAGCTGAGGATCGTTCCGTCTGAAGTGTGTTCAGATGAGGAGTTTCTGCGTCGGGTCTTCATCGACATCACGGGAACACTGCCGACGCCGGAAGAGCGGGCGGCGTTCCTGGCCGACGAACAACCCGACAAACGCGCCCGGATCATCGATGAACTGCTGGAACGCAAAGAATTCGTAGACATCTGGGTCATGAAATGGGCCGAACTGCTGCAGGTCCGCACGATTCCCAATCGCGTCACCAAAAAACCGATGCTGCGGTACTACGGCTGGCTCCGGGAAAAGATCGCGGGCAACACGCCGATCGACCAGATGGTGCGGGAACTGCTGGCTTCAAAGGGAGGCACGTTTTCCAGCCCCGCCACGAACTACTACCAGACCGAGACAGAAACCCTGAAGGTGGCGGAAAATGTGGCTCAGGTGTTTCTGGGAATGCGTATCCAGTGTGCCCAGTGCCACAACCATCCGTTCGACCGCTGGACGATGGACGACTACTACAGCTTCGCCGCTTTCTTTTCTCAGATCGGCCGCAAGAAAAGCGACGATCCCAGGGAAACCGTCGTGTACAACAAAGGCGGCGGGGAGGTGAAGCATCCGGTCGGAGGCCGCGTGATGCCGCCGAAGTTTCTGGGCGGCGCGGTGCCGGATGTCAAAGGAAAAGACCGTCGCGAAGTCCTGGCCGCCTGGCTGGCGTCTCCGGACAACCCCTGGTTCGCCACGAACCTGGCCAACATCGTGTGGGCCCATTTCTTCGGACGGGGCATCATCGATCCGGTCGATGACGTGCGCGTCAGCAATCCGCCGGTGAACGGACCGCTGCTTGAAGAGCTGGGAAAACGGTTCACATCGTACAACTACGATTTCCGTCAGCTCGTACGGGACATCTGCAATTCCCGCACCTACCAGCTGTCCACCGTCACGAACGAAACGAACGCGTCCGACCACAGCAATTTCGCTCACGCCGAACTGCGGCGGATGCGGGCCGAAGTGCTTCTGGACTGCATCACTCAGGTCACATCGACGAACAACAAGTTTCCCGGCCTTCCGGTCGGTGCCCGAGCCGTCCATGTGGCCGATGGCAACACATCCACCTACTTCCTGACAACCTTCGGACGCGCCAAACGGGCGACGGTCTGTTCCTGCGAAGTGAAAATGGAACCCAATCTGTCTCAGGCTCTGCACCTGATCAACGGAGAAACCACCAATCAGAAGATCCGCCAGGGTGGACTCATTCCCGGACTGCTTAAAGAAGGAAAGACGCCTGAACAGATCATTCAGGAACTGTACCTGCGGTGTCTGACCCGCCTGCCCACCGAACAGGAAATGGCCCGGCTGCTGGAAACGGTCCAGGCCGGTGGCGACGATGCGACCCAGACGCTTGAAGACATCTTCTGGTCCCTGCTCAATTCCCGGGAGTTTCTGTTCAATCACTGATTCAGCGGAATGCCGGAACCGGCGGGAGAGGAAGCATGATGGCTGTGCCTGCCTCTCCGGTCCGGTTGCACTCAGGTTTTGGGTTAATCCGGAGACTCTGCACAGACTTTCCTGACCAGCCGGACTGTGTCGATAGATTCTTTGACCCGTCCCGTCGGGATCCCGCCCGCCTGCCTTCCTTCCTGCTTCATCTGAGAACGACCATGACGCGATCCATCGCCACCTGTCTGCTGCTGCTGCTGACGCTGACTTCGACCGGACGCGGCGCTGAAGAACAGATCAATTACACCGATCACGTGCGGCCCATTTTTCGGGAAAAGTGCTTCAGCTGCCACAACACGAACAAGAAGTCTGCCAGCCTGGACCTGACCAGCTTCACGTCTCTGATGCAGGGCGGAGCGTCGGGGGAAGTCATTTCTCCCGGCAGTGCGGAAGACAGTTATCTGTTCATGCTCATCACCCATGAAAGCGAACCTTTCATGCCTCCGGATTCCGATCGGATTCCGGACGCGATGATCGATGTGGTGCGCCGCTGGATCGATGGGGGAGCTCCGGAAACTTCGTCCAGCAAAGTCATGCTGCCGAAGAAGCCGAAAATCGATCTGAGCGTTTCTGTGTCGGCCGGCGAACGTCCCGAAGGTCCTCCGCCCGTCCCGGATGTGCTCAGTCTCGAACCGGTCGTCCACACACCGGCCACGACCGCCGTATCAGCCATCGCCACCAGCCCCTGGGCGCCGGTGGCCGCCATCGGTGGTCAGAAACAGGTTGTGCTGTACGACACCCGATCTCTGGAAACCGTCGGCATTCTTCCTTTTCCGGAGGGCCAGGTTCGTGTTCTGCGTTTCAGCCGAAACGGATCGCTGCTGCTGGCCGGCGGAGGCCGTGGGGGAGCCCGCGGACTGGCCGTCGTCTGGGATGTCCGAACGGGCGAACGCCTGTTTTCCGTCGGTGACGAACTGGATGAAGTGCTCGCCGCCGATATCAGTGCCGATCACGAATTCGTGGCTCTGGGAGGACCTCAGAAGATCGTCCGCGTCTATGCCACCGGAACCGGGGAACTCGTCTGGGAAGTCACCAAACACACCGACTGGGTCACGGCACTGGAATTCAGTCCGGACTCCGTTCTTTTGGCAACGGGAGATCGCGCCGGCGGTCTGCATGTCTGGGAAGCCTTCACGGGACGCCACTACGCGGTTCTGAACGGTCATTCCGGATTCATCACCGGGGTTTCCTGGCGGATCGACAGCAACGTTCTCGCATCAGCCTCTCAGGACGGCAGCATCCGTCTGTGGGAAATGGAAAACGGAAAATCCATCAAATCGTGGACGGCACATGGTGGAGGCGTGTCGTCCGTGGAATTCTGTCGGGACGGACGCATCGTCTCCTGCGGACGCGACAAACTCACGAAGCTGTGGGATCAGAACGGCAAACAGCTGGTCGCCTTCGAAGCATTCGCCGATCTGGCCGTGAGCGTGTCGCACTGCGATGAAACCAATCGCGTCATCGCCGGAGACTGGATCGGTTCCATCCGCGCCTGGAACGCCGCTGACGGCAAACGCATCGGAAACCTGACCGCCAATCCGCCTCTGCTGGCCACACGTCTGGCACAGGCCGAAGCCGCTCTGCCGGCCGCTCTGGAAAATCAGAAGAAAGCGGACGCCGCTTACAGCGAAACGGCCGCCGCCCACAAAATGCAGTCAGATAAACTGGCTGCCGCTCAGAAAACACTGGCAGCGGCCCGGAAGGCTGTGGCCGAACTGACGAAGCAGAAAGAAGCACGCGAACCGGAACTGGCCGAACTCCGGAAAAAACTCACCTCGGAAGAAGCCGCCCTGACGGCTCTGCAGAAGGCCGTCCCCAGTCTGAAACAGGCTGCCGACAATGCATCAGCGGCCGCCCAGGCGCTTCCTCAGGACAAGGAACTGGCAGAAGCGGCATCCGGGATGGAAGCGGCTCTGAAAGAGAAAACGGAATCTGCAGCCGCTCTGCAGAAGACGATCGAAGCCCGCAAACAGGACATCGCCGCCCGCCAGGCCGCTCTGAAGGAACTGCAGACGAAACTGTCTGAGCAGCAGCAGACGGCCGCCAGTGCGGAAACAGCCGCCAAAGAAGCCACGGCCGCTCTGGAATCGCTCAAACCCCGACTCGAACAGACCCGGCAGGCGAAAGCCGCAGCCGATGCCCAGGTGGGCCGACTGCAGGCCGAAATCGAGCGATGGAAACAGTACATCGCCCTGCGCGACGAACTGTCCGTTCAGCAGCAGAAAAAGGCGGTTCAGGAAGAGCGCCAGATCGCTCTGCTCACCGCTCAGGCCGCTCTGGATGAACATCAGCAGAAAATCGATGCCGTTCAGAAGACCATCACGACTCATGAACAGACAGTAACCGGCCACCGGAAGCAGATTGAGGAACTGCAGCAGCGCATTGCCACGGCGAAGAAGCAGGCCGAACAGCAGCAGCAGATTGCGAAAAAGCATGAGCAGGCCGCCCCGCCCATCAGCCAGGCTATCTCACAGATTCAGGAAGCTCTGAAACAACTGCCGGACGATCCGTCCGTACAGGCGGCTCTGACCAGCCTGAAGACCGCCATGGAAATGAACCAGAAAGCTCTGGCAGCCGCGCAGAAAGCCGTCGCAGACGCGAAGGAAGCGATTCAGAAAGACGAAGCCGCAGTAGCCGCCGCCATGGCAGCCATCAAACAGACTCAGGAAAAACAGGCAGCCGAACAGAAAAAACTGGATGCTCTGAAAGCAGCCCAGGAACCCCTGGCTGCCGCCGTCAGGACCGCTCAGCAGGCCTACGACGCGGCCGCGAAAGAGTATGAACAGGCCACTCAGATCGTGGAAAACCGGCGGCGTCAGATTCGCCCGGACACTCAGGTGACTCAAACGGACGGAAACACACCATAACCAGGCGCCCGGAAACGATCTTTCGGAGGTGGCGGGGAGGAACCGTGACAGGCCCCGTTTCGTCCGGTACGATGTTCGCAGCCGGCTGCCTGTTCCTGTTTCCTGCTGACATGTCCCCGTGATTTCTCCTGCTTCTGCCATCTCCCGGACCGCAGAACCGACACGCCAGGTGCTCGTGCGCTACGGGACGATTCCTCAGGTGGCCCGCTTCAGTCCGCCGGCCGCAGGAACCGACCGCGTGCAACGGGGATCTCGGGTGATCGTTCGAACCGACCGCGGTCTGGAAGTCGGGGAAGTTCTGGAGACGGTCGCCCCTGCTTCGTCGGCGGACAGCCACGCACCGGTCGATGCCGAACGCATCGAACGCGTCGCCACACCGGAAGATCTGTCCCGCCAGGAACGCTGCCGGAAGCAGGCGGCCGATCTGTTTCCCGTGTGGCTGCAGCGGATTGGTGAATGGGATCTGGATCTGCAGCTCGTCGACGTCGAAGTTCCGCTGGATGAAGAACACGTCATTCTGTACGTCCTGAACGATCGCGGTGCTGAGACGACACGACTGGCACTGCTGGCAGCCGCCGCGGGACACGGCATCGTGACCGTCCAGCCCGTGGCGGCAGAAGGCATTGTGGCCGGTCATCCCGGAGGCTGTGGGTCCGGCTGCGGCAGTTCGGGCTGCGGCGGGTCAGGTGGAACCTGCCATTCCTGATGCCGGTTGTCCGCAGTCCCCGCTTCCAGCCTCCCCGATGGCGTCCAGAAAGAAGTCTTCATGACAGAACAGATTTCCGACGAATCCGCATCGATCATCGCACAGCTTGAACAGATCGATGACAGCGAATCGCTTCTGGAAGCCGCTGCGGCGTGTCTGCGGAGCCGTGGGGATGCCCACCGACTGTTCGACGTGCGGATGCTCCAGGCGCGTGATCGGCTGGGACTTCCTCTCACACAGCCGGCCTCCCTGGACAACGTTCCTCCGGAAAAGGAAGCCGCATTCCGCGATGCCTGGGTGGCTGCGGCCAGAGAATCCGGCGGACTGCTGCTGGACGCCGGGAATCTGAGCGAGGCGTGGCCGTATTTCCGGACCATCGGCGAATACGACGCCATCCAGGCAGCCATCGAAGCGGTTCCCGTTCCCGATGCCCCCGATGACCGTCTCGATGAAATCATCAACGTGGCCCTGTATGAAGGCGCCCATGTGATCCGCGGTCTGGAGCTGCTTCTGCACACGCATGGGGTGTGCAATACCATCACAGCCTGCACGCAGCTTCAGCAGCAGATGACCGGCTCCCAGCGCCGCCAGGCGGCCGCACTGCTGACCCGCCACCTGACCGAAGAACTCGAATCCTCACTGCGAGCCGACCTGGAATCCCGCGGAGCTGCCGTCGGAGCCGAAGAATCGCTGAACGTTCTGCTCCGTCAGCACGGACATCTTCTGACTGAAGGCGGTTATCATATCGACGTATCGCATCTGCATTCCGTCGTGGGGTTCGCCCGCGCTCTGACGGCAGACGATCCGGAACTGCAGCAGGCGATCGATCTGTGCGACTACGGCCGGCGTCTGGCGGAACCGCTGCAGTACCCCGGCAGTCCGCCCTTCGAACAGTACTATGAAACCCACCGCCTCTTTCTGACAGCTCTGGCCGGAGAAGCTCCCACACAGGCTCTGAACCGGTTCGTGGAACGGATGGAACAGGAACAGGATGAGCAGAATCGTCAGCTCACCGCCTTCGTCGTGCTCGATCTGGGCCAGCGAACCGGACAGACGGACCGGGCGCTGGCAGCGGTTGCTCCCGTTCTCGGATCACTGGAAGATCCCGGAGGGTTTTCGTTCACGACTTTGTGCGTTGAACAGAATCACCTGGAACTTCTCGAAGAAACAGCCCGCCGGAACGACGACATTGTCGGCTGGGCAACAGCGAAGATTCTGAAGAGCCGATCTGCGGAAGCAGATGCCGACCGATGAAAAGGGTGTCGGACATGCGGGACTTCGCAGTGATTCTTCCGGCAGCGGGCCGCAGCACACGTTTTCACGGATTTTCCGACGCCAAACCGTTCGTCGATCTCTGTGGAACTCCTGTCTGGCAGCGAACGGTTCAGGCATTCGCCCGTCGCTCCGATGTCCGCCGAATCATTCTTGTCCTGCCGCCGGATCGGCTGGATACATTTCGATCGCAGCACGCCGGCCGTCTGGACGGCATCGACACGGTAGCCGGCGGATCCTCACGAGCGGCCAGTGTGGTCCACGGAATGCAGGCCGTTCCTCCGGACTGTCCGTTTGTCGCCGTTCACGATGCGGCCCGTCCGCTGGTCAGCGACCGTGTCATCGACACCGTCTTCGATGCAGCCCGGGGCAGCGGCGCGGCCATTCCCGGCATTCCCGTGACCAGCACGGTCAAACGCGTGAACAGCCGCGGGCTCATCGAACAGACCGTGGACCGACGGCCGCTCCGGCTGGCCCAGACCCCCCAGGCCTTCGCCCGCAGCGTTCTGGAATCCGCTCTGCGAAAGGCTGCCGATACGCTGGATGCCTGCACCGACGAAGCAGCGGTTGTGGAAGCGGCCGGGCACCCGGTGACCATGACGGCCGGATGTCCGCTGAACATCAAGATCACCACGGCGGACGATTTCCATCTGGCCGAACGGCTGCTGTCGGCGGCCACCCCGCCGCCTCCGTCGTGACGAAGCGCCTGATCAGAAAACGCACCCGCCTGAAGAACCGTTCTGCCTGACGCGGCCGTCCCGCTGAATCGTCAGGCGCCCCGTGTGTTCCGGCACCCCGGCGTCCTTCAGTCGACGCGGCGCCGCAGATCATCGTCTTCAACGCGTCCCAGAACCAGTGACACGTTGTGTCCGCCAAATCCGAAACTGTTGTTCACCGCCCAGACCACATCGGCTTCCACAGCCTGGTTCGGCACGTAATTCAGATCGCATTCGGGATCCGGAGTCGAATAGTTGATTGTAGGCGGAATGGTTCCGGTCGCCAGAGCCATGGCACACGCCGACATTTCCACAGCACACGCCGCTCCGATCATGTGACCGGTCATGCTTTTGGTGGAACTGATCCGCAGTGCAGTGGCATGATCGCCGAACACTTTTTTCAGCGCCACAGTTTCCATCGCATCGTTGTAGCGGGTGCTGGTTCCGTGAGCATTGACATACATTCGCGAAGCGGCTTCTTCGGGATTCAGTCCGGCGGCCCGCAGGGCTCCGGAAATCGCTTTCACAGCCTGACGTCCTTCCGGGTCCGGCTGCACAAGGTGATATGCATCGCTCGTGGCACATCCGCTGAGCACCTCGGCCCACGCCGTGCCGCCGCGACGCTTCAGATGTTCTTCCGTTTCGAAAATCAGAATGGATGCACCTTCCGCCATCACGAAGCCGGCCCGCGTGTCGTCGAACGGGCGCATGGCTGCCTGAGGATTGTCGTTGCTGTCCCGGCACATGGCCTTCATACGCACGAAGGACGAAATCCCCAGCCGGGTCAGAGACGCCTCCGTGCCTCCGGTCACGACGAAATCCGCCTGTCCGCGACGCAGGTATTCCAGAGCGTCGATCATCGCATGGCCCGATGAAGAACAGGCACTGCTGCACGTAGAACACGAACCGTGAATCCCAAACGCCAGGCTGATGCACGCCGGCGGTGCATTGGGCATGAGCATGGGAATGGTGAACGGACTGACACGTGCCGGCCCGCGTGTCAGCATCCGTTCGTGCTGATATTCATAGGTTTCCAGACCAGCCAGACCGGCTCCCAGGATCACAGCGGCGCGGTCCCCGATGTCCTGAATCGGCAGACCGGCATCCTCCAGAGCCTCCCGAGCCGCATAGACGGCGAACTGCGTCGACCGATCCATCCGTCTGGCACTCACCAGATCGCTGACATTCACACGGTCCGTGTCCAGGTCCCGCACCTCGCCGCCGATCGTGACTTCCAGATCGGTCGTGTCGTGCAGTTCCAGACGGTCCAGCCCGCAGAATCCGTCGACCATCCGCTGCCAGCAGGTGGAACGGTCATTCCCCAGACACGATGTGATTCCGATTCCTGAAATAAAGACTCTGTGCATACTCAGATTCAGCTCATGGGTTATCCTGAAGTCGCCGGCCGCCCGGCGGCTTGTAGATGATACCGCCGTTCGGCTGCAATGGCAGCCCGCCCGGCTCCAGGCTTCGCCGCAATCTTCTCGAAACCGGTGCGCCGTCTTCGGCATGCCGATCTCTGCAGACGTCGCCTGCAGGCCGGCCCGCAGATCACAGGACTTCACCTGTAAAGATTCTCATCTCATGCAGACTGTTCTCATTCAGCTCGACACGGATCCCCATCCCAGTTCCTTCGATCAGGTGGTGGCCGTGGATTCCGGAATCGACCGCATCCTGAGCTACGGCGGCGTTGCAGAAAACACGGTTGAACCGCTTGTTCATGGAGCCATATTCACACGTGGCCCCGCCGATCTGCATCACACGGCAATCTTCATCGGAGGCAGTCATGTGGAATCCGGCGAACGTCTCCTGCGGCGCGTTCAGGAAACGTTCTTCGGCCCCATGCGCGTTTCCGTGATGATGGATTCCAGTGGCTGCAATACGACGGCGGCCGCGGCTGTCGCGGCCGCTGCCCGGCACGTGTCCCTGCCCGGCACGACGGCCGTGGTCCCTGGCGGGACCGGTCCGGTGGGCCAGCGTATCGCTCAGCTCCTTGCGGCCGAAGGTGCCCAGGTGACACTGGTATCCCGTTCCGCGGCCCGGGCGGCCGACGCATGCGACCGCATCCGCACGGCGGTCGCTTCTTGCGCTTCCCCGGGGCGCCTCATTCCAGCCGCCGCCACCACCCCGGATGAAACGGCCGCCATCGCGCAGAATGCAGACCTGCTGTTCGCCGCGGGGGCCGCGGGCGTTCGTTTTCTGGATTCCCGGCACCTGGCCGAACTCACAAATCTTCAGGTCGCCGTGGACCTCAATGCCGTCCCGCCGGCCGGTCTGGCCGGCATCGAACCGGCCGATCGCGCTGTCCGCCGTCACGGAATCGTCTGCTATGGCGCTCTGGGCGTGGGCCACACCAAAATGAAGGTTCATCGCCAGGCCCTGCAGCGGCTGTTCACAGCGTCCGACCTGATCTTCGACACAGCCGCAATCTACCGCCTGGCGCTGGAACTGGAAGCTGACGGACCGGTGTGATGCGCATGCGATTCCGGACGACGAATTCCGACCGCACAATCCGCCTCCAGTCGCACAATCCTGACCCACGTCCTATCCGACGGCCGGCCGCCGTTCTGATCGGTCTGACCGGCCGTGTTTCAGCATCCGCAGTCGTTCCACAGCGCACTGCAAAACACGGCCGTCCGGCTTCCGGACGGCCGCCGTTTGTGCCGAAAACAACTGCGTTCAGTCCTGCAGAGCGCGGATTTCCTTGAGGACAGCCGTCGCCAGACGCACATCGCCTTTCGTATGCGACAGCAGTTCCCGGGCACTGCGCAGAGCCGGCAGAGACACCGTATCCACGGACGGCACCGCCGTCGGCCGGGCCACCCGCCGGACTT
The DNA here is from genome assembly GCA_015485495.1 of Planctomycetaceae bacterium. GTDB lineage: Bacteria > Planctomycetota > Planctomycetia > Planctomycetales > Planctomycetaceae > S139-18. The sequence goes on from WFTL01000112.1 coordinate 31,895, forward strand.
TCCGACCGCCCTTTTTCCGTTTGACGCGGATTTTCAGTTTCTTCCGGGCGTTCGAAACAGCAACCGAACAACTGTTGCGATTGATTTTCCGACCCGGAAATTTCGCGGTGAGCGCCTTGTAAACCTGCGGCCCCGTCAGGGTCCGGTCTTCCTTCAGCAGCGCCACGACTTCGGCCGAAAGTTTAAAGTCATCATCCTTTTTCGCCATGGAGTCGGTCCTCTCATCTCAAGTGTATGCAGTGCTCTTCAGAACATGGTCAGCCCGTTTATCTTTCTGAAAGTTATTCTGTCGGCGGAACAGATCAATACCCGATCGCCTTCATTCTCCGTATTGCCGAAGAATCGTGCGGCAGTTTCTCATTCTGAATGTTTCACAGCCCCGTGTTCTTTCGAACGGGAAAACGTGAACCGTTTCACCAGCGCTCTGCCTGTTTCGCAGGTCGCACCTGACAGCGAACACGATCCGCAGCCTCCGCGCTGAACCTGTCCGCAGGATCTGCGCACGGACAGCGTGACCTGCGTCGGGTCCGCACGAAAATCCGCACCGGCAGATCGGATACGCGGCTGCGGCCCGTGGCCGCGAACAACGCGTCAGCGGGCCGGCTGACGATGCGATCATCGGCCGTTCTGCCCGTTTCGTCGTTTTCCTGGCCCGGTCGAAGCGACCCGACCCGCCGATCTCTCATTCCTGATTCCCGCCGGAACGGCCCAGGTCCGATTCTTGCATGCCGGCCGTTTGCTGCTAACCTTCGCGGGATTTTGCGCGGCCTGCTGCCGTCAGCGCTGAGATTCGGATTTCGGCCTCCGTATGACGTCTGTCCGGCCGGCAGTCTGCGCCCGCAGAATCGACACCCGCGTTTCTTCTGGTGAATCCTCCGTCCCGAATCTGCAGGAACTCTCTTCGTGCCACGGCGTGACGATATCAAGAAAATTCTGATCATCGGATCCGGCCCCATCGTCATCGGCCAGGCCTGTGAATTCGACTATTCGGGAACTCAGGCCTGCAAGGCCCTGCGCGAAGAGGGTTACGAAGTCGTCCTGGTCAATTCGAATCCGGCCACGATCATGACGGATCCGGATACCGCCGACCGGACCTATATCGAGCCCATCACGTGGCAGTACGTCGAAAAAATCATTGAAAAGGAACGGCCCGACGCGCTGCTGCCCACTCTGGGAGGCCAGACGGGACTCAACACCGCCATGGATCTGGCGCGTCGGGGCATTCTGGAAAAGTACGGCTGTGAAATGATCGGGGCGCGGGAAGACGTCATCCAGCGCGCCGAAGAACGGGAATCCTTCAAAGCCGCCATGACGGCCATCGGTCTGGATGTGCCGCGCAGCGCGTCTGTCCGAACGATGGAAGAAGCCCGGGAAGCGCTTCAGGAAATCGGCCTGCCCATCATTGTCCGTGCCAGTTTCACTCTGGGAGGCACGGGCGGTGGCGTGGCCTACAACGTCGATGAATTCAATGACATTGTGCGGCGGGGACTGGAACTGTCGCCGATTTCCGAAGTCCTTCTGGAGGAATCGATTCTCGGGTGGAAGGAATATGAAATGGAAGTGATGCGTGACCGCGCCGACAACGTGGTCATCATCTGCTGCATCGAAAACTTCGATCCGATGGGCGTTCACACGGGAGACTCCATCACGGTGGCTCCGGCACAGACGCTGACCGACAAGGAATATCAGCGTATGCGGGATGCGACCATCGCCTGCATGCGGGCCATCGGAGTGGAAACGGGCGGTTCCAACGTTCAGTTCGCCATCGACCCGCGCAGCGGCCGAATGACGATCATCGAAATGAATCCTCGCGTCAGCCGGTCCAGCGCTCTGGCTTCCAAGGCCACCGGATTTCCCATCGCCAAAATCGCCGCGAAGCTGGCGGTCGGCTATACGCTTGATGAAATCCCCAACGACATCACCCGCGAAACGCTGGCCTGTTTCGAACCGACCATCGACTATGTGGTCACCAAGGTTCCCCGCTGGACGTTCGAAAAGTTCCCCGAGGCCGATCCCACTCTGACAGTCCAGATGAAATCCGTCGGCGAAACAATGGCCATCGGCCGTACGTTTCGCGAATCCCTGCAGAAGGCGCTGCGCGGACTGGAAATCGGTCAGTTCGGGCTGGGGGGAGGCAAGAAGGATCTCTGGGGAACACCGCAGCAGCCGGACGAAGATGCGATTCGCAAGAATCTGAGCACGCCGAACGCGGAGCGGATTTTCTGGATCCGATACGCGTTTCGATCCGGCATGACGGTCGACGATGTTTTTTCACTGACGGAAATCGATCCCTGGTTTCTGCGGCAGATTCAGCAGCTCGTGAAGGTGGAAGACGAAATCCGCGCTGCCGGCCGGCTTCAGGATGCGTCCGCGGAACTGCTGCGGCGCGCCAAACAGAACGGGTTTTCCGATGCCCAGCTTGCCTTCTGGTGGGACACGTCCCAGATGGAAGTCCGGCGCCGCCGCCAGGAACTGGGAATCGAAGCAACGTTCAAGCAGGTGGATACGTGTGCGGCTGAGTTCGAGGCATTCACCCCGTATTATTACTCCACGTATGAACAGGAAGACGAAACACCGCCGCATGACCCCGAAAAGAAGCGAATCATGATTCTGGGAGGCGGCCCCAATCGGATCGGACAGGGAATCGAATTCGACTACTGCTGCTGTCAGGCCGCCTTCGCCCTGAAAGAACTGGGCATCGAAAGCATCATGGTCAATTCCAACCCGGAAACCGTTTCCACGGACTACGACACATCCGACTACCTGTTCTTTGAACCTCTGACGACCGAAGACGTTCTCAACATCTGCGACCGCATGAAACCGGACGGCGTCATCGTTCAGTTCGGCGGCCAGACACCTCTCAATCTGGCGCGCGGTCTGGAAGCCGCCGGCGTGCGCATCATCGGAACCAGCCCGGACATGATCGATGCGGCGGAAGACCGGGAACGGTTCCAGGCGATCCTGGAAAAGCTCGGACTGCGTCAGCCGCCCAACGGCATCGCCGTGAACACCGAAGGAGCACGGTCGGTGGCGGAACGCATCGGATATCCGGTGCTGGTCCGCCCCAGTTATGTTCTGGGCGGACGGGCCATGGAAATCTGTTACGACCAGGAATCCCTGGTCCGTTACATGTCCGAAGCGGTCGACGTGTCTCCTGACAAGCCGGTGCTGATCGACCAGTTTCTGGAGGATGCCATCGAAGTGGATGTCGATGCCATTTCCGACGGACAGACAACGATCGTCGGCGGGATCATGGAACACATCGAAGAAGCCGGCGTGCATTCAGGAGATTCCGCCTGTGCCCTGCCGCCGCATTCTCTTCCGGAACCCGTTCTGGACGAAATCCGCCGCGCCACGCAGGACCTGGCCGCGGAACTGCAGGTGCGCGGCCTGATGAACATCCAGTTCGCCGTCAAGGCCGACGGAAATGACTGGAGGGTGTATCTGCTGGAGGTCAATCCGCGGGCCAGCCGCACTTCCCCCTTCGTGTCCAAGGCCACCGGCCGCTCACTGGCCCGCATAGCCGCCAAGGTCATGGCCGGCGTGTCTCTGCAGGAACAGGGACAGACCGAAGAAATCGTTCCGGAACACACTTCCGTGAAGGAAAGCGTGTTTCCGTTCAACCGATTCATCGGAGTGGACATTATTCTGGGGCCGGAGATGCGGTCCACCGGTGAAGTCATGGGAATTCATGAACAGTTCCCGACCGCCTTCGCCAAATCGCAGATTGCCGCCGGGGCTCAGCTTCCGACAGAAGGCAAAGTATTCATCAGTATGGCGGCCGGCCACAAGGAAAGCATGATCGGCCCGGCACGGCGTCTGAAGGACCTGGGATTCGACATCGTGTGCACGGCCGGCACCGCCCGGGTGCTGACGGCCGCGGGAATCGAAGTGGATACGATTCGCAAACTGCAGGAAGGCCGTCCCAATCTGCTGGATCTGATGGCCAACGGCGAAATTCAGTTCATCTTCAACACGCCCAGCGGCAAAGGCGCCCGCACGGACGAAGGCCGGATTCGAGCTGCTTCCGTCACTCATCGGGTCCCGTGCGTGACCACGCTGCCAGGCTGCATGGCGGTCGTGGCCGCTCTGGAAGCCCAGCGAAAACATCCGGATCCCCAGGTCCGCGCTCTGCAGGACTGGGAGACAGGCGTCGCCCGCCCAGGCTGCTGAACGGTCCCCGGACGGGTCTGCCGTGCCAGCGTTTCTGCGACCTCCCCGGCTTCTCAGTCGAGAATTCCCTGCTGAAACGCCTCCGGAACAGATCCCGTCGCCGCGGAATCCTCCAGACGGCTCAGCAGGTCTTCCGGAGACACCGCGTCGATTCCGTCGAATGACGGCGAAGCCGGCAGCCGCGTCAGTTCGTAGGTCCGTTCGCTGCGATGGCCCGCATCGCTGGCCAGAAATGTCCAGATGACCAGCCCCAGCCCGCCGCAGGTGATCACAGCCAGCCAGCTCAGCCACTCGGTCAGCTGATCCGATCGCGTCGTCACGGCAGCCGGTTCCGGAACGCGGGAAATCTTCCCGGCCAGAATGAGCGGCGCGATGCTCAGCCCGGATTCCGTATGCGACGGATACGCTTCCCGTTTCAGGAAATAGCCTGTCAGAGTGACGATCGGAGGATCCTGTTCATAGCGCTCCTGAACCGGAAGATCCCTGTCGGCATCCCGACTGACCACGTGCACCAGACCGCTGCCGGAATCAGGAAGCGTCAGCCAGGCGTCGAGAACAGGAACCTCGCCCAGCCGGCTGTGGCGGACGGTTTCCCGTGTCATGCGCCGCAACGTGCCGGTCACCCGCCAGGGGCGCCCGCGGCAGTCATCCGGAACATTCATCAGCAGAGCATACCTGACCTGTGGGACAGACAGGTCTGGCTGAGATTCCAGGAGACGCTGCAGGTCTTCCGCGTATTTCAGAGACACCCCCCAGGCCTTCCATTCCTCGGCCGTCACGCCAATGACATTGTCTCGCACCACATCGCGCAGCTCCTGGGACAGTTCCGGAATCCTGGCATTTTCGCGGGCAGGATCTTCATAGACAGGACGGCGCACCGCATGGCTGACCGGTGCGGGCGGTTCGGTCCCCGTGACGGCCTCACCGCCGTCGAACAGCGGTTTCCAGAAATCCGGACGTCCGACGATACGTCGCCCGCCCAGCACGGCGGCCAGTGCCAGCAGCAGAAGCAGCAGCCGCACCTGATGGCGGCGAGACAGCAGTCCGTGAGGCCGTTGAGTTGTCCGGAAACGCACACGCAGTTCCTCTGTCAGTTCATTCCGGGGCAGAACAGGCCGCATTATCCGGATTTCCCGGCGCCGTGTCGACGGCTTTGCAGATGCAATCTTCCTTCCGGTCGGCAGAACGCCATCCCGGCCCCGAAATCCGCTCCCAGGAATCGGACCTCACCGATTGGGAATCGACCGGTTTCTGGCGTAGCATTCCGCCGTTCGGGCAGACTCCCCGCCTTCCCACTCCGGACTGTTGTCATGGCATCAGAACCCCTCCGGCTCATCGTTCTCACCGGCAGCGACCGGCCGGAAGTCCGAACGGCCTGGGACACGCTGCTGCCGGTTCTGAACCGCACGGACGGCATTCAGGTCGTGGGCGAATTCACCCGATCTGACGATGTCCCGGAGGGTCTGGCTGCGGATGTGGCCGTGGTTCTGGGAGGCGATGGATCCATTCTGCGCGGCTGTCGTCAGATGGGACGGAGGCAGCTTCCGATTGCCGGAATCAATCTGGGACAGCTCGGTTTTCTCGCCGACCTGACTCCTGAGGAATTCCGCCGCTGTCTTCCCAAACTGCGGGACCGTCGCTTCGATGTCGACGAGTTTCTCATGTTCGAATGGACTCATCGGTCCGAATCCGGCGACCGCCAGACGGGGCTGGGACTCAACGAAATCACCATCACCTCCGCCCGGGCGTCCCGCATGATCGATGTGTGTCTGTCGATCGACGACGAACCGGTGACGACATTCAGCTGCGACGGACTGATTCTCAGCACGCCGGTAGGCTCCACAGCTCACAATCTGTCGGCCGGAGGCCCCATTCTGCGGCAGGATCTGCAGGCCTTCTGCATCACTCCCATCTGTCCGCACACGCTGACCGTTCGTCCGATTGTGGACACGGCCGACCGGACCTACATTCTGTCGGTCAGCCGCAGCCGGGACGGTGCCCGTCTGGTGGTGGACGGCCAGATCGACCGTCCGCTGCAGCCGGGCGATCAGGTCATCGTCCGACGGGCGGAGGCCTGTTTCCGCAAGATTCGTTTTCCAGGACACAGTTACTATTCCACTCTGCACCGCAAGCTGGGCTGGCGGGGACAACTGAACTACCGACAGCAGTCCGGCGGGCAGACTGAAGGCGGCTCGTCATGACAGGGCATTCCGAACCGGACCGCAGATGGCGATCGACGACCGTTCTGGCTGTTCGGCGCGACAACCAGGTCGTGCTGGGAGCCGACGGGCAGGTGACGTACGGCAACACCATCATGAAATCCGACACGAAAAAACTGCGCCGCATGCTGGACGGCAGCGTTGTGGTCGGGTTTGCCGGATCGACAGCGGATGCTTTCGCTCTGATGGAACGGTTTGAGGAGAAACTGAAGGATTACCCGGCGAACATCGCGCGGGCATCCACGGAGCTGGCCCGCGACTGGCGAATGGATCGGGCTCTGCGGCGTCTGGAAGCCATGATGATCGTGGCCGACCGGGACATCACCCTGCTGCTCACCGGCCAGGGCGACGTCGTGCAGCCGACGGATGGTGTGGTGGGGATTGGATCCGGAGGCCCCTATGCGGTGTCTTCCGCAAGAGCCCTCATGCGGCATACACAGATGTCGGCCGCGGACATCGTCCGTGAATCACTGAAAATCGCTTCCGAAATCGACGTGTATACGAACGACAGTATCATTCTTGAGGAACCCGCGTGTCCGAACTGACTCCCCGGCAGATCGTCCACCATCTGGATGAACACATCGTCGGCCAGAACGATGCCAAACGGGCCGTCGCGGTGGCTCTGCGCAACCGCTGGCGGTGGAAACATCTCGACGAAACCATGAGGCGGGAAGTCACGCCCCGCAACATCCTGATGATCGGCCCGACCGGTGTGGGCAAAACGGAAATCACACGCCGCCTGGCCACCCTGATGAACGCTCCTTTCATCAAGGTGGAAGCCACCAAGTACACCGAAGTCGGGTACTACGGACGCGATGTGGAAAGCATGATCCGCGATCTGGTGGAAGCGGCCATTCAGCTTGTCCGCCGCACCCGCCGCAGCGAAGTCGAATCGGCTGCCGAGCAGCGGGCCGAAGAACGTCTGCTGGATCTTCTGGTTCCTGCCGAACCGAACCTTCCCGCTGCCGATGATTCGGACGCGTCCCTGCAGGCCCGACATGAACGAACCCGCGAAAAATTCCGCGATATGCTGCGAGACGGGCGCCTCGAAGAGCGGACCGTGGAACTGTCCGTCGAACAGCGTCATTCCCCCGTCCAGGTGTTCACCAGCATGGGCATGGAACAGATGGATATGGACCTGCAGGGCATGCTGGAACGCATGATGCCCCGCCAGCAGAAGGACCGCCGGCTGACCGTGAAAGAAGCACGCGGAGTGCTTGTGGAACAGGAAATCGAAAACCTCCTGGATACAGAAAGCATCCAGGAAGAAGCCGTTCGCCTTGCGGAAGAATCGGGGATCATCTTCATCGACGAAATCGACAAGGTGTGCAGTTCCGCCGAAGGCAGCCGTTCGGCCGATGTGAGCCGTCAGGGAGTCCAGCGGGATCTGCTGCCGATTGTCGAAGGAACCAGCGTGCAGACCCGCTACGGCACGGTGTCCACGGACAAAATCATGTTCATCGCTGCCGGCGCCTTTCACCGGTCACGCCCGTCAGACCTCATGCCCGAACTCCAGGGACGGTTCCCCATCCGCGTGGAACTGAAGGATCTGTCGCGAGACGACCTGGTGCGGATTCTGGTGGAACCGTCCGGCTCCCTGACGCGGCAGTATCAGGCGCTGCTGAAAACCGACCAGGTCTCTCTTTCGTTCACTCAGGACGGAATCGAAGCCATCGCCGATACGGCGTGGGCGGTCAATCAGTCCACTCAGAATATCGGTGCCCGCCGTCTGCATACGATCATGGAACGGCTGCTGGAAGACGTCAGTTTTCAGGCTCCGGACTGCGGACCGATGTCGATATCCGTGGATCGGAAGTTCGTGGAATCCCGCATGGCCGACATTCGGGAAGACGAAGACCTCAGCAGTTTCGTGCTGTAGACGGACACGTGTCCGTCAGAATGCTTTGGTCGGAACCGCTTCGCTCCCGGCATTCAGGCCGTTCCGCCGGCATCCTGCACGCTGACATCGGCAGGCATTGTCCGCAGTTCGGCCGGCCGCCGCTTGATCATGGTGATTTCGTTGCCGGCCGCATTGTGCGTCACCTCATCCATGAAACTGCGGATCAGCATCAGACCGCGTCCGTGGGCTCTGAGCAGATTTTCCGGATCCAGCGGATCCGGAAGCGTGGACGGATCGAAACCCGGACCTTCATCGGACACGGTGTAGCAGACTTCGTGCGGCGTCACGCGGGCTCTGATCGTGACGCGCCGGTCCTGCCAGGGAGCGTTCGCAGCCCGCAGCCGTCCCAGTTCGGAATAGCCGGGACCGTCGTCGTCCCGCATGGCCGAATCGAGTTCCAGATTGCCGTGATCGATCGCATTGGCCACCGCTTCCCGCAGAGCCATCGTGATCCGCAGAATGCCGGTCGCGTCGCTGTATTTCATCGCCCGAAGCTGTTCTTCCAGATGGGCAATGACCCGGCCGGCAATCTGATGATCGTTCCCGATCACAAACGTCGATTCGGCCGAAACCAGAGCATCCATGACGGCTTCCCGGCTCTGGCGGGCCGCAATCATCTCCATGATTTCACTGACTGCCGTTGTCAGTGAGTGGGCCAGTTCGCTTTTCGGCAGATAGCTGGCCGCTCCCGATCGGAGCGCCTGCACAGCCGTCTGCTCAGACCCCTGTCCGGTCACCAGCATGATGGGAATGTCGGCGTGGTGATCGCGAACATGCTCCACCAGTTCCAGACCGTCCATTTCCGGCATGATCAGGTCCGTGATGATCAGATCCGGAAGACGGTCGTTCGAAAGACAGTCGTTCAGCAGATCGGCAGCCTGCCGACCGCTGCCGACCACGTTCACGGCATGCCCCGCCTGTTCCAGCAGCACCCGCATCTGCGTGGCACACGCGGCACTGTCTTCGACAATCAGAATGTCCCCCATCCGCTTCTCCGCTGACTGCTGCCCCATCCTGTCACCGGCACCGGATTCCGAAACCCGAACCCGGAAATCAGATGCATCAGGCCCGCTGACACAATATGACCGCTGCGGCCGCGCGGGAAGCCGCGGCCGCCGGCAATGGCCGTCTCCGGACCAGGAAACCACGTCACAGCCCGTGCGTCCGGCAGAAACCGGGATTCCCGTACAGGCCCGCCGCTTCCGGCAGCCGCGACAATCGTCCCAGCCTGCACTAAAATACCGTCCATGTCCACTGCTCAAAACATCTCCACAGAATTCTCCGCCGACGAACAGACGCGGTTTCGCGAGTCCGGCTTCCTCATCTGCCGCGGCCTCATCGCCGATGAGGATGTGGCTGCCATTCGAACCGTGGCCGAACGGGATCTGGTCGAATGCCGCGGAGATATCGAATACGAATGCGACGTCCGTTACCCCGGCGCCCCGGAATCTCCTCAGGCAGCAGGCGGACGCACGGTGCGGCGTCTGCGGCAGGCCTTCAGCCGCGATCCGGTTTTCGCCCGGCTGCTGAAACAACCGGTCCTGGTCGACCGGCTGAAACAGCTTCTGGGATCACCGGTCGTCATGCCGCTGGCCCACCACAACTGCATCATGACCAAGCATCCGCGGTACAGCAGCGATACCGGATGGCACCAGGACACCCGCTACTGGTCGTTTCCCTCCGGCGACCTGGTGAATGTGTGGATCGCGCTGACGGAGGAATCGGAAGAAAACGGCTGTCTCCGTCTGCTGCCGGGAACGCATCGCGCGGAGATCCGGCCGCAGCACCTGGATGAACGTCAGTTCCTGCGAACCGAGACGCCGGATGGCCGTGCCTGGCTGGAATCCGCTGTCACGGCGGAACTGTCACCGGGCGATGTCCTGTTCTTTCACGCCCGCTGCTTCCATTCGGCAACGCGCAATTTCACCGACCGCACCAAGTTTTCGGCGGTGTTCACGTTTCGCAGAATGGACAACCCGCCGATTGCCGGAACGCGCAGCGCGTCGCTGCCGGAACTGCTTCTGCAGTAGCACGGTCACCGGCACCGAACAGCACGATCCGCCAGGGACGGACGCACCGGCAGGAACAGGCGCGCCACCAGACAGCGGTCACACGATCGGCAGCAGCGACGCGGATTCTTCCGCCCGGAATTCGTCGGCTTCATCGATGTATTCGTAGAACACGTTGCGCTGACGCGGAATGTAGCCGACTTCCGAAATGCAGCGGCGGATGTCATCCACAGACAGATGGTAAACCGTCCCCGCCTCGGACACGACATTCTCTTCGATCATCAGACTGCCCATGTCGTTGGCTCCAAAGCGCAGAGCGAGCTGTCCGATTTTTTCTCCCTGAGTCACCCAGGACGACTGAATGTTGGGAATGTTGTCCAGATACAGCCGGCTGACCGCCTGCGTTTTCAGGTATTCGAACGCTCCGGCCGGAGGAATGTGAGACATGTCGGTGTGATCCGGCTGGAACGTCCAGCAGATGAAGGCCGTGAACCCGCCGGTTTCATCCTGAAGCTGCCGCACGCGTTCCAGATGCTCGATGCGTTCTTCCAGAGTCTCCACATGACCGAACATCATGGTGGCTGTTGAACGCCCGCCCAGTTCATGCCACACCCGCATGACGTTCAGCCAGTCGTCGCTGAGCACCTTGCCGCGGGTGATTTTTTTGCGCACGCGGTCGACAAGAATCTCCGCACCGCCTCCTGGAAGACTTCCCAGCCCGGCATCCCGCAGCCGTTCCAGCACCGTTTTCAGAGGCTGTCTGGAGATTTTGGTGAAGTGATGGATTTCCGGCGGACTGAAGCCGTGGACGTTCACCTGAGGAAACTTCTGTCGAATCGTCCGCAAAAGATCCTCATACCATTCCAGAGGCAGCTTCGGGTGCAGTCCTCCCTGCAGAAGAATCTGATCGCCGCCCAGCGCCACGGTTTCTTCGATTTTCGTCAGCAGCGTCTCCATCGGCAGGACATACACATCCGGATGCCCGGGCGGCCGATAAAAGGCGCAAAAGTCGCACACTGCCGTACACGCGTTCGTGTAATTGATATTCCGATCGATGTTGTACGTGCGGTACGGCTCCGGGTGCAGCCGGCAGGTGACCGCGTCCGCCGCCGCCCCGATGGCCGGCAGGTCGTACGACTGCAGCAGCGCCAGACCGTCGTCCGGGGTGAGCCGTTCTCCTGCTGCGGCACGGTCCAGAATGTTTCCGATGTTCATGGCAGATTCCTGCTTCGTTCTGCTTCACGTCAGCGCGACGTGCGATGCGGCCGACCGCTGTCCCGACAGCAGCCCCTGCTGTTCGGCCAGACGTCGAAACAGTTCCAGCCCGCTCCGCTCGGCAGAAGTCAGGTGATAGTTCAGATGCTGCGACAGATAGGTGCGGGCCGTTTCTTCGGTGAGCCCCAGCCGGACCGCTTCCCGGGAGGCAATCGCGTCGATGGCGGCAACCCCCTGATCCCGTGCCGCATTCAGTGCCTGTTCGACCGTCTGCGTGTCGTGGACCCGGCCGGCGGCGACCCACATGGCAAACACGAACGGCAGCCCCGTCCATTCGTACCACATCTGCCCCAGATCCACGACCTGGGCAAACGGTTCCCGGGGCGGATGCATGGCGCGGTCGCCGATCAGAAGGACCGCGTCCGCATCGCTGTGGGCCGTGTCGGCGTCCAGAGGAAGCGGTTCCACCGACGGAGACACGCCGTACCGTTCGGCCAGAATGACACGCGTCAGAGCGGCACTTGTGCGGGACCCTTCGTCCATCGCCACGCGCTGAATGTCTCCCGGATGCGTGCGGCAGTACAGCCGCACACTCATCACCGGCCCGCGAGCGGCCACACACGCCGACGACAGAATCGTGTACCCCGTGCCGCGAAAATATTCCACGGATGGAATCAGAGCGACATCGAGATCACCGGCGGACAGTCCGTCCGCCAGACGACTGGGATAATCGAGTACGATGCGGGCCTGTGGGAGCAGTTCCTGCAGGTTCTCGATGAGCGGTCGGGAATTCAGATAGCTGACAGCTCCCAGCCGCAGCGGCCGGGTGGACAGTTGAGTGATCACGAATCCGGTCCTCAGTGAGTCGGTCCACCCGAGTGACTGCGGCGGACAGACAGGCCGATTTCAGTATAGAAGCCTCCCAGGCCGCCTCAACCACGGACATGGATGCAGCCCGGATTCTCACGGCTTCCCGGTACGGTTCTCTGTTTTCGCCTGCTATCATCCCCCGGCCCGTCGGGGCACCGGAACGGCTGTTGAAACTCAGGAATTGTCCCTCCGATGTCAGAATCCCCGCTCCATATCGGTCTGATCGGCTGCGGAACCGTGGGCAGCGGTGTCGCACGGATTCTCAGCGAACAGCACCGCCTGCTGGAACGGCAGTGCGGCCGGCGTCTTTGCCTGAAACGCGTCGTCGTGCGTCATCCGGACCGGCCGCGTCCCGGCCTGCCGGAATCCGTCCCCGTCACAGACCGCATCGACGATATTCTTCAGGATGAAAGCATCGACCTGGCCGTTCAGCTCATCGGCGGTACCGACGCCGCACTCGATTATGCCCGCCGTCTGCTGCAGGCAGGACGTGATCTGGTCACGGCCAACAAAGCCCTCATCTGCGCCCACGGCAGCGAACTGTTTCAGCTGGCCGGCCGGCTGAAAAGGACGATCGGCTTCGAAGCGGCCGTCGCCGGCGGCATTCCCGTCATCAGTACCCTCACCACCGCTCTGACGGGCAACCGCATCGAATCCATCGAAGGCATTCTCAACGGAACAAGCAATTTCATCCTGTCCCGGATGCTGACGGACAATCAGACCTATGAACAGGCTCTGTCTCTCGCTCAAAAGCAGGGTTACGCCGAAGCCGACCCCACGCTCGATGTCGACGGCACCGATGCCGCCCAGAAACTGTCCATCCTCATCCGTCTGGCCTTCGCCACCGACGTTCCCGTCGAAAAGATGATTCGACGGGGAATCGACCGCATCATGCTGTCCGATCTGGAAGCCGCCGCGGCTCTGGGATATCGCATCAAACTGCTGGCCATGGCCAGACGAAATCAGGAACAGCTCGAAGCCTGGGTGCAGCCGGCTCTCATCCACCACGAACGAACGCTGGCTCAGACCAGCGGAGCCGACAACATCGTGACCATCACCGGCAGCGCCGTGGGCCGGCTGCGTCTGGCCGGCGCCGGAGCCGGACAGATGCCGACCGCGTCGGCCGTGGTGGCCGATATCATCGACTACGCCACCGGCCGGGCCGCCCGCACCTTCGATGCCGTCCTCCGCAGCCAGACCGCACCGTCTCTGGACATCCAGCCGCAGGAAGCCCCCCGGCACCGTTACTACATTCGCTGCACGGTCGATGACCGCCCCCATGTTCTGGCAGACGTCACAGACGTTCTGGGACGGCACGAAATCAGCATTTCTTCCCTGCACCAGGATGAACCGACCGGTGCGAACGACCGTCCCGCCGCACGCCTGATCATCATGACTCACCAGACCACTGAAGGCCGCATGCGGAACGCCGATCAGGATCTGCACCGGCTGGACTGCGTGCGCGATCAGCCGCTGCGTCTGCCGGTCGCCGACTGAATGCGTTTCAAAACTCCGCCGAAATCGGGAAACCGCCTTTCATGTCCGCCGATCCGGAGATGATCCGGAAACGACAACTCGTGGGACTGCTCAGCCTTGCCGGCCTCCTGGCCGGCGTGCTGCTGCTGGTGTTCGGCAGCAGCGACGCACTGGCTTCCGCGCTGCTCCGTGGCGGCGTGCTGCTGGGAACGCTGTGGCTGGCCCTGCCCACGGCCCGTCGGCCGGCCGCCTGGTCCCGGACGGCCCTCTGGCCGTTCGCTCTGATCATCATCATCGTCGCCCTGTTTCCCCGCATCCGGCCGATTCTGCCGGTGCTGCTGATCGGATTCCTGATCGGCTGGATCGTGCGTCCCCGCCGCCATTCCGAACCGTAATCGAAACCGCCGGAATCCCTGGACCTCCCGGCACCACGACTCCCTCCCCGATATCCCCTTCCCCGAATCTGCTGCTGTGGCAATCCGGCCCCCACCGAACAGAACCGTTGGGATCATCGGGATCCTGACGATTGCGCTGAGCCGACACGATCCGCACGGCCGAAACATCCACTGACGGGCCTCCCGATTTCGCGACACATTCGTGAACGCACTTTTCCACCGGCACATTCCGCGGGTTTTCCCCGAAAGGCTGTGAGAAGGAATCTGCCCGATGTCCCGACCGACTCCCCTGAATCACGAAACGGAACCGCCGGCAGGACCATCCGGCCGCCGCACGCGTCTGATGGATGAGCGCCGCGACCTGTGGCGGGCCTTCGGGCCGGCTGCCGCTCTTTCTCTGGCAGGATTCGTTCTGGCCTGGTTCTTCATGGCTCCGGCGCCTCCGGACCAGATCACCATCGCCGCCGGACCGCGCGACGGAGCCTACTACCGGTATTGCCAGCAGTATGCGGAATGCCTTGCCGAAAACGGTATCACACTGCATGTTCTGGAAACCGCCGGGTCGGTGGAGAACTATGATCGTCTGCTTCATGACCCCGACGTCTCAGTGGCTCTGGTTCAGGGGGGGACCGCGCCGAACGATCCGCCCGCGGTATCTCTCGAAAGCATTGCCGGCGTGTTCCCGGAACCTCTGTGGATTTTCTGCCGCGGAACCGCACGCCGCACGGAAGTGCGGCAGCTTCGGGGACAACGCATCGCCATCGGTCCGCCCGGCAGCGGCACGAGGCGGATGGCCCGGCTGATCCTCAGCACCGCCGGCCTGTCAGCGGAGAATGGAGATTTCCATCCGGACAGCCGGACCGGGGCGGCAGCCGCCCGGGCCCTCATCGCCGGGGAACTCGACGCCGCCCTGTTCGTCTCCACGGCCGACACCGACTGGATGGAATCGCTGCTGCGGTGCCCGGATGTCCGCCTGGTCACTCTGGACAGACAGCGGGCCTGGACGCAGCGGTATCCGTGGCTGCAGCCGGTCACACTGGCCCGAGGCGTGTTTGATCTGGAGAACGACCTGCCCCGCGAAGACATCGACCTGGTGGCTCCGTCCGCCAGCCTGGTGGCTGCTCCCGAACTCCACGACGCCTTCGTGCCACTGTTTCTGGAAGCGGTCCATCGCGTACACGGCCGCGCCGGCCTGTTCGAACACCCCGGCGACTTTCCCCGCGGCCGGCGGCTGGAACATCCGCTGAATGCCTCCGCCGCCGAATACTTTCGACACGGTCCGTCACCGGCCGACCGCTATCTCCCGTTCTGGATCGCTTCGCTCATCGCGCGGACCAAAATTTTTCTGGTGCCTTTGCTGACGCTGCTCTTCCCGCTGGTACGTCTCACCCCGCCCCTTTATCGCTGGCGGATCCGTTCCCGCATCTACCGCTGGTATGAAGTTCTTCGCCGCATCGACCAGGACCTGTCGGACCCTGCGTCGTCCTGTTCTCCGGAGGCCTGCCGAAACGAACTGGAACGCATGGAACAGGAACTCCGTGAGATCCGCGTGCCGCTGTCTTATATGGAAGAGTTCTACCACCTCCATCTGCACCTGGAACTCGTGCAGCGGCGCCTGTCTGAACAGCAGCAACAGCCACCGGCAGCCGCTCAGGCCGCCTGACAGCTCAGGCCGTCTGGCACCTCAGAATCCCCCCCCAGGCCGGCCGCTACGGTTTTTCTTCGTCGGCACAGACACACACCATCTGCCCGCACCCCGGACACCCGCTGCCGTACTTGTTCTGCACCGCCTCCGACAGATTCACCCCCGCCACGTTGGCGATCGTGGCCAGCCAGGCCAGAACATCGGCGAATTCCCGGGCGACCTCCTCCGGAGACGATTCCCGCAGCGCCGCGGCCAGTTCGCCGATTTCCTCCATGAGCCACATGAACGTGCCTTCCACGCCCCGCGCTTCATCTTTGCGCGAATACATGCGGTCGATGAGTGTCTGCAGTTCGTCCAGCGTCATGGGACAATCCCGTCCAAACCATGGAATTCCGGGAAATCGGTGCCGGCACCCGACATCCCGCCCCGGGTACAGACCGGACCAGAGTCATTTCTGAATGAGCACGTTGACGCCGCTTTTGTTCGCCAGCACCAGATCCGGCCGGCCATCGCCGTTCATGTCCTGAACGGTGAGCTGCGTTCCCACACCCGTTCCCCGGCCGGCCACGATTTCATGAGCGACGAACTGAACAGTCTTCTCCTCGGAAGTCCGGTATTCGTACCAGTACATCACCACCGGTTCCCTGCCGCCTGGATCATGACCATTGTGAGCGAAGAAGCGTTTTCCGGTGACATAGTCCGGTCGGCCGTCTCCATTGATGTCGACTTCTTCCATGGCATGGGTCTGAGAATACGAGTCGTCGATCGTGTGCAGCTTCCAGATGTCCCCCGTGTTTTCCGCCCACCAGACACCATACTGGTGAGCGGAACTCAGGATCAGATCGGCGTCGCCGTCGCCGTCGAAATCCCGTGCATAGATGTTCGCGCAGTCCGGCAGCGACCCGACTCCCTGGGCCGTCTGCACACGAATCGGATGGTACACCCACGGTTCGTCGGTCCGGAGATCCCCGGGAGATTCCCACCAGCCATGCTGCATGATGACATCGCGGTGCCCGTCCTGACTGACATCCGCCACACCCAGTCCGTGAGAATACCGGTAGGTGCCGTTGTCGCGGCCGCGGGTTCTGCTGTCGGCCGGCTCCGCCGACGGCTGACTGATCGCGTGAAACGGCCGATTCGGATCGGCATGCGGCGTCCCCGGCAGACGCACGAATCCCATCTGCGCTTCCGGCTGCGAACCGAGGACCAGCTCCGGAATTCCGTCCCCGTCCAGATCCTCGAACTCAATGGACTCATTGCAGGCACTCGACCAGATCTGCGTGTCCACCCAGTGCCCGCCGTCCGCACCCGGGTTGCGGTACCAGGAAAACGGAGCCCCTGGAAAACCGACAATGATCACATCCGTCAGGCCGTCCCGGTCGATGTCCCAGGTGAAATTGAAAAAGCTGTTGCTGTAACCTTGTCCCGCCACGTATTCACCCGGCAGACGAATCTCATGCCGCTTCCACTGCGCCCCGTCCGTGTACTGCGGCGATGACGGATCCGGCGCCGCATACCAGACGTCTCCGGCCACCACATCGATCGTCCCGTCGCCGTTCAGATCCGCGGCTGCGGACCCTTCCGACCGGAAGCGTTCATCGAGCTGAATTCGGATCCAGCCGTGATCTTCGGCTGCCGGCAGCAGCGACATGCAGCAGCACCACACCCACACCGTTCGGAAGACCACAGCCACTCTCCTTTGATCTGACAAACCTTTCTGACAACACAGATTCGCAAGTGTACCGGCACACCCGAACGCCTGTCAGCTTTTCCCGGACGATTTCCGCCACACGGCTGCACACGGGAATTTCCAGAGATCCGGCGAGAAGACGCGCCCCCCGGGGCGCCCGTTCACAGCCGATACCAACTTCGAAACCAGCGTGTTCGGTCCCTGAAACGCCGCAACGAACAGCCGGAATGAGAAACGCCAGGAACGATCGAATCGGAAGGGCGCGAGCCCTCCGGTGGCGAACGGGCAGAATAGTCGCGAAACGACGCAAGCCGTCTGGTGGGGACAATCTCGCGGACAACGACCGGACGGCCGGCGCCCGTCCACTTCCATGCGCTGTTCCGTGCCGCTGGTCCTGGGTCCGGGCAGCGGCATCACGAAGCAGCGATTCAGTCAGACGATCCGCTTCATCGCCGTCGGCAGCCTGAATGACGGTTCCGTCTTCGACCACGAACACAGCCGGACTGGCGACGGACGGTTCCCCCGCCGGCCAGGTGATGAACCGATCGCCTGACCGTTCGAAGGAAATGAAATCGAACTGAAACGGCCATTCATCGCTTCCCGCAACGAACAGCGCTGTTCGCTCACCGGGACGGTGTGTTCGCGGATCACGGAAATACCGGACCATCAGTTCTCCACAGTGGTCGCAGTCTTCGCGAACCACCAGAATGAGCCATCTGCCGCTGCTCAGTTGCTTCAGGTCCGGGTGGAACTGTTCATCGAGCGGCCAGGGCTTCCCGGTCAGCATGTGTGCCAGCAGAAATTCCAGCGGGTCCGTGCGGTCGGTCGTCTGATCGTTCCAGATGGACAGTCCCGCAAATGCACCGCCCACAGCAACGGCGATCACCAGGTGCGCTGTGAGCCACCTGGAAGTGTTCCTGCGACCGACCGGGCGGAAGGATGCCACAAGGAACAGCACGCAGACATCCAGAATCAGCATGGTCCGAGCATCAACCTGGTCTCCGAAACAGTTGCAGGACTGTCCGGTAAGGATCGCCCAGGTCGTCGATACCACGAATACGACAAAGATCGCCAGCGTGAGAATCCAGGAAACAAACCGATCTCCGACAACGATCCACGCAGCGGCGGCTGCTTCGAAGGCCGTGACGAACACGATGCGCGGCAGTGTTCCGAGCAGTCCGCCGCCGGCGAGAATGCGGGGTGTGTCGATGACCTTTGTCGCCGCGGCGGCCAGCAGCAGTCCGGCCACGGCATACCGCAGTTGATTCCAGCCGAAAGGCCTCTGCGTGGCCGCTCGTTCTTCAGTCGGTTCGTGATTCCACCCTGGCATCAGCCGCGATTTCCTTCTGCCGTCTGCGGAAGACTGCGGGCGGCCGATGACTGCGGACCGAACCTGATGCGTCCCCGGCATGTTCTCCCAATCGCGTGCTCCCCACACGCTGGTTCAGTTCCTGTGAAAGTCGCAGCGATCCGGCAGGAGCTGGAGCCTGTCTCCCAATGTCTGAACAGCCGCCCCGCCGGCGAAAGTCGCCCATCTTCCCCCAGGCGTTCCTGTCGCCGGCAAAACGAAGCACTATGGCCGCAGCGAAACCCACACTCACAGTGAGAAACAACGTTCAACCCACCCTCCAGCTCGCAAGTGTCCGGACCGACGTGTTCCAGCACCAGTGCGCTGCGACAGAAACCACAACAAGGTCCGCAATCACCAGGATCACCACCGGCAATGTGCCGTCGAACCATGCAAACAGACCGATGGACAAAAACGAAAGGACAACTCCCACTGAATAAAAGAACAGTGAATGTCGGCCATAACCGCTCACCCACCGAACGACACGGTTTTCGAACAGGCGGCTGTGTCGTGAAACAATGGATGTCGCCAGCCAGGCGACCGCCAGAAAGTGGATGATGAGAAGAGGTCCCGCCGTTGCCCTGCTCGTCAGAAACGGCCATTCAGTGCTGACCCGCTGAAGAAACCTGTACTGAGGCGACAGAGTGTCCAGCAGAACGGCTGCTGTCAGCGCCACGGTTCCGGCGGTCACAGTGGTTTTCATCCTCGCTGTCCACCGATCGAAACGCATCCGGCTGCAGACCATTCCCAGAAAGAACAGGAACTGCCAGGAAAAGGGATTGAAGTACCAGACCTGCCCATCCGTCCAGCGAATCAGATTCAGCGACGGGTCCCACTGAGTCCAGGCATACAGGCCAGTGGACACGACAACAGCAGAAAATGCCGTCAGTCGGTTCCGGTTCAGCAGCCACAACTGCAGAGCCCCGAGAGGAATCAGGATCACATACAGCGTCAGAGTGTTCAGTATGACCAGACGGCTTGACATCAGCAGGCCCGCGACGAGTTCATCCGTGAAGGACGATCCCGGACGCGGCCAGCCTGAAAACAAATGTGACACGGTCCTCAGAAAGGGTACGGAAATGATGACGGCGGTCAGCACGAGCAGCGAAGCGCCATAGATCTGAAACGCACGCCACAGCGAAGTTCTCAGAACACGAAAGAATCCTTTCTGCAGCAGACGCACTCCATACACCATTCCATACGTGTATCCGGACAGGAAGACAAAGACTTCCGCGCAGTTCGACAGTCCCAGACCCTGAAGTGTCCAGGAACTCAGAATCTTCAGCCCGTTCATGATTTCCACGTGATCAGTCAGCACCATCAGCAGCGCTGCGCCCCGAAAAAAGTCCACACGCTGATCTCTTACGCGTCTTCCGCCCTGGCCGGTTCCCGTTTCCACCGGACTCATTTCTCCCCTCCTTTTTCAGCCTGTGCTCCGGCTGCTCGAAGCCATGCGGTCGCCACCCTGGCACGTTTCCCGAAATCCTGCCACGCGCTCCACAGACGGCCACGCACATTCATCTCTTTGTCCGAAAAACGCTGTCGACCAGAGCTTCTCACGGAAACGCCACCCTGCAACTTCACGCGTTCGGTTACGCGGTCGATCGCGCCCGCCACCAGCGGACCAGCAGCACCACACCGAACAGAACCAGCACACCGGCGTTCACAATCAGCACCCGGCGGTCTGGTGGTTTCATCAACTCGGCACGCTTCCGCTGGCTCGCTTCCCGAGCTTCGTCTTCTGCAATGAGTTCCTGGTCAAGTTTGAGGACGGCGGCTTCCAGTTCGTGCAGCTTCGCTTCCGTCAGCACAACGTCTTCCGTCAGCCTGTACCTGCTGGTCAGTGCATGTTCCACCAGAACGGTGTGCCC
>WFTL01000113.1 GCA_015485495.1 Planctomycetaceae bacterium
GGGCACACCGTTCTGGTGGAACATGCACTGACCAGCAGGTACAGGCTGACGGAAGACGTTGTGCTGACGGAAGCGAAGCTGCACGAACTGGAAGCCGCCGTCCTCAAACTTGACCAGGAACTCATTGCAGAAGACGAAGCTCGGGAAGCGACGCAGCGGAAGCGTGCCGAGTTGACGAAACCACCAGACCGCCGGGTGCTGATTGTGAACGCCGGTGTGCTGGTTCTGTTCGGTGTGATGCTGCTGGTCCGCTGGTGGCGGTCGCGGTAGGCCGCTTAGCCTGCATGCGAACAGTGTGGAGGGCCCCGCTCCGTCGGGGCCGTCGATAACACGGACGCGACGGAGCGCGTCCCTCCATGGAACGGATTCGGACGGGACAGAGCGCGTCCCGCCAGCGGGCAATGGTATGCGTACGGCGGATTGCAGGCCGTGGCCTGCGGATTTTCCGGACGCGACCGGAAATCACAGCGGAAGAAAGGGAACTCTCCGGTGAGTACGCTCATCCGCACAGCGACCGGGCGGCTTGCGCCGCTCCGCTGTCATTGCCATCGCCGCACGGCGCACGGCCTCCGGTGAGAACGATCACTGGCGTACCAATCGGACGGCGTCGCGACGCTCCTGGATCCGGAATCACCGTCGCGAACCGACCAGTGGAAGCGCCACGGCGCGAGCCGACCGGTCGCTGCATGAGTGATTGCTCTCACCGCAGAACTCACACCCTTCCGCTTTGATTGTCGCTGATGTCCTGGCAGCGGTGACGGATGTCCAGGGACATGCCGATACGCCCCCCGTCGTGAATGCCCCGTCGCATCATGACCGTCCGGAAGACATTCCGGACGCCTGCAGAACAGCTTCCTGAACGGCCAGGTCATGGGCTGTGTCGTATTCTGCAGCTCCCTGACCACAGATCACATGAGCGAAATGCTGCAGATCGCCGTCATAACGGCCGGTCGACGGCGGCAGGGATATCGCGTGCGTCCCGCGGCGATATCCCCCGGCATCGGTTTCCAGTGTGAGCTGCACTCGGAAAGGTTCCAGCGGCTGAATCACAACCGTCCCCCGGGTGCCGCAGACAACGAACTGCCGACGACGCCACCCGTCCACTTCGCACACGGAACTGCGGACCGTGGCGATCGCCCGCGGATATTCCAGGACAGCCAGACAGGTGTCCATCAGATCGTCGGATTCCGGCTGCGTCCCCCGCAGATGCCCCTGCACGTTCTGCGGCCTTCCCAGGACCGCCACCACCGCGTCGATCAGATGGCAGCCCAGTTCAAACATCGAACCGCCTGCGTATCGAGCCAGCTTCTGCCGCTGCGTCCGTCCCACCTTCTTGCTCATTTCCCCGTGCACATGAAAGATGTCTCCCAGCCAGCCCCGGCGGACTGCATCGAAAACGAAGCGAAAGGCCGGATTGCTGCGAAACATGTATCCCATCTGAATGCACCGCCCGCGCTCATCGGCCTTCCGGCAGACCCTTTGAAAATCTTCCAGAGACGTTCCGGCCGGTTTGTCCAGATGAATGTGCAGTCCTCGATCGATGCAGCGTTCGGCCGTCGACAGCAGCTCATCGATATCCGTTTCCACCATCACCGCCTGCAGACCCGGAACGGCCAGCAGCTCCTCGGAACTCATCCACGTCAGCCCCTTCCAGGGATCCGTGTTCTGAAGCCGGTCCCGTCGCCGGGCATCGTCTTCGGCCACCCCCACAACCTCGAACAGCTCCGGAAACTTTCTCAGTGTCGCCATCTTTCCCGCTGCATGGGCATGGCGTGTCCCGATCTGGCCGATGCGCACCGGGGGTACCGGACGATCCGCGCCGCCTGCGGATCCGATGGCCGGACCAGCCCCGGAAACCGCTGCCGCGGCAGCCGAGGACACCGTCAGGAACCGGCGGCGGTCCGCCGATCTGCTGTTTTGTTCTTCTGACATCGAGCGGATCCTTTCTTTCCCCGTGTTTTCCGGATGCGTTCAAGGGTGCGTTCAGCGGGCAGCCTTCCGTTGGATCTCCCTGTCACTCTCCCGGACAGCCTCTCGGGCAGCCCCCACCCCCCGTGTCGCCCTGCCGTGTCCGATTTCCGGGTTTTCAGTCGAATGTGCGCTGCGTCGAATGCGATGCACCGAATGTCGTTCGAAACATCATGTTCGCTGCCAATGACAGAAGAAGAACGAAGGGGCTCTGAAACACTACGGACGCTGTGCCGTGCGTCGGGCCAGTTCCCGAAAATAAGCCCGAATGCGGTTTTCATACCGCTGGTCTCCTTCTTCCGATTCGCCCGACAGCACCCCTCCGGCCAGTTCTTCATTCAGTCGGGCCCACTGCCGCTGAGACTCGGCCGGCCTCCCGGGCGCCGCTTCAGACAGCCGCTCAGACGCAGGATCCGGACCGGTCGGTTCAACGGACCATCCGCCTTCGGTTCCGGAAACAGCACGCAGTGTCTCCAGTCTCGGCAGACTGCGCATCGCCGCATTCGACAGCGCTTCTGCCGCAGCAGCAAGCTGCTCAGCCTGTTCCTTCGAAACCGAATCTCCTGTCCCGGTCGTTCCGCCCGGCTGTCCGGCGTTCGCCACAC
>WFTL01000114.1 GCA_015485495.1 Planctomycetaceae bacterium
GCCTGCGGGACGTTCAGGAACAGCATGTCCGGGAAAAGGAAGTCCTCGATGAACGAACCAGTCATCTGGAAGCCCGGGAAGCTGACCTGGCAGAACGGCAGCAGCGTCTGGAAGACCGCCTGCGCGATCTGGAACGCCGTCAGGAGGAACTGGTCGCACGCGAACAGGTTCTGGTACAGCATGAAGAAAGCCTGCGGGACGTTCAGGAACAGCATGTCCGGGAAAAGGAAGTCCTCGATGAACGAACCAGTCATCTGGAAGCCCGGGAAGCTGACCTGGCAGAACGGCAGCAGCGTCTGGAAAACAGCCTGCGCGATCTGGAACGCCGTCAGGAGGAACTGGCCGCACGCGAACAGGTTCTGGTACAGCGTGAAGAAAGCCTGCGGGGCGTTCAGGAACAGCATGTCCGGGAAAAGGAAGTCCTCGATGAACGAACCAGTGATCTGGAAACCCGGGAAGCTGACCTGGCAGAACGGCAGCAGTGTCTGGAAGACCGCCTGCGTGAACTGGAACGCTGCAGGGGAGAACTGGACGAGCGAGAAGCGGAACTGAACGGCCGTGCCGAGGAACTTCAGCGTCAGGACGAGGATCTGGCTGCACGAGTCGCGAAGCTGCAGGCGGATTCCGATGATCTGCAGAAACGGCAGCAGTCCTTTGTGGAACAGCAGCGGGAAGCGGAACGGGCGATGGAGGATCTTCGCCTGCGGGAATCGCGGCTGGTGCAGAATCAGGAAGAACTGGAACGGGAGCGGCAGCATCTGAACGAGCTGCGTCGTGAGACGGAAGACAACGATGAGCGAATCCGCCGTGAGCAGAACATTCTGACCGAACGGCAGGCCTGGTTTCAGGAAGAACATGAACGGCTCACCGCAGCGATCGATCAGCTTGAAGCCGAACGGCAGACTCTCCACACTCGCGTCGAAGAACGGCAGCGGGAACGGGATGAACTGGCCCGGACGGCTGAGGAACTTCGGGAACAGCTCACCTCGCAGGCCGAACAGCATCACAATGAGATTGCCTGTCTGCAGGACGCATGCCGGCAACTGAAAGACGAACTGCATTCCGTCCGGAAAGAAGCACAGCACTGGCGGGATCGGGCCGAACAGCAGTCGGCCGGTGAAGAACGTGCGATGCAGGAAGCCGCGTCGCTGGCTGTCCAGAATGCGCATCTGACATCTGAACTGCGGGTTCGAGACGAACAGATGGCCCGTCTGGAAGAAACGCTTCAGGAAGTGCAGCAGCGGGCCGCTGAGCAGAATCGTCAGCTGGCGGCCCTGCAGGAACAGAACGCCTCGTTGTCAGAGGCGGCGGAAACAGAACAGGCTCTGCTGCAGGAGATCGAGGATCTGCGAGGTCAGATTCAGGATGTCCGGTCCCGGGAAACGGATGCCGATGACCTGGCCGAACGCTGTCGCCGGCAGGAACAGATCATTGCGGACCTGCGTTCTGAACTTCAGGACGCCGAAAGGACCGCAGGTGAACTGCGTGTGCTTGTGGAACAGTACGAACAGAACGTCGCCAGACAGCAGCAGTCTGCAGAAGAAAACGAAGAACAGATTGCCGGGCTTCAGGCGGAACTGTCGGACATACAGGTTCGTCTGAACGCTTCCCAGGAGGAATGCGGCCGGCTGCGGCGGGAACTCGACGATCGTTCTGCCGAACTGGAACAGCGCAGCGACGAACTGAATATACTCCGGCAGCAGCTTCAGACTGTTCAGCAGCAGTTTCAGACCGCTCAGGAATCTCCGGCCGAACAGCAGCGACGGCCCGGGGCAGGGATTCGGTCTGCTGAGTCGGACGGTGAGGGGACGCCGGAGGGGGTGGCTGCCGGGGAGCGATCCGGCGATGCGGTGAGCGATGAATGCGGTCACGGTGACTGCGACCAGCCGAATCAGCCGGATGCGGACGGCGTTTCGAAGGAAGAAGACGACCGCGTTTCGGAACTGCGGGAGGAACTGGCCAGCCTGTTCGGAATCGAAACCAGCCGTGACTGCGACCGCAGCGCAGCGGCTGAACCTGCGTCTGCGGCAGAGCCACCGGTCGATGAGGAGGTGCCGTTTCCGTCGCCCGATGACGATCACACCGATTACGTCGCCCGTTATATGGAACAACTGCTGGGGCGGAGTGCTTCCAGGAACCAGACATCGTCCGACAAATCGCCTGCTGCGGACCATTCGGCACCGTCCGGACAGCCGGTGTCCTTTCTGGATTCCTTCATGTCAACGGATCAGGAAGACGGCCCGGCGTCGGTTCCTGCGGCAGACGATGCCGGGTCCGCACCGGTTTTGAAGCCGCGTTCGAAGGTTCAGGCGGACATTCTGAGAAAGAATATGGGATCGTTTCGCCAGGTGTCTGCCGTGAGCACCCGGCAGGCGATCGAAACGCATGTGCTGAAGAAGGAACGGAATGCTCTGGCGGCCCGATACGCCGCTTTGACGGCCGTGTTTCTGACGACTTTGTTTCTGCTGGCCGGGCAGCTGCGGGGAATTGTGCATTCCTGGACCGCCGTCGGGATCAGCATTGTCGCGACGGTCGTCTTCGCGATCGATCTGCTGCGGTGCCGCCGCGCCATCCATCAGCGGGTGCAGGAACTGGTCGAACGCGCCGGGCTGACCGGCGAGACTGCAGACACGGACGGATCTTCTGAAGACGATACCTCGGCGGGGGATTCGCATTCGGCAGGGCCGGATCTGGCCGATGCGGACGAGGGCGAAGCGGTGATTGAAACGGCCGATCGTCCGGAATCGGAAGTGTGCGCAGATGAGCAGCGCCTGACGGCTGCCTGCGGTTCGTCACAGCAGATATGTGACGAGTGAGGTGTGCTTCATGCGGGCCGGTGAGTCTGCCAGGTCCAGGGAGGGCGGCGGGATCGGCACCGGGGAGGTCGACGTCTGTTCCTGGCTGACATCGAGATCGATGGCTTCTCCGGTGGCAGCGTTGCGAAAAAACGTTTTCTGGCTGATCCCGCGTTCTTTTTTCAGGTGATACAGGTGGACCGCCAGGATGTCCCACGAGGACAGATCGGTCAGTTGTTCCGCCAGTCTGCGGGTTTCTGCAATCCGCTGTTCGATTTTCGCGGCGGTTCCGGCGTCTGTGGAACGCGGATCGAAATCCGTTTTCAGAACGATTCTCAGAACGGTCTGCCCCGTTTTTTTCACGCGGCCGCCCATCACGTGCGGAGCGGAATCGGGGAAGCGTTTTTCCAGAGCTTCCTGCAGAGGCATCCAGGGGGTCATGGTCACTGTCCACCACGTCCACAGGAAGGCCGTCGCCGCCACGCCCAGAAGCAGCATGCCGATGACAAGCCGCCGTCCGGACGGCTGTCGAACGGAATGGTTCGATGGGTCGGCCATACCGACTTCCTCATCTTCCCGGAAAAGAACGTTGATCATCATGCCGCAGGCCCCCTGCCGGACCGCCGGTTCGGCCGCCCGGTTCGGCCGGACAGATGCTGCGGCAGTCTGAAAAATCTACCCGCTCATGCGGTTCCGGGGAGCCGGTGGAAGCCGGGAATTCACAGATCGGGAGCAATTGTCCGGAATGAGATCGTCCGGAACAGGGATCCGGCGGATTCCGACTGTGAACATCCTTCCGCACGGCGAGTGCGGCGTGTTTCAGCGATGACCGTCCGGACGGGCGTCACGGGCCAGACTGCGGCGGATGCCTTTCCATTCGCGCAGATCGAACACGTACGCTTCGGGAGCATCATCGAAACTGCCGTAGATCCGGTGGTATTCGGCCATTCGCTGAAGTTTCTGATCGGCGGACACTTCTCCGGGATGCCGGGTGTCGGGAGCCCGTCCCCAGATGATGCGTGATCCGCCGGACGTGCGGAGGGCGTACTGCGGATCAGACAGTTCTTCCGGCAGGCCCACCTGAGCAGACACTTCGATGGCGGCCAGTCCCCATATTTCCCAGTACGATCTTCCGTCTTCCTGCGTTTCCAGAAGTCGTTCTGCCAGACGGGCCGCACCGGACACAGCCGGATCTCCCCAGGGCTGTCCCTGTCCGGCGGCCGGAACGGTGGTGATGTTTTCGACGACAGGATAGCGGTTGACGTCCGACTGACGGAAATCGCTTCCCGGCAGCAGGCAGCCTTCGGTGTCGATCGGATAAAAACCATCCACGCCGCGGACCATGGCCACCGGACGCCGATAAGTCACATCCACACGAATTCCGGCCGGCCACGATCGGGACACGCGGTGAACGGTGCGAATCCACGGGTGGGTGACGAAGGCCGCGGCGATGCGTTCGCTGA
This sequence comes from Planctomycetaceae bacterium, assembly GCA_015485495.1. GTDB lineage: Bacteria > Planctomycetota > Planctomycetia > Planctomycetales > Planctomycetaceae > S139-18. Next base: position 4,259 of record WFTL01000114.1, read on the forward strand.
GTGCCGGGTCGTGCAGAGACAGAGGCAGCCGGATTCCGACGCGGCGGAGCACATCTTCCGTCAGGTTGTCCGGAATCCATCGTGGTGCAGGAGTCACCGTGATGCGGTCCAGCGTGATCTGGTACTGCGGCTGCGACTTCAGGTCCGGGAGCTGTCGCCGCATCTGGGGCCAGAGCACGGCTGCAACGGCCAGTCCGGCCAGCAGCACCAGTCGCCGCGGCCGAAACAGCCAGCTCACAGCACGCGAACGCGCCGAACGCCGCTGCCGGGCAGATGGTTTCTTTTTCTTTGAGCGGCCCATGAATTCCGGGAACTCACTGAAACTGGAACAGACGATTCCGTCCACAAACATGGCCGCTCTGTGCGGCCGGTCAATACGGTCCGAATCAATCGGACTCACTTCGGGTGACAAAAACGGCTGCCGAATCTGTTGCCAGGATCAGGGTGCCGTCAGCGATCGTAGCGATTCTGCCGGGTCCGGGGACACGGCCGATTGACCGGGCTGTCCACGAATGCGAATCTGGAAGAATCTGTTCTCAGCGCCGGACGGCAACATCTGCCGGTCGGGCCGGAACCGTTGCCGTTCTGACACACCGGCTTCATCCGCTGCTCATTTTTCTGAAGGGAGACCATCCGTTGTCCATCTACAGCAGTGCATCTGTGATCGTGACGGGAGGAGCTTCAGGAATCGGCCGCGCTCTGGCCCGCGGTCTGTCCCGCCGCGGGGCGCGCGTGTGGCTGGCGGACATCGATGCCGACGGAGCCCGCCAGGCGGCGGCGGAACTGGACCAGGCCGTCGGTGTGGAACTGGATGTGACCGACGCCGCGGCCGTTCGGGCTCTGGTGGATGATGTGATTGCGCAGCACGGACACCTGGACATGATGTTCAACAACGCCGGAATCGCAGCCGGCGGAGAAACCCATCTGCTCACATCAGAAGACTTCGACCGGGCCATCGATGTGAACATCCGCGGCGTGGTTCACGGTGTCGTGGCTGCGTATCCGCATATGGTTCAGCGGCGAAGCGGCTGGATCGTGAACACCGCTTCGGCCGCCGGCCTGCATCCACTGCCTCTGGGGGCTCCCTACAGCATGACCAAGCACGCCGTGGTGGGACTGTCCGGCAGTCTGCGGCTGGAAGCGGAAGCGTGGGGAGTTCGCGTGGCGGCTCTGTGCCCCACGGCGGTGGACACGCCGATTCTCGACCCGGACGAATCGGAAAACTCCCGGGTCGGATGGGGAATCGATGTGCGGCGTTATCTGACACGGCTGGGCGGGCCGCCGATGCCGGTGGATGATTTCGCCGAATACACGCTGGAAGCGCTGGCTGCCGGACAGCACCTGATCGTCGCTCCACGCCGGGCCCGCATGGCCCGGCTGCTGGCTCGTGCGTTTCCCGGCCTGCTGGAAAATGCCACCAGGCAGGCTTTGAAGCAGGAACGTCGGGCGGCGGAACAGGCAGCGGCGAAAAGTTCCTGATCCCGTGGCTTTTTCTCGCGTCCGTCGATAGGCCGGAAGCGGACGGTGATTCCCGATATGGAATCGGTCAGGCCGGGAGGACAATCCGGCCGGGCTGTGGACACAGATCGGTCCTGGGCGGCAATCCGATGGAATCGAGTTCGTCTGCACTCGAGTTCGTCTGTGCTCCGGATTGTCTGCACTACGGATTGTCTGCACTACGGGGCGGCTGTCCGGGGCGGCTGTCGGGGAGACGCCCGGTCGACCGCACGGCGGCTGTCTTCGGAGGCCGGTTCGTACAGCGTGCCCCAGCGTCTGTCATCGGACGGCAGCAGACCAAAGTTGCACACGACGTACAGATGATGCGCCAGATGATGACCGGCGATGCGGCTGTCGGTTCCGGACGTGTGCGCCGGCAGGTGCGTGAACAGTGCCAGAACGACTTCACAGACGACGAATCCCCAGTCCGGAAGCAGCATGTAGGTCGGCCGCGCCATGTCGGTGATGAAGTATTCCAGCGGCGAAATCGTGCCCGAATCCAGGGGGGTCGGCAGAATACCGCGATGATGAATGGCATGGATGCTGTCGAACAGAGACCGGGAAACGTGCAGCGTCCGGTGAGCCCGGTAGTAGACTTCGGACGACCCGCGTATCGACAGCACCACACCGATGAGCACTCCCGTGACACCGGCAGCCGTGACCCAGCCTGCGTGGTGGACGTACAGCGTGGTGGTGGTGATGTCGATGTCCAGACGCCGGCGGATGAATTCGAACAGACCGATCGTCATGATCTGGACCGAACATTTGGCGAACAGTCCGGTGTTGCCAAGGAAGAAGGACCACCACACGTGTCTCAGAGCCGTTCGGCGATCCCGCAGGTTGGCGCGCTGTTCAGAAAACACGGTCGGCAGTGATCCATCCGGTGCGAACAGAAGAACGGCCGTGTACCACGCCAGGTACGTCACGCGTATCGTCAGGTAGAACGCGTAGAGCATGGCCATGCTGCTGATGCCCACGTTGAGCTGTTCGCGCAGGGGCATCACGCAGATGTACACGCCGAAGGCGAAGACGTAATGGGGCAGAACCGTCAGGAACGCCCGGATCACGAGCTGCCCGTAAAGAAACGCCTGGCCCGGCAGAGACCGCAAAGCGACTTTGCGTGTCAGTCGGTGGGTGTCGAGCAGGAAAGCGGCCGCCAGACACAGAGCGATCCACCCGGCAGCCGGCGGCGGCATGATGCCCTGCCATGTCAGAACAGCGACGGTCAGAACGAACAGGATGTGACTGTTGTACTCACCGCCGCGGCTTTCCGGCCCCCACAGACGATAGATCGCTCCGTTCGGCGGCGCCTGCCGGGATGACGCGGACACTTCGTGCGGATCATCCGGACTGAACAGTCGAGCGGCAGACATGATGATTCAGTTCAGCAGAAAACAGCGGCCGCGTGCCCGGGGCCTTCCTGACACACTCCCTCCCTGACCTGACACATTCTCTCCCTGATCAGCCCATCCTGGTCGGAGTTCCGAAAAGCACGCAAGAAGTTTCTGCGAACTGCGGCTTTCCGGATGGTTTTCGGCATGTTCGGTTCCGGAAATCTCACCGTTGAAACCACAGACGATCCGTCGGACGGCCGCATCATGCGGAAGGAACGCCCGGCGGGTCGGGGGCCACGCGCACCAGGCGTTTGCCGCGGTTGTCGCCGGCCAGCAGGCCCACCAGAGCCTGCGGAGCGTTTTCCAGGCCGTCCACGACATCGTCGAAAACCCGCACGGTTCCGTTCTGAACCCATTCGGAAAGCTGTTCCACGGCCTTTCTGTCGTCGTGACGGAAATCCATCACGATGAACCCTTCCATTCGCAGCCGTTTGACCACGATCAGTCCGGGAACATTGCGCGGTCCGGCAGGAGAATCGGTGTTGTACTGGCTGATCGCACCGCAGCATACGACACGTCCCCTGAGATTCATCTGGAACAGGACGGTCTCCAGGATGCTGCCGCCCACGTTGTCGAAATAGATGTCGATGCCGTCCGGACAGGCGTCTGCCAGGTTCCGGGCCCAGGCTTCATCCCGATAGTCGACACACGCATCGAACCTCAGTTCGTTCCGGACCCAGTCGCATTTTTCGGGGCCGCCGGCAATGCCCACCGCCCGGCAGCCCAGAGCCCGGGCGATCTGTCCGACGTACATGCCGACCGATCCGGCGGCTGCCGAAACAACAACCGTTTCTCCCGCCTGGGGACGTCCGACTCCGACAAGCCCGTGCCACGCGGTTTTTCCGGCGATGCCGCAGACCGACAGTTCGTGAGTGAGCGGCCTCGTGCCGGACACTCGCAGAGCGCGCTGCGCCGGAACGGTCGCATAGTCGGCCCAGACGGACTCCGCTGCCACCAGATCGCCCGGCTTCAGAGACGAATCCCGCGACTCGACGACTTCCAGGACGGCAAACGTGGGCATCACATCGCCGACCTGCACAGCATCGCGATACGTTGTCCCGGCCATCCAGGCCCGATTGGCCGCGTCGATGGACATCAGAATCGTGCGTCCCGCAACCTGACCCTCGCCGGGAACCGGTCTGTCGGCCGTGCGCAGTTCGAAGTGGTCCGTCGAGAGTTCGGCAGACGGCAGTTCCCGAACGATGATCTGTCGGTTGTCGGACACGAAAGGGATTCCTTCCTGAAAAGCGAAACTGCGGGAACCGGATCAGACGAACGGTCTGCCGGATCGGAAAAAGAACGGTCAGACCTGAACGACGTCATTGTGGACCGGATACCCCAGTTTTTCCAGGTGGGCCAGCAGCGTCTGTTCCGCCAGAGGCCGGAGGGATGCGTCCACGTCGTCGTAGGCCTGAGAAATCAGGTCGTCCAGAGTGCGTGCTCCCTGACGCAGCGCTTTTGCGATTCGGCGTTCCCGGGCCAGACGATGGTCGAGGATTTCCTGGAGCCGCTGCTGCGGCCGCTCCAGCAGCAGGCCATGGGCCGGGATGATCAGGCGAATGTCTTCGTTCAGCAGACGCCGCAGACTGTCCAGGTAGTTCTGCATGCTGCCTTCCAGCTTTGGTGCGATGATGACCGATCCGGTCTGAGTGACCATATCTCCGGCCAGCAGCGTTCGTGTGCATTCTTCCAGAAAACACATGTGACCGGGGTCGTGTCCCGGAGTGTGCAGACATTTCAGACGCCAGCCCGGATTGCCGGACACTTCAATGACCTGGCCGTCTTCCAGCAGTTCATCGACATCGAAGTCCAGCTGCCGCTGAGTGTCCCGATGAGCGGCCAGGGGAGCGTCGAAGCGTTCTCTGACAAACCGCGCGGCCCCCACATGATCCCGATGGCTGTGAGTGAGCAGAATTCCCGCCACCCGTCCTCCGGGAATCAGATGGTGTTCGATCTGAACAGCCAGGTGCTCGAACTCATCCTCTTTGTCGGCTCCCGGATCGATCACGTACAGATTCTCATCGCCGACAAGAATGCAGTTGGTGTGCGTGGCCGGCGGCAGCGGACGGGATTCCAGAGGGAGCACACTGATGCCGCAGCGGAATTCCATCCGCCCGAACTTCGGGGCATGCGTGACGGATGTCTGTCTCAAAGCCGCCAGCAGGTCCGGATGGCGGTGGCAGGCCAGATGCCGCAGCACCCAGGCCACCGGATGCGGCAGTTTCATCGTGCCCGCATGCCAGTTTCGGCGTGCAGAATCCGGACGGATCCATCGGAGATCCGTGATTTCGCCGTCGATGAGTTCTGTGGGCTGCGGTCCGCTGCAGCGATACAGGAAGTATTCCGTGTGAAAACGGATCTTCGTCAGAGGCGGCGTGATCCACGTTCCGGCGGGAACGAACTTCTCCGCGTCGATCCACAGTCCGTGGGTTTCCAGAAAGTCATCGAACGATGCCACACGCTGCATGGTGGACAGGCGTGCTTCCCGAATGGTCCGGCGATCAGGAAGAGGGCCTTCTGCACACAACAGCCCGGATTCTTCGAAGATTTCCCGGCAGGCCGCGTGAATGGCGGCCGCCTGCCGGGCATCCGATGCACCGACGACGAATCGATGGCCTTCGGCCGAATCGATCCGGCCTCCCGGAAACACCCAGAATCCCGGCATGAACTTCAGCCGATCGCTGCGGCGGCACAACAGCACGTCACCGGTGTCCTGCCGCACCACGATGCCGGCCGCCGCATTCCGGATTTCGGAAGACATCACAGGTTCTTTGGGTTTGCGCATCAGATGCCGCCTGGCTGCGGCCCGTCATCACGGGCTGCTTCCGACGCCGTCAGAAATCCTGGCGGCGTGACGGATGCCGGGCCTGTGGGATTGTAGCGACCGGGTCCGGCCGCAGGACACGCTGCCGGCGCCGTTCTGTCAGCCGTTTCACACTTTCTGCGGAATGTTTCGCAGAAACCGGTCCCGCAGGAGCCCGCATTCCGGATAATTCGGCGGACACCTGCCCGTTTCGTCGTTCTCCGTGGCTTCCGCATCTGCTCCGTGACCTTTCCTTTCGACAACACCTGGGCCCGGCTGCCGGAAGCCTTCTTCCGCCGCGTCGATCCGACACCGGTTCGTGCTCCTCGCCTGCTGCAGCTCAATGACGATCTGGCCGAACAGCTTCGCACGGATCCGGAATGGCTGGCATCCGACGACGGCGTGGCCGTTCTGGCGGGGAATCGTCGGGCGGACGGTGCAGAACCGCTGGCGATGGTGTACGCGGGCCATCAGTTCGGCAGCTTTGTGCCTCAGCTGGGAGACGGCCGCGCCATTCTTCTGGGAGAAATCACTGATACGGCCGGCGTGCGCCGCGACGTTCAGCTCAAAGGGTCCGGACCGACACCCTTTTCCCGACAGGGCGACGGCCGTTCGGCTCTGGGACCGGTTCTGCGCGAATACCTCGTGTCGGAAGCGATGGCGGCACTGGGGGTGCCGACGACGCGGTCTCTGGCCGCCCTGGCCACGGGCGAACCCGTGATGCGGGAGGGACCGATTCCAGGAGGCATCCTGGTGCGTGTGGCCCGGTCGCACATTCGTGTGGGCACGTTCGAATGGTTTGCGGCGCGCCGGGACCATGAGAACCTGAAGATCCTGGCGGACTACACGATCCGCCGTCTTGATCCGGAAGCAGCTCGGTCCGACCGGCCGTATCATGCGCTGCTGGAAGGCGTTGTGCGGCGTCAGGCCGAACTGATCGCCCACTGGATGCAGTTCGGATTCATTCACGGCGTGATGAACACCGACAACATGGCGATTTCCGGGGAAACGATCGATTACGGACCGTGCGCCTTCATGGATGGCTGGCATCCAGAAAAAGTGTTCAGTTCCATCGATCACTCCGGCCGCTATGCATTTGCGCGGCAGGGTTCGATCGGTTTGTGGAATCTGACCCGCTTTGCGGAAACGCTGCTGCCGCTGCTGCATGAATCGGAAGAGCGGGCCATTGCCGAAGCGACCGAAATTCTGGAATCGTATCCGGAACAGCACACGTCGGCTCTGCGACGCCGTCTGACGGCCAAAATCGGCCTGACTCCGTCGGAATCCTCCTGGGAACTGGTGCAGCAGCTTCTGCAGATCATGGCGGACGACCAGGCCGATTTCACACTCACATTCCGCCATCTGCCGGCCGCTCTGGACAGCGAACAGGATTCCGATGCAGACGTGCTGCCGTTTATGCGCCTGTTCGATTCACAGGATCGCATCGAGCAGTGGCTGGTCAGGTGGCGGCAGCAGCATGCGGACACGGACCGCAGCCAGGCGCAGGATCGCATGCGCCGTCACAACCCCGTGTTCATTCCGCGGAATCATCGCATCGAGCAGGTGATTCAGGCGGCATACGCCGGAGACCTGACACCGTTTCGGAAGCTGCACGGAGTGCTGCAGCGGCCGTACGAACAGCAGCCGGACTGCAGCGAGTATGAACAGGCGCCGCAGCCGCACGAGATCGTTCGTGCCACATTCTGTGGCACCTGAGGATCGCGGTCGAAACACGTGCGAACCCTGCAGCGGCCTCACAGTTCGGACACAGCCGGTTCCGGGGCGGCCGCCGGATGCCAGATGAAGATTTCGCCTTTTCCCGGCACGCAGAAGTCTCCGCAGTACCGTGCCCAGGAACCTTCTGTCGGAGCGTGCGGCAGGCGGATCCCCAGCGGTTTCAGAAAGCGGGCGTGGACACCGATGAACGTCGGGTTGTCGTAACAGGCGAAGCGAAAGGTGGGCAGCAGCTTCAGCGACCGCAGCGACAGAATGGTGCCGCGATTCATCCAGGCTCCGGTTCGGATTTCCGCTCCATCCAGCAGGATGATGGTGCCGCCTTTCATCTGCAGTCCGCAGAAGTCGCGCACCCGTCCGCCGATCACGATGGTACCGCGGCGCATGCGGAGTCCGACTTCCAGGCCGGCGGTTCCTTCCACGATGATCGTGCCGTTTTTCATGCCGCGCAGGCTTCCCCGGTACGCTCCCCCGATCTGACCTCCCGCATGACCGTGGATGCGAACAAGTCCGTTGGTCATTTCGGCGCCGACCCAGTCATCCGCATTTCCGAACACTTCGATGCGTCCGCCCTTCATGCGGGCTCCCAGATGCATGCCCGCGCTGCCGTGGATGGTGAGCGTCCCGTCGGTCATGCCCCGGCCCAGCCAGCGGACACGCCTCAGGTCTCCTGTGATGTCCACTGTGGAACTGCGTTCTCCTTCCACATCGAAAAATTCGTCCACACGCATCCGCCGTTTGCCGTGATACAGATGCAGACCGCAGATTTCGGTATGCGACAGACCGGCCAGCAGCGAAGGAGACAGAACTTCGGCTTCCAGCGGGACGGCGGGCGGGCGTTTGAGAGTCAGACGGATCATGGAGAGGCGGGACGATGGTGAATTTCGGCGCGGGGAATCCGGTGCGGTTCCACCGGATAATTGTCGAACGACATGGTGTAGCAGTCTTCGAACAGCGGCCGGATAAATGTTTCGGTGTCGGGGTCGCAGTGCGGCTGCACGAGAAACTCGCGGCCATCCGGTGTTTCCCGGATATCGCCGTCTTCGATCACGATTTCGCCGCTTTTGATCACGTACCGCGGATGACTGAACATGCGCCGGATGTTGTCGTCTTCTTCATAGATCACAACGTCCGCATCGCAGCCGACTGCCAGACTGCCTTTGCGGGGCAGTCCCAGAGCCTGTGCCGGCCCGGCACTCATCGCCGTCGCCACGTCGTACAGGCTGTATTCGCGGTCGATCTCCGGCAGCAGAATCCGGCTGCGGATGCGGTCCGGAAGCTGCCGCAGACATTCCTGGCGGTAGTCGGCACACATGAGCAGTTCCAGGATTTCGGGATATCTCCAGAAGCATCCGCCGTTGGGATGATCGGTCGACAGAAAGACCTTCCAGGGGTCTTCGATGAGCAGCAGCAGTTCGAGTCCCGCGGCCCACTGCACCGCGTTGACCAGGTGGCCCGGACGGTAGGTGTAGGGCACAATCCCGCAGCCGGTTTCGTTTTCGACGTCCAGATTGCCCCATTTGCGTCCGGTGAGACGGTACAGCAGATGCTGCCACGGACCGTCGGCGGTGATGGTCACGGTGTCTCCGAACAGCACGGCTCCGGCGTCGGTGGTCAGGTTGTCGTGCGTATTGAACCAGTCGGCCAGATCGGATGTGGCGGACCGCATCGTGTCCCAGTCGTCTCCTCCGTATGCATGATACTGCGAATGGGCGATGTGCGCTCGATGACCTTCCAGATGCCGCAGAGTCTCCAGGGTGGTGGACACATTGCCGGGAGCTCCCAGGTTGTTGCAGTGCAGGTGCAGCGGATGCGGCAGATTCAGGTCGTGGCACATGCGGGCCAGGGAAGCGACGATCGTTCCCGGCGTGACGTGGCGGAAGCCGTCGACGGTTTCCGTGAGCTGGCCGGCATTGCCGCCCCATTTCCACGCCGCCACGCCTCCTGGATTCACCGCCTTGATTCCCCACGAACCGGCCGCCCGAATGTACCACGCCAGAATGCTGCGGGCTCTTTCGTACTCTCCCGCGTCGAGCTGATCGAGCAGCAGTTCGTTGTTGGCCATCAGCACCAGGCTGCTCTTGTCCACAATGGGGATGTCGCTGAGTTCTTCGTGGGTGTGCCGGGCCGACAGAACCGGCACAGCCGCTTCGTTGACGGTGGTGAACCCCATTCCGGCATACAGATAACCGGTGGCAAAGGTGGTGGGGGCCATCCCGCCCAGGCCGGAACGTCGGGTCTGCGACCGAATGAAGGCCTGCGTGCGGCGGTGATCTTCGGGGGTCATGGCCCGGGCGAAGTTGATGGCTCCCCCGGCCACATGTGTGTGCACATCGACTCCGCCTGGAAAGACGATCATTCCCGCCGCATCGATGGTTCGGCCGCCTTCGCCGGATGCGACGAAGCGCCCGTCTTCGATGTACAGCGTGCGAATTTCTCCATTGATCCCGCTGGCCGGGTCGTAGATCTTTCCGCCGGTGATGCGGAGCATGACGGAATCCGAAAAAAAACAGGAGCGTTCCGGTTCTGAAACGAGCGGGCCGTCCGGCTGACGGGACCCCGGCCCGGTTGTCGCGACGGCCGGCGATCACGAAGACCCGTGATGCACGAACCTCGCTGACCGCTACAGTTGTTCCGTGGTCATCTGCGGGCTGTCTTCAGGCATCCAGAACGGTCGGGTGGCAACGGCTTCGCGAATGCGACGGACGATTTCCTCGTCGGTGGGATACGGTGATTTCAAAGCCGGTTTCAGCGGCAGCGGAATTTCATCCATGCGATAGGCGGTGCCCGGAGCGGCAATGCCGGCCGGAGCTGTTGTGATGTGGACACGGGCCAGTCGGCTGGTGTGGGTCACGTGCGGGTCGAGCACGATGGTGGGAATCCGTGCCAGATGGTCGATGGCCGGCTGCGGCATGGTGGCTCCCGGGTCCGCTCCGATAATGAACGCCGCGTCGCAGTCTCCCCGGACCAGCACATCCACCGTGGAAAACTCACCGGGGTTGTACCGCGGATATCCCCGATTGAAGGTGATGCCGAACGGGTAACCGGTCTGCCACCGCATGATCACGTCGGCGCCGGTCACGTTGCCGTGCCCCCGCATGGGCATGGCCACGAACTTCGTGAAGGCATTCAGTTCGGCCGCCAGAGTCAGCAGCGCGGCGGAGTTCATGTGTTTGCCCCGGGTCATGGAAAGCCCCATGCCGAAGAACATGCATCCGAAGCGGCACGATTTCATCCGCCGTACCAGATCTTCCAGAACGTCATACGCGATTCCCGTTTCCGCCACGGCATCCGGGTCCACCGGTTCATCCCGCACCATGGCCCGGAGAATGGACAGCAGTTCGAAATCACAGCCCGGTCGGACCTGCAGAAAAATGTCGGCGGCCTTCGCGCTTTTGGTTTCCCGAATGTCGACCAGAACCATTGTGCGGTCTTTCCGGCCCCTCGGCAGCCAGCGGCTTTTCTGCATCAGAGTGTATTTGGTGAAATGTCGGGGATGACATTCCGCCGGGTTGCCTCCCCAGTACACGATGAAATCGGCCCGGTTTTTGACTTCGCCGAGCGTGCAGGTGACCTTGCCGCCCAACTGGGCGGCGATTTCCGTGGGACCGTGTCACAACGACGTGTGGCTGTCCAGCAGACCACCGAGCTGGTCCGCCAGGGCCACACATTCCTTCTGCGCTTCGCACGTGGTGTTGCTCATACCGTACACCAGCGGCATATCGGCTTCGTGCAGCAGGGCGGCGGCCATTTCCACCGCTTCATCCACCGTGGCTTCCCGGCCGTCGATCAGAGCGTCCGGATAATGACGTTCGGCCGTGTGGTTCAGAAACCAGGCGGTTCCCAGCACACACGCGCTTTTCGCCTTGTGAATGCGCATCTGGTCGTGATGAAGCTGAATGTCGTCGCACACGCAGCCGCAGAAGGTGCATGTGGCGTTGTCGATGGTCTGAAGCGTCATGAAACATCCTCAGTCGAAGATCCGTCCGATCGGGAAGTACGGACCGCAGGACTGTTCGAATCGGAAGAGGAAACCGAAGCCGTGTCGTCCGGACCGGACGACGGAACCAGAAACGTTCACCCCAGAGCCCGGCCGCGGCAGCTCCCGCGGACTCGCCTGGGAAGGAACCGCCCGTCATCGACTTCCTGCCAGGCAGGAGCGCTGTCGGGCCGGTCACCGGAAAAGTGCGGTGAGCTCGGCGCGGTCAGGTCATCGGGGGGAAGATCGGACATCAGGAATCTCACAACAAAACTGCCGGACAGTCGTGCCGAATCCGGCCGAACACCGCCGACCAGGACGAACCGAACGCCTCGAATTCATCCGGCGTTCCGGGTCGGCCCCGTTCGACGAATCACAGACGATGCACGGCGGCCGGACCGGACATCTTACGAAACATCGTCATCTGCAATCGGCTGAACATCCACCGGCCATCCTTTGGACTGAGGCATCCCCGTGCCATCGGTGCTGCCGTTCATGAGTCGACAGGTGGCGGGGCCGTAGGGGACGAAAATCATGCCTTCCGGAACGTTTCCGGCCGTGCAGGCGAACGTCGCTTCTCCGTCGGCCGTCGTCACCCGACACAAATCTCCCTCCTGCGCCCCGATCGACGCCATGTCCTCCGGGTGCATCGTCATCACGCTGACCGCATTCTGATACTCTTTGGAAAATTTTCCTGCGTTGATTCCCACGCCCTGGCGGGACGTGCGAGACGCATTCATCAGAAATCGCCCGGATGCCACGGAACCGACTGCCTGAAAACGGGAAGGAGACGCCGAAACCGGCGGCAGTGTACCGGCAGAACGGGCGGCCGACAATCCGTTCCGGTGTGCCGGCCACGGCGACTCAAAAAGCAGGGAGGCCCGGTTTGGGAAGGAGATGGTTGAGTCTGAGGGCATTTTCGCGGAAAGCTGCAGCGAAGTCAGGGACTTTGATGACTCGCAGAAAATTGATCGCCGAATTCCGCAGAACGCTCATCGACTCCGCCGAACGTCCCGAACGGATGCGGCAGTGGTCTTCTCGCATCACCGTATCCCTGATCCAGAACACGCTTTCGATCGACCAGCGGCCTCGCAGAAGCGACAGAAGCCTGGTCCCGTCAGCCTGTTCAGCCGACAGGCTGATCACACCGTACGTCACCGTTCGTGTGGTTTGCCCGTCCACTGTCGTGATGCGTTCCGGTTTCAGGAAGCGATTCAGCCCCGGCCACCGGGCATGTTCCACGCCCCGAGTGCTGGTCGACAGAATGCGGCGCTCCACGCGACCGCGGCTCTTCTGACGTGTTTCCACCACCCGAATCTGTTCTTCGGCTTCACGTCGGGCACAGGGAGGAAAAGCCCTTCGGGATCACGAAGGACTGCTGAGCGGCTTTGTGCAGACCGGGTTGATTGTCTTTCACGACAACAACGTAATCGCCTTTACCGGAAACGATCGTTTGACACGTATTTCGCTGGCAATACGCGGCATCGCCGATCATCACTTTCCCTTCCAGCACCATCTCCCTGACCAGTCGCAGCGCAGTGGCCGCTTCGTTGGTGGTGGGATCGACGGGTGTCTGAGAAAACACGCATCCGGTCGCCAGGTCGAAAGCGGCGAGGATCATCATGGCCTGTTTGTGTTTCGCCCACGTGCCTCGCAACGCCTTTCCATCGAGGACAATTGCCTGGAGCTGTTCGTCGCCGATCACCAGACCGACGTCCTGGGTCAGCCAGTTCTTGAGGACCTCTTCCAGAGCGGCCGGATCCATGAGCGGAGCGACGCCGACCCGGCACACTGCGGCGCGGATACGTGCTGACACAAACAATTTTCCAGACGGCTCGCGGGCCGTCGGAAATCCGAAACTCCGTGCCCCAGTGCCTCAGTGAGAACCCACAATCGTGCGGCCAAACGGAATGGATCAGTCCCTCTTCGCCAGGTGAACAGAACGATTCAATACCGAAAAGGGATTTCTCACGGAGACGCAGAGCCACGGAGGTGCTGCACCGGGCACGTGGACAGGTGTACGGAGTTCCGGATCGTCTCACCGCGATGCCGCGGCGGCGATTCGGGAAACAGCATGGGAGACCGCATCGGCAACGGGAACCCGGTCGGCTTCCGGCTGGCTGCGGTGGCGGAATTCCACGATGCCGTCTTTCAGGCCGCGACCGCCCACGATCAGACGGTACGGAAGCCCGATCAGATCGGCGTCCTTGAATTTGAAGCCGGGACGCTGATCGCGGTCGTCCATGAGCACGTCGATGCCCTGCCGGATGAGCTGATCGTACAGGGTTTCGGCGGTCTGCATGACGGATTCGTCAGTGACATTCAGCGGAATGATGTGCACGGTGTATGGAGCGATGGCGTCCGGCCAGATGATGCCGTTTTCGTCGTGGCAGGTTTCCACAACGGCCGCCACCACACGGGTGACGCCGATTCCGTAGCAGCCCATGATGATGGGATGTTTTTTTTCGGCAGAATCCAGATAGACGGCGTTCAGCGCTTCGCTGTACTTCGTCCCCAGTTTGAACACATGGCCGACTTCGATTCCGTGAACCGTTTCCAGCGGCTGCCCGCACTTTGGACACGGGTCGTCCGCCACGGCGTTCCGGACATCGCCCGTCAGATCGGGATTGAAATGGACTCCCGGAACAACATCCGTCAGGTGCTGATCCGTGCGGTTGGCCCCGGTGACGGCGGAAGGAATCGTGAGGACGTCGAAATCGGCCACGATGCGGCAGGACAGCCCGACCGGTCCGGCAAATCCCACGGCCGCTCCCGTCACGCGTTCCACCAGAGCATCGTCGGCCAGATTCAGGCGAGACACGTTCAGAATGCGGCGGATTTTTCCTTCGTTGGCTTCATGATCACCCCGTACCAGAACCGCCACCGGTTCCTCGTCGGCTTCGTAAATGAGCGTCTTGATGAACTGCGATGGATCTGCATTCAGCAGGCTGCTGACCGCTTCGATGGAACCGGCATCGGGCGTATCGACGACGCGCGGGTCCGTGGCGGCATCGTTTTCGGCCGGCGCTGTCGCCGTCCGTCCCGTGTCGGCACGCTCCTGATTGGCTGCATATCCGCAGGCGGCACAGCGGACGACGAAATCTTCTCCGTTGGGAGCCGGCGCCATGAATTCGTGCGATGCGTCTCCGCCGATGGGCCCGCTTTCGGCTTCGACGGGAAGATATTCCAGGCCGCAGCGATCGAAAACCCGGCAGTACGCGTCATACATCGCGTCGTAGATGTCGTTGAGCTGTTCCAGGGAGGTGCTGAAACTGTAGGCATCCTTCATCAGGAACTCGCTGGTCCGCAGCACGCCGAATCGGGGACGTTCTTCGTTCCGGAACTTCGTCTGAATCTGGTACAGCGTCAGCGGAAGCTGCCGGTAACTGTGAATTTCCCGGGAGATCAGATCGGTGATGACTTCTTCGTGAGTGGGGCCCAGGGCAAACTGCAGGCGCCGGTCGCCGCGACGGGCTTCGAACTGAAACAGAACATCACCGAACGCGTCCTTCCGGCCCGTCCGTTCGAACAGGTCCAGAGGCTGCAGAGCCGGCATGGACAGTTCGATGGCTCCGGCCCGATCCATTTCTTCGCGGATGATCTGAGCCGTTTTGCGGACAGCGCGCCAGCCCAGCGGCAGCCACGTGTAGGCTCCGGCCATGAGCTGACGGATCAGTCCGGCCCGCAGCATGAGCTGATGGCTGGGAACTTCCGCATCTGAAGGGACTTCCCTGAGAGTGGGGATGAAGGTCTGGGTCCACCGCATGGAGTGCTGATCCTGAGAGGCTGGTGACGAAGCGGAGAATTCTAGCAGACCTCCGAAACGGGCAAACCCCGAGGACAAAACACCGTATTCGCAGGGACCGGCAGGTTGTTGTCGTTCTGTTCCGCTCCTAAGATCTCCGCTTCGCCTGCCGGGATGCGGTCCGGAAAGGACGATTGGCCGGTGGCTGTCTGCCGACTGTCCGGGGAACGCTGTTCAGATGGCGCTGTCCGGGTATGGCTGTTCCGGCTCGCGCCTGCGCTGATTCTGAAATATCGCAGACGTGTGTCCGGCCGGCGACACCGGCCGGACACGGCAGTTTTGTCTTTTCGCGTCGCCGAAACGGGGGCCGGCAGGACGGCCCGCACATCATGGTCCGATGCCCGTCTTACTGATCTGAACCCATCTCCCGCACCGCGGACATCACGACGCTGCTTTCCGAACGATCAACCGCGACGCGGGAAATGCCCTGGAAAACTGAACATGACGAAAACCTGTGTGAGTGATCTGTCGGACGGTGACGCGGTCGACGAAGTGTTCCTGCTGGCGGACAAACAGCTCCGGGCCAACCGTCATGCGGACATGTATCTGCTGGCCACACTGCGCGATCGCACCGGCGTGATCACAGGTCTGATGTGGAATGTGACGGAAGAACGCCTGCGCCACATTTCCGCCGGTGATCTGGTCCGGGTCTGCGGCAAGGTCCAGCTTTATCAGGGATCTTTGCAGATGATCGTCACCCGCATCGAACCGGCCGACGCGGACGACTGCGATCCGGACGACTTTCGCGCTCAGCCGAACGCCAATGCCGCCCGGCTCCTGGAACGGCTCCGCGAACTGCTGGCGACTCTCGAAAAGGAACCGCTGAAAGCGCTGGCAGACTGTTTTCTGAACGATGAACACCTGGTTGCCGATCTGTGCAGTGCGCCGGCCGGAGTCCGCGCACATCATGCGTACCAGGGAGGACTCATCGAACACATTGTGAGCATGGCCGAAGTGGCCGATCGACTCTGCGGACTGTATCCGCAGATCAGCCGGGATCTGCTGCTGCTGGGTGTCCTGCTGCACGACCTGGGAAAGATCCGGGAACTGTCCTGGGATCCGGCACTGGCGTACACGGACGAAGGTCAGCTTCTCGGCCACATGAACATCGCCATTGAGATTCTCAATGAGAAAGTGGCCGAACTGAAGGCGCGCCCGGACAGCGTCGATATCGATGCGGAAGATCTGCTGCGTCTGAAACACATGATTCTCAGCCATCACGGGTCACTGGAACACGGCAGCCCGCGTGTGCCCATGACTCCCGAAGCCCTCGTTCTGCATCAGATCGATCATCTGGATGCGAAACTGCATGAATTCACCCGGACGATCGATGATGATGTGAATCCGCAGTCCTCATGGACGCCCTGGAGCCCGCGCATGGAACGCCGACTGTTCAAGGGGAAGGACCGACCGGGTGCCCCTCCGTCGTCGTGAATTCGGGCCGCCGGGGCGTTGGTGCGTGCGGCGGACACGGCATCCGGCCGGCGCGGCCGGGCCCGCACGCGTTCTGTTCCGTGCCTTTTCAGACTGTCAGGAACCCCGGAATGAACCCGATCCGCGACCGAATCGTCGAAACACTGTCGGATCCAAAATACCGGCCTCTGGATGCCGCTGCTCTGGCGTCGAAACTGAAGCTGTCGAAAAAGGAGCGTAAACGGTTTCGCGAGGCCCTGAATGAACTCGTGGAATCCGGACAGCTTCGTCAGGGGAAAAAGGGTCGCCTGCGGCTCCGAACCGCCGCCGGATTCATCACGGGAGTCGTCCGGCGGATCAGCAGCGGCGCGGCTTTCGTGATTCCTCATGAAGCGCCGCCGGAACTGCAGAAAAAGGACATCTACGTCGCCGCCCGCGACCTGAAAGACGCTCAGACCGGCGACGAGGTCATGGTGCGGCTCATCAGCCGCCGCCGTTCCGGAGGTCAGCGGTGCGGCCGGATTGAGAAAGTCCTGGAACGGGCCAGCAACGTATTCGTCGGGACCTATTTCGAATCGCAGGGACAGGGCTGGGTCCGCATCGACGGGACGGCATTCGATCGGCCTGTGTTCGTGGGCGATGCGGGAGCCAAAGGCGCGCGGCCGGACGACAAGGTGGTTCTGGAAATGCTGCGTTTTCCGTCCGCCAGCCGAACCGGTGAAGGTGTGCTGACAGAAGTTCTGGGGCCGCGCGGTGATCCGGGTGTGGACACGATGAGTGTTGTGCACGCACTGGGGCTGCCGTATCAGTTCTCCGAAGCGGCTCTGGATGCCGCGCGGCACCAGGCGGAACTGTTCGATGACAGCGACCTCCAGGATCGGCTCGACCTGAGACGTGAGACGATCGTCACCATCGATCCGGAAACCGCCCGGGACTTCGATGACGCGATTTCGCTGCGGCGGGACCGCCGCGGCCACTGGCAGCTCGGCGTGCACATCGCCGATGTGGCTCATTTCGTGCCGCCCGGCAGTGTTCTGGATCAGGAAGCAAGGGAACGGGGCACCAGTGTCTATCTGCCGCGGCACGTGATTCCCATGCTTCCGGAAGTGATCAGCAACGGGCTGGCCAGTCTGCAGGAAGGGAAGGTGCGTTACACGAAAAGCGTGTTCATCGAATTCGACCCTCAGGGACGTCCACTGGGGGCGGAACTGGCCAATTCCGTCATCCGTGTCTCCAAACGGTTCAGTTATGAGCAGGTGATGCCCGTGATCCGGCGTCCGGAATCGGCCAGAGGAAAAGTGCCCGCCGCTGTGGTGAAGCTGCTGCAGCGAATGCACACGCTGGCCATGCTGCTGCGCAAAAACCGCTTTGCCGACGGTGCGCTGGAAATGAACATCCCGGAAGTGGAAATCGATTTCGATGAAGACGGCAGTGTCACAGGGGCGCACGAACGATTTCACGACGAAAGCCATGAGATCATCGAAGAGTTCATGCTGGCGGCCAACATCGCCGTCGCCGGCATTCTCAACGCCCGCGAGATTCCCTGTCTGAGACGGATTCACGGCCATCCCGATGAACTGCGCCTGAAGAGTTTTCAGGAATTCTGTGCCGGACTGGGATACCACCTGGACAACTATCGCAGCCGCGCAGCCCTGCAGAAGGTGATTCGGGATGCCGCCGGACAGCCGGAAGAACGTGCCATCAATTTTGCGCTGCTGAGATCCATGAAGCAGGCCGAATACAGCCCCGAACTGACGGGCCACTTTGCGCTCAACGAAGAACACTACTGCCACTTCACCAGCCCCATCCGGCGTTATCCGGATCTGACGATTCACCGCATCGTGGGTGAACTGGCCGCCGGCCGGAAAGTCCGCCGGCAGCATCCCGGCGAACTGCTGGAACTGGGCAGGCACTGTTCGCTGACGGAACGACGGGCTGAAAAGGCGGAACGAGAACTCAAACGCATCAAACTGCTGCGTTACATGGAAAACCGCATCGGCGAAGAATTCGATGCGCTCATCACCGGAGTCGAAAGTTTCGGGATGTTCTGCCAGGGACTGAAAATTCCCGTCGAAGGCATGGTGCACATTTCTTCGCTGTCCGACGATTTCTTTTCCTTCGATCCGACCGGCCGAACTCTGACCGGCCAGCGTACGAAGAAACAGTACCGCCTGGGCGATCTGGTCCGTGTTCTTGTGGTCAGTGTCGATCTGGATCGCCGGCAGCTCGACCTGCGCGTGGCGCCCGATGCATCGGTCCCTGACAGGCTGTCCCGGACGGCCGCAGCGGTATCGTCGCGTCAACGCGGGGCCGCGAAACGGACCTCCCGAAAACACAAAGGTCGGACGGCCTCGCGAACGGCTTCCCGAAAGAAGAAAACGCGAACTCCAAAACGACGAAAATCACGCTGACATGATCCCGACGGCCGGACCGACGATTCCTGGTCCCGGAATCGGCCGGCCATCAGTCGTCCGGATCCGAAACGTCTTCCGATCCCACCGCTTCGTAGTCGGACACCACCGCCGTCGTGGACACGAATGCCGACGTCACGGCACCGAAAACTTCGAATTTCATACGGACCGATTCATGAGAATGTCCATGCGGCAGACGCAGCATGAGTCCATGCACGTGACGCGGCGGGACAACCCATGTCGCATCGTCCAGTTTCCATCCGTAGTTCAGTGACCCGCTCTCCGGAATGCCCGTCACCAGGACGGTCTGAGCTTCATTCAGATCGGGAAGATCAGACGGCAGACTCACGGGAGTCTCCAGGAAGACCGCTTCGTCGAACAGATCCGATTCTGTCGTCGGCAGTTCGACATGAGCGTCGGCCAGCTCAATGTCGGTGATTCCGTCCCGGGAGAATTCCGTGATCGTGCCGTCGTCGCCGGTCAGCACAATCCGTTCTCCGTCGAACTGAAGCTGGTCGAGACGATAACCGACCAGATCGAGCGTTTGCGATGCCGCGCCATCGGCAGGCACAGAGCCCGCAACGCTGTAAAAGCCTTCGGCATTCTTCACCAGTTCAGATTCTTCGACATCCGAATCGTCCGATGTAGAGCCATCGGGGCCGCTCCCGGACGACCTCTGCCCGGCTTCGATTTCCACCTGAACAACGGCCTCCGTACTGCGGGTGTCTCCCGTGTCCACTTCCGTGGTCACGGCCTCCACTCGGATGTCGTACAGGCCCTCCGCATCCAGCGGCGTCGTGAAGGTCAGTCCCTCCAGGTCCGCTTCATCAACCGTCCAGCTTCCGTCGTCATCCTGAACTCCGGCAGACAACTGAGACCCCTCTGGGAGACCATGGATGCGCACGATCAGCGATTCCGATCCGTCGGTGTCGATCAGAGTGGCGGAAATCGGCAGTTCGATCGGCCGAGTTTCCAGACCGCTGACTGCCGAAGGAACCGTCAGATTCACAGCATCGGCGACGCCTTCGATCGTAACACCCACGTTCTGGGAGACGGTGGCCGTGTCACCGTCCGCTTCCGTCGTGACGGCTTCCACGTTCAGCGTGAATTCGCCCGAATAGTTCGTCGGTCCGGTAAACGTGAGATTCTCCAGATCCCAGCCGGTCACATCGACGGCGCTGCCATCGGCAACCAGCGTGTTGGTTCCGTCCGTGAACGTCGTTCCTTCGGGTGCTCCGGAAATCGAAACAGTAAGATCTTCGGAACCGTCAGTGTCGGTCAGGTCTGCATCGATCGGCAGAGTGATCGGGCTGTCTTCGGTGCCGCTGACTTCTGAAGGCACATTGAGCCCCGCTTCGTCGGCGACGCCTTCGATCGTAACACCCACGTTCTGGGAGACGGTGGCCGTGTCGCCGTCGGCTTCCGTCGTGACGGCTTCCACGCTGAGCGTGAATTCGTCCGAATAGTTCGTCGGACCGGTGAAGGACAGATTCTCCAGATCCCAGCCGGTCACATC
>WFTL01000115.1 GCA_015485495.1 Planctomycetaceae bacterium
AACAGTCCGGACTGCGAGGAACACAGATCGTCGAACCGATGTCCATGGCCGCCTGATTGAAACGGCCGGGCCGTCGCATCGTTCGCTTTCGGCCGATCCGTCGGCATTCTGGAAACGAATACGCAGCGTCTGTATGCACGTCTGGTCGAACTGACGGAACCGGTCAGCGCGTCCGCATCCCGCAGGCTGCTGTGGAACTTTGCAGACTGGGTGGTGTCGCCGCGACAGCCCGGCCGTTTCAATCAGGCGGCCATGGACATCGGTTCGACGATCTGTGTTCCTCGCAGTCCGGACTGTTCCGTCTGCCCTCTGAAAACGCACTGCAGCGCATTTCGAAACGGCCGGCAGCACGAACTTCCGATCGTTGCGGACCGGCCCCGCACCACAGCCGTGACAGAACTGGCGCTTGTCATTCAGCGCGGTCCCCGCGTGCTCATGCGGCAGATCGCCGACGGAGAGCGATGGGCCGGCCTGTGGGATTTCGTCCGTTTTCCGGTTTCGAACGATCAGGGAGACCGTCTGCAGCGGCTGCCGCCGGCCGCCGATCGGTGCGATCCGGAATCCGGGGACACCGTCTGCCGAGACGCCCAGGAACTGGCCGGCACACTGGCGGCGGAACACACCGGACTGCAGGTTCAGGTTCCGCAGCTGCTGAAATGCATTCGGCATTCTGTCACGCGATACCGGATTCGTCTGGTGGCAGTGGCCGCATCGAACCGAACAGGACGCCCCGCATCCGGGTTCACATGGAAAACCCTGACCGACCTGGACACGCTGCCCCTGTCGACCACCGCCCGGCAGATCGCCTGTATGCTGGATCACTCGTCCAGGTAGAAACGGACGCCGTCGGATTCCGCTGCCGGTCGCCTGTGTGTAGCCTTCCGGAAACACGCTTCATTCGTTTCGATTCGTTTTGCAGAAGGCTCCCACATGAATGTCCTGCGAACTCCCGATGAACGTTTTGCGGAACTGCCGGATTTTCCCTGGGATCCGCACTACATCGACGATCTGCCCGGCAGCGCGGGGCTGCGGGTGCATTATGTGGACGCCGGTCCGCCGGATGCGCCCGTGGTCTGGCTGTGTCTGCACGGGCAGCCGACATGGAGTTATCTGTATCGAAAAATGATTCCTGTGTTCACGGCGGCCGGAGATCGCGTGATTGCTCCTGATTTTTTCGGTTTCGGGCGATCGGACAAACCGGTTGACGACGCGGTGTACACGTTCGATTTTCATCGCCGCATGCTGCTGGACCTGATCAATCGACTCGACCTGACCGGCATTCGGCTGGTCTGCCAGGACTGGGGCGGCCTTCTGGGACTGACGCTCCCCATGGAGTGTCCGGACCGGTTCGACGGACTGGTGGCCATGAACACGGCGTTCAACACCGGCGATGTTCCACTGGGCGACGGGTTTCTGAAGTGGCGGGCCTATGCCAACAGCCAGGACGACCTGGACATCGCCGGCCTGATGCAGCGTGCCGTCGATGGCCTGAGCGACGAGGAAGCGCGGGCTTACGCGGCGCCTTTTCCCGATCGAGACCACAAGGGGGGCGTTCGCCGGTTTCCGCGTCTGGTGGCCGATCGTCCGGATGCGGATGGAGCGGCTCTGTCTCGCCAGGCCCGCGACTGGTTCGGCCGTGAATGGGACGGCCGTTCCGTCATCGCCTGCGGAATGAAGGACCCCGTCCTGGGCCCCGCGGCCATGAAGCACCTGCGCCGGTGCATTCGCCATGCGCCCGACATTCTGGAACTTCCCGATGCCGGGCACTTCGTCCAGGAATCCGGCATTCCTGTGGCAGAAGAAGCCGTCCGGGTGTTGCGATGAGCGGATTCGGGAGGTGAAATCGGCAGCTCAGCGTTTTCCACGGCCTTCCCGGCCGCCGCGGCGGATCGTGTCTGGTTGCCGCAGGGAGGAACCCGCACGGGATCTCATAGACTGAGAAGGGAAAGTGAGTTGTTCATGATGCGTGTTCTTCTGACCGTCTGCCTGCCGCTGGCGGCGGTGGGTGTCCTCCAGGCTGCACCGGAACGTCCCAGCGTGCTGGTGATTCTTGCCGATGATCTGGGGTATTCGGACCTGGGCTGTTACGGCAGCGCGATCCGCACACCGCATCTGGACGGTCTGGCCCGTGAAGGCCTGCGGTTCAGTCAGTTCTACAACACGGCGCGCTGCTGGCCGACGCGGGCCGCGCTTCTGACCGGCTATTATGCTCAGCAGGTCCGCCGTGATCGCCTTCCAGGGGCAGGCGGAGGCGGGGGATCGCGGAACGCGCGGCCGGACTGGGCCGTTCTGCTGCCGACGATGCTGCGTGCGTCGGGTTACCGTTCCTACCATTCCGGAAAATGGCATGTGGACGGTCTGCCGCTGCAGAACGGGTTCGACCGATCTCTGGTCATTCGCGACCACAATCGATTCTTCAGTCCTCAGAAACTTCTTCAGGACGACCGCCCGCTGCCGCCGGTGAAACCGGGATCGGATTATTATGTGACCGACGCGGTGGCCGACCATGCGATCGCCTGTCTGAAGGAACATCAGCAGCGGTTCCCCGATCGACCGTTCTTCCACTTCGTCGCCTTCACGGCCCCTCATTTTCCGCTGCAGGCGCCCGCGGATGACGTCGCCCGGTACCGCGACACATTACTGCGGGACTGGGAAGCAGTGCGTCGTGAACGGTGGCAGCGTCAGCAGGCGATGGGGCTTCTTACCTGTGGTCTGTCGGCGGTGGAACGTGACCTGGGACCTCCGTATGATTTCCCGAACGACCTGAAACTGCTGGGACCGGGCGAAGTGAATCGTCCTCGGCCATGGGGCGATCTGACCGAACAGCAGCGGCGGTTTCAGGCCGATAAAATGGCCGTGCATGCGGCCATGATTGATCGAATGGATCAGCAGATCGGCCGCATTCTGCAGCAGCTTCGACAGATGCAGGCCGAACACAACACACTCGTGCTGTTCCTGTCGGACAACGGGGCCAGTGCGGAAATCATGGTTCGGGGAGACGGCCATGATCCTCAGGCAGAACCAGGCAGTGCGGCCAGTTTTCTGTGTCTGGGGCCCGGCTGGTCGACCGCTGCCAACACGCCGTTTCGCCGCCACAAGACGTGGGTTCATGAAGGCGGAATTTCGACGCCTCTGATCGCCCGCTGGCCGGCCGGGATTTCCGATCGCGGTGCCATCCGCCATGCCGTCGGACATGTCATCGACATTGTTCCCACGGTTCTGGAACTGGCCGGACTTTCGTGGTCCGAAGCCGGCCACCCGGACGCCCCCGTGCCTCCCGGACGCAGTCTGGTTCCGGCCTTCGGTGCGGACGAACGGGCACCCGCCGACCGGACGCTGTGGTGGCTGCACGACGGACACCGGGCCCTGCGCACCGGCCGCTGGAAACTGGTGGCAGCCAAAGGCGAACCGTGGGAACTGTACGATCTGTCCACAGACCGGATCGAACAGAACAACCTGGCCTCCGCACACCCGGAACGGGTCCGGAACATGGAACAGATCTGGTCGGCCATGACGGAATCCTTTCGAGAGTTTCTGAACCGGCCATAGTGTTCAGAACGCGGTTTCCACCGGCTCTCGACCGGGTTACTGTGAGCAGATGACGGTTCTTTCGAATTCTTTTCAGCGTCGGTGATTCTGTCGCCGTCTTCACATCCGGACGGGAACAGCACCGCTCAGACGGTCGGGCAGCTTCTGATGTCATGACAGAAATCGATTCGGATGCACCGATCCTGGTAACCGGTGCCACCGGTTACATTGCCGGTCACATCGTGAAACGCCTGCTGGAAGACGGCCGCACCGTGCATGCGGCCGTCCGCGATCTGTCGAATGAAAGCAGGCTGGCCGCTCTGAAGAAACTGGCGGCTGACCTGCCCGGGACGATTCGCTTCTTCGCTGGGGATCTGCTGCAGGACGGATCGTACGGACCGGCCATGCAGGACTGTCAGCTCGTCTTCCACACAGCGTCACCCTGTCTGCTGACGTCTCGAAACCCGCAGCGCGATCTGGTGGAACCGGCTCTGTTCGGCACGAGGAACGTGCTGAATCAGGCCTGCCGCACAGGATCCGTCCGGCGCGTGGTTCTGACCAGCAGTTGTGCGGCGATTTTCGGAGACAACGTGGATCTGAAGCGCAGTCCTCGTGAAGCGTTCGCCGAAGAAGACTGGAACACAACGTCGTCTCTGAAGCACCAGCCGTATGCCTGGTCGAAAACGCTGGCCGAGCGGGAAGCGTGGTGTATTGCGAACAGTCAGGACCGCTGGGATCTGATCAGCATCAATCCGAGTGCGGTGGTGGGGCCCGGCATCAGTGCCCAGGCCACGTCGGCCTCATTCGATGGTCTGGAGAAATTCGCCAATGGTGCCATGAAATCGGGCATGCCGCATTACGAAATCGGCTATGTCGACGTGCGGGATGTGGCCGAAGCCCACATCCGGGCCGGTTTCACACCAGAAGCCGGCGGGCGGTATCTGATCTGTGCGGTCAATTCCAGTTTCGCAGAAACGGCCGCTGTGCTGCGGACGCATTTCGGCGACGCCTGGCCGTTTCCTCAGCGGGTTCTGCCGAAATGGATCGTCTGGCTGTTCGGTCCGCTGGTGGATCCGGCTCTCACCAGGAAACTCGTCTGGCGCAACGTGGGGCACCGGTTTGCGGCCGATCATTCGCGCAGCGTGCGGGAACTGAATCTTTCCTATCGTCCGGTGGAAGAAGCCATCGTGAATCACTTCCGTCAGATCGTGGATGCCGGCCGTCTGAAGCCCGCTGCCGGGCGCTGACCGGATCCTTCGAAAACAGGAACCAGCAGCATGTCTGATGAACGCATCGAACGGGTTCTGGTGGTGGGAGCCGGCACGATGGGGCAGCAGATCAGCCTGCAGTGTGCCACCTGGGGCCTGTCGGTGAATCTGTACGACATCTCCGAACAGGCGCTGGAAAACGCCGGACCGGCTCTGACCAGGCTGGCTCGCCGCATGGCGCAGGACACCGGACGTTCTGAACGGGACGTTGACGACATCCTGACCCGCATCACCTTTCTGACCGATCCCGATCGGGCTGCAGCCGATGTCGATCTGCTGAGCGAATCCATTCCTGAAGACGTGTGGCTCAAACGCCGCGTGTTCGCACAGTTCAACCGCCTCTGTCCGCCCCACACGGTTTTCACGACCAACAGTTCCACGCTGCTGCCCAGGGAACTCGCTCGTCATACGGGACGTCCGCAGCGGTTTTCGGCTCTGCACTTCCACCCCGACGTCTGGATCGCGAATGTCGTGGACATTCTTCCGGCCCGGCAGGCTCCTCCCGAACTGGCGGACATTCTGAAATCGTTCGCGCTCCGCATCGATCAGATTCCCATCGTCCTGCAGACCGATCTGCGGGGATTCGTTGTCAATCGGTTTCTGAGTCTGATTTTTCGAGCGGCCATGGACATGGTCACGCGCGAAAAAGTGTCCATCGAAGACGTGGATCGGGCGTTCACCGGCGTGTTCGGCACGCCGCACGGCCCGTTCGGCATCATGGATCTGATCGGCCTGGATACCATGCTGTCCATTTATGAATTCTGGAGGCGACGGCTGTGGCAGATTCCGCGGCTGGATCCCGTGTTTCGCCGAAACACGCGGCTGCTGAAGTCCTACGTCGACCGTGGGTGGCTGGGCCGAAAAACGGGCAGGGGATTCTTCGAGTATCCGTGCGGCGACCAGGCGGCTGCGCCGCGGCTTTCAACTGCTGCAGACGACAGCCGGAATGCTTTGGACTGATCGGGTCGGCCGACGTCATTCTGCAGACGGTGTGCGGCGGCTGTTCCGGTGTCATCCGGTTGTGTCTGTGGCCGGCAGCGGCGGCAGAGGATCTTCGCGAACACCGCGGATGCGGGGATACAGCACGACGCATTCCACCACCATCCAGACCTGCAGAGCCAGAATGGCGGCGGCGAATCCGGTCAGCAGCCACTTGCTGGTGTGAATCCAGCCGCTGTCCGGATTGAAAAGCTGCCACAGCAGTGCAGTCGATGGGAGAATGGTCATGGCGACCGCCGGAATCAGGGCAAACAGGACCGGCAGTCCCCGCCGCGACAGATAGAACACGAGCACCAGAAACGCCAGCCCCGCCAGAAGCTGATTGGTGGCTCCAAACAGCGGCCAAAGAATCAGTCCGCCTTTCCCCGGTTCGTTGTTCGGACCGCCGGGAATCATGGCCACGGCCACCCCCAGCAGCACGGCCAGCAGGGTCGCGCCGTACTTGTCTTTCAGTGGCCGGATGTGCAGAGTGTCCGCCAGTTCCTGGATGACGTACCGCTGCAGCCGTGTGGCGGTGTCCAGAGTCGTGGCGGCGAAACAGGCCACCAGCACGGCGATGATTCCCACACCCAGCCGCAGCGGCAGCCCCAGAACCGCCAGAAAATTGGCTCCACCTTCGACAAACGCGCCCACCTTGGCCGCCAGACCGAATCCGGCCCAGCTCCCATCAGCCCGGTACACATCGCGCCAGGCCGCCTGTCCGGTGAGCGGTCCCCCGTCGGCTGTCAGTACCGGTGCCCACTGGCCGGATGCCGTGTCGATTCGTCCCATGCCCAGGCCGGCACAGCATGCCAGAATCACCAGAACCGCCAGAGCGCCTTCCAGCAGCATCGATCCGTAGCCGACGTACAGCGCATCGGTTTCGCAGCGAATCTGTTTGCTGCTGGTGCCGCTGCTGACCAGACAGTGAAACCCGCTGCAGGCTCCACAGGCAATCGTAATGAACAAAAAAGGAAAGATGGGCGGCGCATCGGCCGGCACGCTGTCGGCAACGGCCGGGGCACTGCGGACCAGATCGGCCTGCCCCGTGACAGCGGCCACGACGAATCCGGCCAGCAGCAGAACCAGGGCGACGACAAGCTGGTGACTGTTGACGAAATCCCGCGGCTGCAGAAGAACCCACACGGGCAGCACGGAGGCGACAAAGCAGTAGGCCATCAGAATCACGGTCCACGTGATGACCGGGCTGTCACGAATCAGCAGGCTCGGCGGCAGCCGCAGCTGCAGACCATCCACATAAACACCCAGCACCACGGCGCCGTACAGAATGCCCAGAGCAGCCAGGGAGGGGATGAGCAGGGAGCCGCCCCGGCGATGCACCCACAGTCCCATCGCCACGGCGACCGGCATGGCAATCCACACGGACAGCACCGATTCCGGATAGATCGTGAAAATCCCGGCGATGACCAGGCCGAAAATGGCCAGCACGATGGTCAAAGCGAAAAACAGGATCGCCAGGAACAGCAGCCGGGCCCGCGGGCTGATCAGCCGGCCGGCGACTTCTCCGACCGTCTGCCCGCGGTTGCGCAAAGAAATCATCAGAGATCCGAAGTCATGAACGGCTCCTACGAAAATCGATCCCAGAACCACCCACAGCAGCGCCGGCAGCCAGCCCCAGAACACGGCGATCGCCGGCCCCACGATGGGACCGGTCCCCGCGATGCTGGTGAAATGATGGCCGAACAGCACATGGCGGTTCGTGGGCACGTAATCCACATCATCGCGCAGGGCGACGGCCGGAACCACTGCATCGGACCTGGTTCGAAACACCCGGTTCGACAGCCAGCGTCCGTATGTGTGGTAGGCCGCCAGAAACCCGGCGAACGATGCGAAAGCGACGAACAGCGTGATCATCAGTCGGTTTTCCCGAAAAGGACAGCGACCGCGGTTTCATCCGGCCGCCCGGCATCATCGTATCACGCACGGGAGCCCGTGAAAAAACAAGGGCCGGCCGCCATGAAAATTCTTTCCCAGCGGCTGCGGCCGCTTCGATCCGGCCGGGCACCGTTCCGTGCCACGCCGTTTCGTCCGGCGCGATTCTTCAGACGTCCTTTTTGCCGGATGCACCATTCATCCCGGGCCCCGCTGACCGACGCTGCGGCCCGGTTCCGGAGCATCCGCACACGCCGGAACGGTCCGTCAGGAACGGTCTCTGCGTTCCCGGGCTGTCTGGCGGTGTTCCGGACGGGAGCGCGTCAGCATGTGCGGGGCAGAGATCGGTCCGGTCTGAAAACGCGCGTTGCGGGGAACGGTGACAATTCCGGATTCGCTGACCGTCAGACCGCGGGCCCGGTCTTCGGATTCGTCGTAGCCGATCCGCGTGTTTTCCGGGACCTGGACCCCTTTGTCGATGATGGCGCGTCGGATGCGGCAGTGGCGTCCGATATTGACATCTTCGTAAAGGATGGAATCACGGACTTCCGCATAACTGTTGATTCTGACACGCGGTCCGATGATGCACCGGTCCACGGACCCTCCGGAAATCACGGTTCCGGCGCAGACCATGCTGTCCGTGGCCCGGCCCACGCGGGGACGCCCGGGAGAATCGTCGTTGAACACGAACTTCGGCGGCGGCAGCGGCGGCTGCGCGGAACGAAACGGCCAGGATGGATCGTACAGATTCAGCTGCGGATGCACGCTGATCAGATCCATGCTGGCTTCGTAGTAGGCATCGATGGTGCCCACATCCTTCCAGTAGGCCGGTTCTCCGGTGTTGGAATCGACGAATGGCCAGGCCCGGACAAGGTACTGACTGATGATGGACGGAATGATGTCCTGCCCGAAATCGCGATGACTGCCCGGCTGGTTGGCGTCTTCGCACAGCCGTTCGAACAGGAACTCCGTGCGAAACACGTAAATGCCCATGGAAGCCAGACAGCGCGACGGATCTTCCGGCATCGGGTCGGGATCCTGAGGTTTTTCGCGGAAGCTGAGAATTCGGCGTGTCTCATCGACCTGCATCACGCCGAAGCGGTGTCCTTCATGACGCGGCACCGGCAGACAGGCAATGGTGCAGTCCGCTTCGGACTGCATGTGGTCGTTCACGAATCCCGCATAGTTCATGCGGTAAATATGATCGCCGCTCAGGATGAGCACGTGAGAGGGGCGGTGCTGTTCGATGGCATAGATGTTCTGGTAGAGCGCATCGGCGGTCCCCTGGTACCAGTTTTCATCGACCCGCTGTTCGGGCGGCCGTACGCGGATGAACTCGCCCAGTTCGGTCGACAGAAAGTGCCAGCCGTTTTCGATGTGCCGTTCCAGACTGGCGGCCTTGTACTGCGTCACCACCAGGATGCGGCGCAGTCCGCTGTTGATGCAGTTCGACAGAACGAAATCGATGATGCGAAAACAGCCGCCGAACGGAACGGCCGGCTTGCTGCGGTCGCGGGTCAGCGGATCCAGACGCGACCCTTTGCCTCCGGCCAGTATCACAGTCAGCACGTTGTTCATGAGACATCCCTTTCCGCTTTCAGACAGCTCCTGTGTTGTACCCGGCGGGCATCGGTCCTGCGATGCCGGACGGCCCTTTCATTCACTGCGGGGCGCTGCTGCCGGACCGGTCGCCAGGCAGCCGGAAAAACAGAGCGGCCGGCAGCATCATGACGGCCAGCATTCCGAAAACCAGATACCTCAGACCATAAGGAGAATCCGGTCCCGACAGAACATCCGTGATGCGTGCCGCCAGGCCGACAAATCCGGCCGACAGCAGAATGCCGATCCAGGACAGCAGATTCAGCGCCCCGATGACACGCCCCTTCTGCTCCGGCGGCGGAGCTTCCTGAATGTAGACCTGAATGGGAATCACGAAAATTCCCGCCGAAAACCCCAGAAAGAACATGCTGCCGCGGAGCAGCCATTCCATGACATCGGCATGCAGGATGCCTGCCAGAATGGTTTCCTGCTGTGCCGAAGGCAGCGGACGGCCCAGCAGACCGCTGCTGAGAACCGTGATCAGGCTCAGTGCCAGAACGATCATCCAGCCGCCCAGCACCACCCACCGCGCTCCGTCTTCCGGACGCCGGCTCTGCGTCCCCGACACGATGCATCCCAGAGCGATCCCCACGCCGATCGATGCGGCCATCAGACTCGTACGCGTCTTGCTCATGGAAAACACCAGCTCCCCCAGGCTGTTGACGGCCGGCTGTGTGACTCCGCCGATGAACCAGAACAGACTGGCCATCAGCAGACACTTCCACAGGAATCGCTGCCGAAAAATCAGCCGCCAGGTGTCCCGGGGCACGAACAGCATTTCCATTCGCAGCGGCAGTGTCGGATCGTGCGCTTCGGTCGGACGGATCAGCAGCGACGTCAGTGTTCCGGCTGCTGCGATGGCCACGGCCACCACGCTGGCATACCACAGAGAATCCTGCAGCACGTCCAGGGCGATTCCTGCCAGGGCCATTCCGAAAATGATGGCCAGAAACGTGGTCATCTGGACCGTGCCGTTCACCGGCAGAAGCTGACGACGACTGAACAGTTCGGGCAGAATGCCGTATTTCGACGGCCCGAACAGGGCACTCTGCCCGCCCATCAGAGCCAGAACGCCGATCAGCAGCATCAGCTGAGTCCGTGTGCCGGTGTCGGTGAACAGCAGGACCAGCAGAGCACACGACATCACGATGATTTCGCCCACCTTGCACAGGACGATCACCCGACGGCGCGAATACCGATCCGACACATACCCGCCCAGACCGGACAGCAGAACGAAAGGCAGCGCAAACGCGGCCATGGCATACGGCTGCAGATCGATGCCCTGCCCGAATGTTTCCGCGGTGACGCGTTCGAATTCGACGCACTTCAGCAGCAGCATCTGCTTGAAGTAGTTGTCGTTGAACGCTCCCAGAAACTGCGTGATGACAACTCCGGCAAACACCGGACTGGCTGCCAGAGCGGCCAGGCCGGCGCCGGAATCCGCTTCCGTCGCCGATGGAACGGGAACTCCGGTCCCTTCCGCGGTTCCCGTTTCGTTCGATCCGGCTGCCTCGCTGTCTGCCATCGATTCCCTTCCTCCGGGCCGTTCTGCCGCATCCTGCTGCCGACACGAACGCCCCGTTCGGTCCTGCGGTTCAGTCGGCGGCCTTGTTCAGTGACAGCATGTCGAACAGATACCCGTCGAGATCCCACGCCTTGATGTCCAGGCGGGGGCCGTTGACATACACCATGCAGTAATGGTGTCCATGACGCACCGTGTGCTGGAACCACGACCGGTACGGTCCGGCCCATTCCAGTCCGCCACCGGCTCCTCCGGTGATCATATAAATCGTCCCGTTGCGGGTGACCGCCCGGCCTTCCTTCAGAGGCCACGTGCGTTCATACGAATGAATGTGCCCGTTCCAGACGATGTCGACTCCATATTCTTCATACAGCTTCACCAGTTTGCGCACCCGCAGATCGCCCCGCGTCGATCGGCTCTGTTTCCACAGGTCTCCGTAGTCGTTTTCATCCGACGAATACGGCGGGTGATGATGACAGACGATTTTCCAGGTGGCCTGTGATGCGCCCAGTGCTTCTTCCAGCCATTCGTACTGTTCCGATCCCGGCTGCACATTCCGGTTGGAATCGATCATGAAGAACTGCGTGTTGCCGTACGTGAACGTGTAGTAGTATTCGGGTTCCGGCAGGGCCATGTAGTCGAAATAGTTGCGGGCGTTGCGTTCGTGATTGCCCAGCACCGGGTAGAACGGGACGCGATCGATCAGAGGCCGCATGCCGGGAAAGAACTCTTCCGTCCAGTCGGTGTCCCGTGTCCCCGTGTCGACCAGATCCCCCACGTGGATCAGAAACGACGGCCGCTGTCCCCAGGCCAGTTCGGCCAGTTGTTTCGACACGGTGGGATTTTTCTGAGTGTCGCCGAAAACGGCAAAAGCGAAAGGCGTGTCCTGGTCCACCGCCGTGGTGAATGTGGACACGT
This sequence comes from Planctomycetaceae bacterium, assembly GCA_015485495.1. Classification (GTDB taxonomy): domain Bacteria; phylum Planctomycetota; class Planctomycetia; order Planctomycetales; family Planctomycetaceae; genus S139-18. The sequence continues at coordinate 11,707 of WFTL01000115.1, forward strand.
CGCTGGAAATCACCTGACCGTCTTCTGTCTTCGATTGGACGGAATAGAAGTACTGCGTGTGCGGTTTCAGTCCCGAAAGCGTCACCTGATGAATTGTCCGCAGTTCATCGGAGGCGATCTGTTCGGGGACCGTATCGTCGGCTCCGTAGAACACCGTCGATGTGGCCGGCTGTCCGGTGCGCCACATTACGGTCATCGAGGTGCGGGTTCCGAGCTGAAGGTAGGGGGCGACAACGAAGGTGCCGGCATCCGCCTGCACGGCGGCTGCCAGTGCGGTGAGTCGGTATTCCCGTTCGAAATCCGCCTTCACCCAGGCCGGACGGGCCGCTTCCGAATAAATCCGGACTTCCCGCAGCCGGCCCCGCAGCGGATGGTGTTCGTTTTCGTCCCGATAAGCTCCCAGAACGAACGGTCCGGACGACGGATACAGCAGCGGCCCGGACTGTTCGGTACCGGACGCTTCACAACGTCCGTTCACGAACAACTGCATGGTCTTCCCGTCGTACACACCGCATACGTGGTACAGGCGGCCCGGTTCCCAGGTGCTGGTACTCTGCAGATAGGTCAGTTTTCCGTTGCCGTCGTCGGCGCCCTGGCTGGCCAGAGCGAAACTGAAGCGGTTGTTGTGGTATCCCAGCAGCCAGCCGCGTTCGGTGTCTCCGTTGTCCTCGATCGTCCCGACGATGCCGCCCCACTCTTCCGGTTCGTCCACGGACACCCACGCGACGACCGTCAGTGCCCCGTCGGGCAGTCGATCGGCGATGTCCTGCCAGTTGCTGCTGACCACGCACTCCATTCCCGGCCGAAATGCCAGAGACGTTCCGAATTCATCGTCCACGAATCGCGGCCGTCCCCGCAGAACAGCATCGGGGCCGATGTGGGCCTTCAGAGTGTGGCCCTGCAGGTAGTCCGGTGAACACACCCAGCGGGCGGCGGGATCCGGTCCTTCGTGAGCGGACGCGCTGGCGAACAGCAGCACAGAAACAGTCAGTACGGCAAGAACACGCATCATCTTTCTCTGCTCCATCGCAGTTCTCCTGTCGACAGACAGCTCCGTTCCGAAACGGAGCTGCTGTGGAATGTCCGTCTGCGTATCGTAGATGGATCGCCGCCGAGAAAAATGGTCAGCCGTCCCCGGACCCTGCACTTTTTGTGGAAACCTCTTCGATGTCCGCAGTCGCCGGATCTCGCTCCGCAGACGACAGCGGCCGTCAGTTGCCGGCCGCAGACCGCGACACTATCCTGCTGCGTCATCCGCCGGCCTGCGGTCGGCGAATGGTTTTTCGCCGCCGGAACAGTCTTCACGGCGGAACGGTCTTCACGGCCAGGGCAATATGGAAAAACAGGAAACGGTCCGAGGATCAGACAGATGGATGCGGAAACAACCAACGGGTCTTTGAATCGCAAACTGCGTATGGCGCTGGTCGGTGGCGGCCAGGGAGCGTTCATCGGGCGGGTTCATGCGACGGCCGCCGTTCTGGACAACCGGGCCGTGCTGGTGGCCGGAGCGCTGTCGTCCAGTCCGGAACGCGCCAAAGCTTCGGCACCGTCCTACGACATTCCGGAATCCCGGGCCTACGGTTCGGTCAGTGAACTGATCGAAAAGGAAACCGCGCTGCCGGATGATGAACGGATCGATTTTCTCAGCGTGGCCACTCCCAATCACACGCATTTCGACATCGCCCGGTCTGCCGTGGAAGCGGGATTCAATGTCATCTGCGACAAGCCGATGACATTCGATTTCGACCAGGCGGAAGCACTCGTGTCGGCCGTGGAAAAAAGCGGCGTGGTGTTTGCCGTCAGCCACAACTACACGGGGTATCCGCTGGTCCGCCAGGCCCGCGAAATGATTCTCAGCGGCGACCTGGGCGAGATTCAGGCTATCCGCTGCAACTACATTCAGGGCTGGCTGCGCAGCCGTCTGGAAGATGAAGACCAGAAGCAGGCCGCCTGGCGGACGGACCCGTCGAAATCCGGAGCTGCCGGAGCCTTTGGAGACATCGGGACGCATGCCTACAACCTGGGCCGCTACATGACGGGCCTGCTTCCGGAAGAACTGTCCTGCAATCTGAAAATCTTCGCTCCCGGCCGCCAGCTCGACGACTACGGCCATGCCGTGATCCGCTACAGCAACGGAGCACTGGGAACGGTCACCGCCAGCCAGATTTCTCACGGTCGCGAGAACGACCTGTTCATCGAAATCGACGGAACCAAAGGGGCTCTTTCCTGGCGGCAGGAAGAACCCAATGTGATGATCGTGCGCCGCAACGGGGAACCCCACAAGCTGTACACCCGCGACCCGAACGCACCGTTCACCACGCCGATGGGCGCCGCCGCCTGCCGCCTGCCGGCCGGTCATCCGGAAGCCTTTTTCGAAGCCTTCGCCAACATCTATCGCTTCGCCTACGATGCCATGGTCGCCCGTGCAGAAGGCCGTTCCTTCGAAACGAAGGACACCATCTACCCGAATGTCTACGACGGTGCCGAAGGAATGCTGTTCATTCAGCAGTGCGTGGCCAGCAGCAAAGACAACGGTGCCTGGGTGCCGTTTTCATACGCCGGGGCCCGCCGCTGAATGCCTCCCGAGACTCCCCGTTTCTCCCGCCGCTGACAGTGGCACGAACACAGGCGGTATGGAAGCAGGCAGTATGGAAACAGGCGGCCGGCCGGCCG
>WFTL01000116.1 GCA_015485495.1 Planctomycetaceae bacterium
AACACTGCCTGCACCGGTGTGCCGTCGCTGATCAGCGGCACCGGTCGGCCGTCCGGCATGGTCAGCATCATCTGCGGGTCGATGCCCAGAGCGCTGTAAATGGTGGCCGCCAGGTCTTCGGGCGATGTTTTTCCGTCGATCGGTTCGCGGCCTTCCCCGTCGGATGCTCCGTACACGATGCCGCCGCGAATTCCGCCGCCGGCCAGGACGGCCGGAAACAGGGTGCTCCAGTGTCCCCGCCCCCAGTCCGGTGTGGGCCGGGCCGTGCGGCCCATTTCTCCCAGCGCCACCACGAGGGTTTCTTCCAGCAGACCCCGGTCTTCCAGATCCAGCAGCAGAGCCGACAGAGCCTGATCGAACGTGGGCAGCAGATGCTGTTTCACGTCGCGGCTGTGCACATGAGAATCCCAGCTGTAGCCGTCGCAGCAGTCGTAATGCACCGTGACGAACCGGACACCGGCTTCCACCAGACGGCGGGCCAGCAGAACGGACTGTCCGAACAGATGGCGTCCGTACCGGTCGCGCAGTGCTGCCGATTCCTGCCGCAGGTTCAGAGCGTTCCGTGTCTGCGCCGATGTGGCCAGCCCCAGAGCCCGCTGATGCAGGGCATCGAGCTGGGCCGCGGTTCCGGCATCCAGAAACCGCCGCTGTGAATCGAACTGCGCCAGCAGGGACGAACGGCGCTGCAGGCGGTCCAGATTCAGTCCGGGGACACGATCGAGTCCTTCAAAGCGGAAGTCCAGCTCCGCGTCGGTGCAGTCGCGCCAGTAAGGATTGTCCTGGTCGTTCCGTTTGTCGATTGTGGTTGTCAGCGGATTGAACTGCGTTCCCAGCCAGCCTGCGTATTCGCCGGGCCGCACGTACTGGCCCTGATCCTGCAGCCGTCCCAGACGGTTGGGAACCACCATGTATCCGGGCAGAGCGGCGTGGAGTCCTTCCTGTTTTCGGCTGACCATTTCCACAACGGATCCCATGGACGGCCAGTCCTGGGGAGTGGCCGAAAAGCCGCCGCCGACAGGGATGTGCCATCGGTGGCCGGTCTGAATGTAATGACCGCCGCCGCTGTGATCGTTGAAACTGTGAGACATCGAGCGGATGACACAGAACCGATCGGACACCGCAGCCAGCCGCGGCAGATGTTCGCAGATTTTCAGTTCCGGCGTTCGCGATGCGATGGGCTGAAACGGACCGCGAATGTCGCTGATGGCATCCGGCTTCAGATCGAACGTTTCGTACTGACTGGGACCGCCGAACAGAAACAGAAAAATCACGGACCGGGCCTTCGCACCGGACCGTCGTTGCTGATCTTCCGCTGCCAGCAGCTTCGGCACATTCAGCCCCAGCAGACCGGCGCCGGATGCCTGCAGCATGGTGCGTCGCGCAGGTCCCCGGCAGCAGCGGCCCGAGCGATTTCGTATCGTCAGCATCATCGACCTCCGACTACTCAGGCATTTCGCGAATTCTATCAGCCTGACAGACAGCCGCACCACCGTAAAGCGGCCGGACCCTGTTGTGTGGTCTTTCGTCAACATCGGCCTGCAGTCGATTTCTTCGTTTCAGCGTGCCGGATTCGGCGAGGGCTGCCGAAATTCAGGCTGTCCGCAGTACCCCGAACGAAGGCTCTGCAGTCAGAATGAACATCAGAATGAACCAGGTTCTGCGGCCGAGGGGCGAGGGGCCGGGAACTTTTTTCGGAATCACGAAGCGGACGGATGACCGGCGAAAAAACTGGAGATCGGCTGAATTCCGGAGTATTCTGCTGTGTGGATTCGCTGTGGACATCGGCAACAGGACGAACCCGTTCCCCTGTGTTCCTGCCGCGTGTCTGCGGTGAAACCTCGGAACCCCCTTCTGCCGCAGGTCCACCGACAGGCGGCCATTCCGATCAGCCATACGGTTCCGACCAGCCCCATTGTCCTCCCTGTTTTTCTTCCCTCCCCGCTTTGTTCCCGCGTGACCGATCGTTCTCCGATCCGGTTCGCCGTCATTCTGTTCGGACAGGCTGCGGCCTGTCGGGCCAGAAGAACCATTCTGACGGACTGACACCATGAACACGATGCTTCGATCGACCGCTGCGGCAGCTGTGTGCGGACTGCTGTTCGTTCTGACGGCACGGCCGGCCGCTGCCCAGGACACGCCCGCTGTGCCCCCGGGAAGCTGGATCCGCCTGGCCGATGAATCGGTGGCGGAAGCTCTGTCGCTGACCGATGAGCAGAAGGCGTCGGTGGCCGCACTGCTTCAGGAACGCGAAACGGCTCTGGCGTCCGCCGACAGCGATCCGGCCCGCACGACGGTTCTGGCAGACTACGAAGCGAAGCTGCAGCAGCTTCTGACGGACGAACAGAAGGAACAGTTCGCCCGGCTGTACGATGAACCCCGCATCACATTCAATTTCCGCTTTCAGAAATGGTCGGACGTGCTGCCGTGGGTCGCCGTGGAAGCCGGTCTGTCTCTGGCCATGGAAGAAGCTCCCGAAGGCACGTTCAATTATTCCGACCGTCGGGCCTACACGCCCGACGAAGCCATCGATCTGCTCAACGGCTGGCTGATCACCAAAGGATTCACGCTGATCCGCCGTGATCGTCAGCTCATGTGCGTGTCTCTGAAAGACGGCATTCCCGCCGGCATGATTCCCCGGGTGTCCCCGGAAGAACTGCCGGATCGGGGGCGCTTCGAATTCGTCAGCGTGCTGATTCCTCTGGAAGGCCGCAATCCGGATCAGGTTCTGAAGGAAGTGAGGCCTCTGATCAGCGAATACGGACAGGTGGAAGCTCTTTCCGCCACGAAGCAGCTTCTGGTCACGGATGTTGCGCACATTGTGCAGAACGTTCAGCGAGTGGCTCTGCAGGTGCCGCCGCCGTCGAAAAGCCAGCCCCCGCCGCCTCCGCCGAAACCCGTCGTGGAATCCTATCCGATCGAACATCCGAATCCGGAACGTGTCGCGGAAATCGTGGAAACGATGATCGACGGACGCGTGTTTCTGGACGAAAAGGCCAGCCAGATCACGGTTCGGGCGGTTCCCGATGAGCAGGCCCGGGTGCGATCGATCATCGAGAATCTGCAGAAAAGCCGGGGGCCGGACCGCGACCCGGTTATGAAGTCCTACCCGGCGCGGACGGACAATCCTGCCGGAATGCTCGAATCCCTGCGGATGGCCGTTCCGGATGCTGCCATCCATTACGACGCAGCCACGGAACGCTTCCACGTGTTCGCCTCACCGGCCGACCAGGACAAAGTGACGTCCGTTCTGCTGGAACTGCAGCGTGATGTGACGGAAACAGACCGGCAGCTTCACGTGCATTCTCTGGGCACACTCGATCCGAACGCCGTCCGACAGATGATTTCCTCCGTCCTGCCGGACGTGCGCCTGACGATCGATCCGCGGACAGCCACGCTGATCGCCGTGGGACGCCGCAGTGAACTTCAGGCCGTGCAGACGCTGCTGGATGAGCTGCGTCGTCAGGCCGGCAGCACGGAAGAACCGGTTGTGATGCCGTATCCGCTGCCGCGGCACAGTTCTTTGTCCGTCATTTCGTCGCTGCTGAATTCGCTGCATCCGGACATCACCATCACCGCCGATCCGGAACATCACCGTCTGCTGATCACGGCGCCGGATTCTGTTCAGAAGAAGGTGTCTGAATCTCTGGCGCGGCTGACAGACGGCACAGACGAACCGCGTCCGGAACTGCGGATTTTTCCGCTGCCGGACGGCACATCCGTTTCCGCGGTGACGGAGCTTCTGGCGGCCGTCGTCCCGGACGCCCGGGTGACGGCGGATGCTTCGGGACGGCGTCTGATGGTCACGGCATCGGCGGCCGATCTGGAAACGGCGGCCGCTGTTCTGGAACGTCTGCAGGCCGGTTCGGCCGTCAACGGCCGCAGCCTGAAATCCTATCCGCTGGATGCCGATGTCGAGGTGTCGACGGTCACGAATCTGCTGGCGACCATCACTCCGGCCGCATCCGTGACGGCTGATCCGAACGGCCGCCGCCTGCTCATTCAGGCCACCCGCAGCGAACACGAAAAAATCGCCGCCGCCATCGCTCAGATCGAACGCGATGCCCGGGGAGAAACCCCGGAGCTGCGGTACTATCCGCTGAAAAAAGTCGATGGGGATTACGCCGTCCGCATCCTGAAATCGATCGTCAGCCGGGCCGCGGTGACCTTCGAAAAGGAAGCCCGGCGGCTGTCCGTCGTTGCTCTGGCTGACGACCATGCGGCCGTTCAGGAAACCCTTCAGAAACTCGAAGCTGCGGCTCCCGAACGGGAAAAGCGCGAACTGAAAATCTACCCCGTCACCCGTGCTCAGCGGGCCCGTTTCGATGCGGTCCTGCAGACCCTGCGTCAGGACATCCCCGATCTGCAGGTGCTGTCGGGAGATCAGCCGGGAGAACTGATCATCTGGGCCCGGCCATCGCATCAGAAGATCATCGAAACCGTTCTGGCTCAGCTCGATCGGGACGTTCCCGCGGGCGAACGTGCCGGCTGGCTGGTGGTTCCTCTGCAGAAAACGGAACCGCAGAACGTGGCCGACATGCTGACAGAACTGTTTCCGGACATGACCGTCCGTGTCGACGACCGCTCCCGACGGCTGATCATGCGGGTGCGTCCCGACATGGAAGACACTGTGCGGCAGCTTGTTCGCGAACTGGACACCGATCTGCCGGACGATCTGGAAACCAAGCTGATGGTTTATCCGGTGCGCGGCCTGGACCTGTCTGTGGTGCAGTCGCTGCTGCGCGACCAGGTGCCGGGAATCACGGTGATTCCCGATGCGGCCGGCCGGACCGTCATCGTGCGCGGCCGCCTGGAAGATCACCGGAAGGTGGCCGAACTGCTGGACACGCTGCGGGCGTCCGCCCCGCAGAAGAAAGTCCCGAAGGTGTACCCGTCCTTTCACAGCGACCCGAATCAGGAACGCGATTTCTTTCGGCGCGCCTTTCCCGATGCGCAGATCACCGTCGATGCCCGGTCGCACCGCATCACCATTCTGGCGACCCCGCAGGACCACGAACAGATTCAGGCCACCGTGGACGCTCTTCAAAAGGCCCAGGACGACGGATCCGGAAAAGGCGACGTTCAGATCCATTCGCTCACCGGTGTGTCCACCAGCGGGCTGCTCGATCTGCTCCGCCAGGCCGCTCCCCAGGCCCGCGTGGTTCTGGCCGGTACGCAGCTTCTGTGCTGGGGGGCACCGGACCAGCAGGCTGTCGTCCGCCGTATCGTCGACGGGCTGAAGGACGCGGCCGGTCAGGTGCAGGTGGCTTCGTTCGATATCGGAACCGTGGGCGTCACCACGGCGCGCAGCATCCTGAGTGCTGTGGCTCCAGGAACCACGTTTTATGCATCTCAGGACGGCAGATCGCTGATTGCAGCCGTCGATGACACCACGCGTCGGAAAACCGAAGCCGCTCTGAAGGAACTGCGTTCGTCTCCTGCTGCGGCCGGGGAGGCTTCCATGAAGTTCTACCCCGTGGATCGGGCGACCGCCGCCAGTGTCCGGTCGGTTGTGGCCGCCGCGGTTCCCGGCGTGTCCCTGTCGCTCAGCACGGACGGAACGCGGCTGTATGGAAAGGTCACGGACAGTCAGGATGAACAGATCCGAGCGGTGCTGGCTCAGATCGAAAAGGAACGCCCCTTCAGCAGCGACCGGATTCTGAAGTTCTATTCGACCAGCCGAATCGGGTCTCAGGCCTCTTCGGTTCTGAACCGGATGGTGCCGGGCATCGTGATCAGTTCCGGGCCGGAACCCGGACAGCTCATGGTGGAAGCCACTCCTGAGGAACACGAAGAAATCGAAACCATTCTGCAGCAGCTTGCGGAAGCATCGCGGCGCCGCGATTCGGATATTCGGTTCTATGAAGTGGATCCACGGCAGTATTCGGATGTGCTGGGTGTTCTGCGTCGGGTCGTTCCGTCCGTCTCGTTTTCGGCCAGCGCCGACCGCTCCCGGCTCATCGCGGTGGCCAGCGATGAAGATCACGCAGCCATCACGGCCGCTCTGCAGAAAATCGCCCAGGAGCGGGCCTTCGAATCGGATCGCACGCTTGAGTTCCATTCCGTGGCAGAAGCCGGAGCCGGCGCTGCGGCCATTCTCCGCCGCATGGTGCCCGGCGCGATCATCAACACGGGAATCCGCCCCGAACAGCTCATGGTGGAAGCCACCCCGGAGGACCACGACCGGATTCGCGAACTGCTCCGGATGCTGTCCGCGGCGGCTCAGGACGATCCCCGTTCGCTGAAGCACTATGTCGTCCCGCGCAGCCACCTGGCCGGTGCGCGTTCGGTCATCAGCGAAACGGTTCCCGGAGTCACACTGAGCGCCAGTGCGGACGGCACCCGGCTGTTCGCTGTGGTCACGGCCGAACAGGATGCCCGCATTCGGGAAGCCCTGGAACAGCTTTCGGAAGCGTGGAAGGACGCTCCTGAAAAACGCACCGCCGTCTTCGACATCGCCGGCACGGACCCGCAGGCCGTCGAACGGGCACTCAGCCCGCTGACTGCCGGCGATCCGGATGTGCGGATTACGGTCGATGCCCGCAGCCAGCGAGTGTACGTCCATGCCTACGAAGATCGTCAGGAAGAAATCCGCAATGTCATTTCCCAGATCATGGCGGGACTGGAAGCGAACAGAGACCAGGTGGTGGCCGCCTACTTCGTGGGGCGTGGCAACGGAGACGAAGCGCAGGACACGCTGTCGCAGCTTTATCCGGACGCAAAAATCCTCACCGATTCCAGCCGCAGCATGATCATCGCCACGGCCACGCCCGACCAGCAGGAAACCATCCGGATGATCGCTGATCAGCTGAAGAATGCGGCCACCGCCACAGGAGATGCGGTGGCCAGTGCCTACAGGACCACGTGGCTGGATGCGGCCACCGTCCGGCAGATTCTTCAGGGACTGTTCCGTCGCGACGGAGAGTTTTCGGTGAACATGAGTCCGGATGGTCGCACGGTGGTGGCTCTGGCCCGTCCCGACCAGCATCGCATCATCGAGCAGGTGCTGAAGGACCTGGATCGCGCCCCCGACGACGAACAATACCTTCTCAGAACCTACCGGACGGTCCCTCTGAATTCCGCGACGGTCCGTTCGCTGCTGACCGATCTGCTGCCGCGCGGTGTGACGATCACCGCAGATCGACGGGGAGAAGAAATCGTGGTGCGGGCTTCGGAACAGCACCATGCCCGCATCTCAGAACTGCTGGAACAGATGGGCGTCTCGGGAACCCGGGCCGATCTGAACCTCCGCGTGTACCGGATCGCTCCGCATACCCCGACCGTCGTGATGGCCGCTCTGAAACCGCTCGTGTCCGGCCAGGTCACGATGTCTCCGGGTGCCGACGGAAAACAGCTCATGGTCACCGCGCCGGCCCAGGAACAGGAAAAAATCGCAGCCCTGATCGATCAGCTCCGTTCCGGTTCGCCGGCCGACGACCGTCTGCAGATTCGGACGTATCATGTGGGCCGCGGCCTGGCGGACAATGTGATGGCCGTTCTGCGTCCCATGTTTCCCGATGCCACTCTGACCAGCGACAGCACCTACGAACATCTGGTGGCCACGGCGCTGCCGGAACAGCACGAAACCATTGCGGAAGTGGTCCGGCAGATCACCGGGCGGGGAGACGGCGAGCAGAAACGGCTGGCCCGATCCTATCAGTTGCGCGATTACGATGGCCGGCGGATGCGGACCATTCTGACGGACACCTTCACGCCGGTGGACCGGGTTCGCATCGAATGGGACAGCCTGAACCACCGCATCGTCGCGGTCGCCACGGCCGAACAGCATGAACTGATCGCGTCCATCATCCGCGACCTGGATCCTGAAGAAGGTCCTGGAGCGCGCACTCTGCAGGAATACGACATCGCCGATCTGGATGCCGATGCGGTTGTCGAAATGGTGCAGAACGAACTGCGGCGTCGGGATCCGGGGGCGACCACCGGGCGCGACGATGGCAGCGAAAAACTGTTCGTCTCCACAACAGCAGACGGCCATGAACTCGTCCGGGACGTGATCTCGCGATTCGATCCGATTCCTCCCAGAAAACTGCGGGTGTTTCAGCTCACCTTCATGTCGCCCTGGGAAGCGGCAGCCGCCGTCGACCGCATGATTTCCGACGACATCCGACAGGAAGCTCTCCGGCCGGATGTCCATGCCGATGAGAATCTGCAGCAGTTGTGGGTTCGGGCCACTGCCGAACAGCTCAAAGAAATCGAAGAACTCCTCATTCAGCTCGGTGAAGTCGGTCTGACGAACGCCGCGGCAGACACGGCCGACGGGTCCGTGCGCGTCCTTCCGGCTCCAGACGATTCGGATGCGGCCGTGTCGCGTGTTCTGGCGCTGTGGTCCCGCATCCGGCCCAATCCGATTCGAGTCGTCCGACCACCCTCCGGCGGTTCGGAGGCCGCCCGACCAGACCGCCCGGATGCACCGCGATCCGTTCCCGGCCAGTTCTCTGTGCCTCCTGAAGAGGATGCGACGGAACCCAGCGATTCTGCCGCCGATGTCCACGGCCCGCAGCCGACTTCGGAACAGACAGCGGACGGTGCGACCCGGCCGGCCAGAGCGCCTGATGCTGAAGAGGGCGGCTCCCCGGCTGTCCGGACGGAGGATCCGACGAATTCGGACAGCGACGAATCGGACTCGCCTTCGGCCGCAGACGCATCGGCACCTCCCGTGATCATCATTCCTGGCAAAGGTCAGATCACCATCGCATCGGATGACACCGACGCACTCGATCAGCTCGAAGCTCTGCTGCGAACCGCTCTGGCCCGCAGCGGCAGCGGCAGTGCGAACCGCGATTTCACGATCCGGCAGCTCAGAAACACATCGGCCGCGGATGTTGCGGAAACGATCCGCAGTGTTCTGGAAGAAACAGACGGTCTGTACCGATTCGGCCATGTGGCCGTGGTTCCCGAACAGCGGCTGAATGCGATCATCATTTACGGAAACCGGGCGGATCGGCGGCGCCTGGAACCTCTCCTGGATGCGCTGGATTCCGAATCGTTCAGTCACAGTCAGGCCTTTCAGACCCGCCTGGTGACCCTGAAGTATTCCAGCGCTTCCCGCATCCACAGCATGCTGCGCGGCATTTACCGGACTCAGATGACTTCCGGCAATGTCCGCAGAAGACTGTCGATTCCCAGCGGCGTGCCCGCGGACGTGGCAGCCGTGCTGCGGCAGATCAATGCGACCGCGTCTTCTCCGCTGCTGATCATCGAACCGCAAAGCGAAACGAATTCTCTGCTCATCAAGGCCCCGCCGCAGCTGCTTGAAGAAGTGGCGTCTCTGGCCATGGAACTGGACGAAGCCGTCCACGCACGGCCGGCGAGCGGCGTGACTCTGGTTCCTCTGGAAAAAGCCAGTTCGGAACGCGTCATGAGAATCCTCAGCCGCATTCTTAAGTGACACTGCGGCACAATCGGCCGTTCCGGTTCTCAGAAGGCTTCCCGTCAGGCGGATTCGGTTCGGCGTTCAGGATGCACCGGGTTCGCCGGCGGCCGATGCCGGTTCGGCATCGGGGGCGGCCGGAGCACCGGATTCCGATTCCGTCGGCATCGCCGGAGCACCGGTGGTCGGTCCGAGAACGGCATCGATGATGCGGCGGATTTCGTCGGACGGGTCCACCGGTTCCACCTCCGCCGGAATCCCGGCCGCATCCGCTTTTTCCGTCGCCTGGCGAAGAAATTCCCGCAGTTCCTCGTCAGTCACCGTGTCCTTCAGCTCCCAGCTTCCGTCTTCCTGCCGGGTTGCGATGCTGGCCAGGACGGCATCGAGATCTTCCTGGCTCAGTTTGTCATCCAGCACTCCCCGGACGCAGCGGTGAATCGCCATTCGACCGGCTTCTTTTTCCGCATCGCTCAGGCCGGATGCATCGAAATACTGCCGTTCGATCGCCCCGGCAATGATGGATGCGGACAGTTCCGATGCTCCCAGTTCCACAAACAGCCGGTCGGCCTGTTCCGATGTGAGTTCTCCGCTTTCCAGAGCCGCGAAGATCCGCTCCATCTGTTCCCGGATTTCCTGTTTCTCGGCGTCGTCCAGTCCGGATTCTTCGAGGACGGCGGTGACCGCCTGACGGCCGATCGAACTGGCGATGGAACGCCAGGTGAAGCTGATGACGACACCCGCAACAACCAGCAGCAGAAGAAGAATGCCGGCTGCAATCAGACAGCCCCGCAGACAGCCGCCGCCGGACGAGGTTTCCTGGAGCGGTTCCCCTTCGAATCCCTGTTCACCCGGAAACTCATTCGAAAGATCGTCTGCCGACATGTCCTGAACGCCTCCGGTCCGTGGGAAAATGAGAAATCATGTGCGGTCAGCAACAGGTGCTCCGTGAAAGGCTGCCGCGGGTCTGTCCTATCATACCCAGCCGGCAGCGTAAACTGTCAGCAGCAGGGGAATCTGAGCCCATGCCGCGGCGACGATGTCATCGGCCATGATGCCCGCTCCGCCACCGATGCGCTCCGCGCGGCGAATCGGCGGAGGCTTGGTGATGTCGAACAGACGGAACAGAACGAAACCGAGAAGAAGCGTTTTCCAGGTGAGCGGTACGAAGGCATAAACCAGAGGAAACGCGGCGATTTCATCCCATACGACGCTGGCCGGATCGGCCGAACCCCGCAGACGGGCCGCTCGGCCGCACAGAGGAATGCCGACCAGCAGCATGACCAGCCCCACCAGCAGCCGTCCGGACGTGTTCAGGGGAATCAGGAACCATCCCAGCAGCAGGCCCCACAGACTGCCCAGTGTTCCTGGCATCCGCGAAACACGTCCCAGACCGAAGCCTTCGGCAACGAACAGGACCAGGCGGTCACGGGGGGGCAGACGGGGCACGGACGCCTGTTCAGCCACGAGAGATGCTTCTATACTCGCCGGAGAAATGGAAATCGGCCTGCATACCGGACACCGCTCGAGCCTCCCCGCACAGCACGGGTTTGTTCGGCCGCCGGCCGTCTCCCCCTGGTCTGCGGGAATCGATCAGCGTACCCGTCTTTCGGGGGAACAGACAGTCCGTCGGTCCCGCCGATCTGCGGACGGTGCTGCAGTCTTTCAGAAACAGATGAGTACAACAGATGTCAGACGACGGAAAACGCAGCAAGCTGGAACATCTTAAGGAAACCAGCAGGCAGCTGCGCGGCACGATTGCCGAAGAACTGGAAAATCCGGAACCGTTTTTCAGCGCCGATGCGGCTCAGCTTCTGAAGCACCACGGCAGCTACATGCAGGACGACCGGGATGTGCGACGGCAGAAAAACGAAGACGGAACGAAAAAGGAGAAAGCCTGGTCGTGCATGGTACGCACCCGCATTCCCGGAGGCCGGGTGACAGCCGACCAGTTTCTGGCGGAACTGGATCTGTGCGATCGGCTGGGAGCCGGCACAGTGCGGATCACGAGTCGTCAGGGATTTCAGCTTCACGGCGTTCTGAAGAAGAATCTGCGGCAGACCATCCGCGACATCAATGCCTCCGGCCTGACGACTCTGGCTGCCTGCGGCGATGTCAACCGCAACGTGATGTGCTGCCCGGCTCCCGTTCAGACACCTGTTCGCCGCCGGATTCAGGAACTCGCTCAGGAACTGGCCGACCATTTTCGGCCGCGCACCACGGCCTACCGCGACATCTGGCTGATCGACGACGAAGACCGCCGGATCCGGCTGCAGGAACCGACCATCGTCGAAGAACCCATTTACGGGACCTGTTATCTGCCGCGCAAATTCAAGATGGCCATCGCACTGCCGGAAGACAACTGCGTGGATGTGTACACGCAGGACATCGGACTGCTGGCCATTGCAGAACAGGACCACATCGTCGGGTACAACGTGATTGTCGGCGGGGGCATGGGCCGCACCCCCAGTGCGGAAAAAACGTTTCCCGCTCTGGGACAGCCGCTGGCCTGCGTCGCACCGGATCAGGTCGTCGCCGTCTGCGAAGCGATCGTCTGCGTGCAGCGGGATTACGGAAACCGGGCCGACCGCAAACGCGCCCGCATGAAATACCTCGTGGCCGACTGGGGCCTGCCCCGTTTTCGATCCGTCGTGGAAGAATACTACGGACAGCCACTGAACGATCCGCAGGATGTGTGCGTCACCGGTGTGGAAGATCACATCGGCTGGCACGAACAGGGAGACGGACGTCTGTTTCTGGGCATCAATATCGAAAACGGCCGGATTCAGGACACCGCCGAACGCAAAATCAAGACCGGCCTGCGGGCCGTGATTTCTCAGTACCGCATGGACACGCGGCTGACGGCTCTGCAGTCCGTGATTCTGTGCGACATCGACCCGGCGGACCGCATGGACATCGACCGGATGCTGGCCGAACACGGCATCCCTCCTGAAGAAGATCTGTCGCTGCTGCGGCGTTACAGCATGGCCTGTCCGGCCTTTCCCACCTGCGGCCTGTCGATTACGGAAGCAGAACGTGTTCTGCCGGGACTCATCGATCAGCTTGACGCGATCACCAGCGAACTGGGACTGGAGGACGAAAAAATCGCTGTCCACATGACGGGCTGTCCCAACGGCTGTGCCCGGCCCTACACGCCGGACGTGGGTCTGGTGGGACGGTCTGTCGGAAAGTACACCGTGTTTCTTGGCGGCAATGCGCAGGGAACGCGTCTGGCGTTCGTCTACGACGACCAGGTTCCTCTGGATGAAATCGCCGATCGGCTGCGGCCTTTGCTGACGGCCTGGCGGGATGAACGCCAGGCAGGCGAATCCTTCGGCGATTACTGCCACCGCATCGGACGGGACGGTCTGCGGCAGCGGGCCGCCTGACGGGCGGTGACCGCTGCCGGCCGAATCGGTCGGGCATGAACGCCCGCACGAGCAGCAGTTCGGCCGGTTTTCAGCGCGACTTCGGGACGATCGGCGGCGGCAGTTCTTCGCCCTCGGGGATGAACACCATCGACACCGAATTGACGCAGTGCCGCACGTTCCTGTCCGTCATCCGTTCTCCGATGAACACGTGTCCGAGGTGTCCGGAACAGGCGGAACAGATGATTTCCGTGCGGATCCCGTCGGCATCCGGCACGCGCGTGACGGCACCGTCGATTTCATCGTCGAATGCCGGCCACCCGCAGCCGCTGTGAAACTTGTCTTCGGATCGATACAGCGGAGCGTTGCAGCGCCGGCAGATATACGTTCCCGGACGATCGTTGTCCGTGTATTCACCGGTGAAGGCCCGTTCCGTTCCTTTGTCGATGATGACGTACCGTTCGAATTCCGTCAGTTCGTTGTACTTCGGTTCGTTCGGCTGCTTTTCGTCCGGCGAATGGGGCCTTTGTGTCGTCACGGATGCAGTCTCCACGGGCACAGAATTTTCCGACAGCGTGGCAGGGGACGCGGCCTGCCCGGCGGCAGGACCATGGTTGTCTTCCGCGGCAGCGGCGGCCGTTTCCGCCGCCGCTTCGGGCACCGCGGCCGGCTGAACAACCGAATCGGCACAGCCGGCGATGCTGCACAGCAGGCAGCCGCCTGACAGAAGTTTCAGAACGTCCTTCACCGATGTTTCCCTCACGGATTCCGACGGATGGTTCTTTACACGGTCCACAGCTCCGTGGTCCGCATCCACTGTTCGCAGTGTGCGCAACCACAGTATAGGCCATCGTTTCCCGTCATGCGACCGCTTTTGACGCCCCTTGCCCGCCGGCCGGCTGGCCGTACTGTGTCTGCCCGTGGAATGTCTCACCGCGTACGCCGGGACGATATCGCGACGGCGCAGCGAACGGTTGATCGAATATGCAGAGGCGACCATTCGGACGCCTGGTTTTTGCACCGGCACAAAAAAGCAGGTGGCGTCAGAATCGATCACAGATGATTTGCAGCGGGGAACCGATTCTGCCGGTTTCCAGGAGGGCAGATGGCGACTGTCGGCGTGACAACAGGCGAGAATTGCCGCCGCCGGTCTGTCAACACGATGTTTTCGCAGAAGCGTCGAAAGGCCGGTCTGCCGGAGCAAAAAAAGGGGCTTTGGCGGGCGGAAGCCGTGTTGTTGGAGTTTTTTTTCGCGGCTACAACCGCCCGCGTCTCTTTCCGGAGACAGGATCTGCGGTGCGCCGGGCGATGACCGGCACCGTGCGTTCTGTGGAGAGGCCCGGTTTGTGAATCGGGTGAATCCGGATCGACCGTCCGGGGTCGCAGCGGCTGATCTGCAGGTCAGTGTGCGGCGCGGGCCAGTTTTTTATCGATTCGAGGACGTCATGACGAACGTTCAGACAACTCGACAGTCGGTCTGCCGCCGCAGCCTGATCGGGGCGGTGACGTGGCTGCTGGCAGCCCTGTCGATTTCCGCGGCACCGGCGCAGGGGCCGGTTGTCCTGTCCGGAAGCGGCGGGCGGTCCGGCGGAGCCAGCGAGATTCTCAGTCTGAACCGGCGATCTTTCGGCACAAATGTCCGTTTCGGTCACACCGCGGGGAACGACGTGGGGCGGATCGATTCGATCACTTATCTGAATCTTTCTCCCTATTTCAACATCGGCACGACGGCTTTCATCGCCGATCTGCAGCTCGGACGGGGCAACCGCGGTGGTCTGACCGGGTATGCCGGAGGTGTCTATCGGACGTTCATTGAGGAATGGGATGTTGTCGCCGGTGCGAGTCTGCATCATGCCCGCGATGATCTGACCGGTCAGCTGTTTCGCGCCTGGGGCATCGGTGTGGACGTGCTGACAGACACATGGGAAGCACGGGCCAATTACGTGCGTCCCAACGGAGTGCGGACAGGCGTTGTGGGGCAGCGGATCGACCAGGCGTCCGCCGCCTTTGTGGGAAACAACATCACTTTCACCCGGGTCGATACGATTGCGGAGGCTCTGGAAGGCGTGGAGGTGGAATTCGGAGCACTTATCGGAAAATTCTTCGACAACCGTATTCGGGTGAAGGGGTTCACGGGAGCCTATCGCTACTTTTCTCCGACAGTCCGGCGGTTCACCGGCTGGAGAACGCATCTGACGGCCGATGTGAACAGACGCCTGGAACTCGACCTGGCACTCACCGAAGACACTCAGTTCAACACCACGGTGTCCTTCAGTGCCGTGCTGTACTACGGCGGATTCAAAGCGCAGGA
>WFTL01000117.1 GCA_015485495.1 Planctomycetaceae bacterium
TCAATCGACGGCATCCCCTCGTGAGTGTGCTCGTCATCGCCCTCATGGCCGTGCTGTCCGGAGCCGACGGCCCCACCGCCATTTATCGTTGGGCACAGCCCGTAGGCCGGATCCAGGAGCGAGGCGACGCCGATCCGGCAGTTAGTCGGACGGGACAGAGCCCGTCCCTCCAGCGGACAGTGGAGGGCCCCGCTCCGTCGGGGCCGTCAGGCGGGACCGGATCATCAGGAGCGTGAAGGCAATGACTTCAGCCGGCTGCCGGGAAAACCTGCGGGACTCCTCTTCGGTGACCCGCGCAGCCAGAAATCGTTCGACAAACGCTGTGTCGACTTCCGTGCTCTCGACAATCCCCGCTGCACCGTCGATGATGCATCCAGCAGAACCGGTTTCCCCGAATCCGCCAATACCGATCCCCACCAGGCTGAATGGTTACGGACTTTCGACTTGATGGATTTCTTCTGGCAGGTCAGTGGTATCAACCATGGAGCATGAATTCACATCTGTGTCAATTGCTGAGATGCTTCCACACTGGATTGACGGATGGTTTGACCTGTCCAGTGTCGAATACGACAAGGATGATCTCGAATGCAAAATGACGATTGAATGTCTAGATGACAGTATTACAACATCGTTGTGCAGCCACACAATTAGGGCATCTGAGCTCCACCGGATTGTATTTACTGATGTTGCGGACGTTGATGTCTGTGTTGCGTCTGACGAGGGGACTCTATGGATTTCAGATGCCAATGTTGACAAAACGGGGATTACATTTCAATGCTCGCAAGGGACAGTAGTTGTTCGTAGCCACAATCTGTATTGTTTAGTTTCAAAACAAAGCTCACCAACACGATTTCATATTTGCTCTTTCCTTGGGATTAAGTTTGTGTCGCCGTCCTGGCGGTCGGGTGAACTCAAGAGTTGAACTTAAACGCTTCACGAAGTCATCGCTGGTCAGGGCCAGCGCGCACTTTGGGCAGTTCTGGCAATATGGGTTGCGCCTGCCTCCGGGCTCAGATAGTCTCCCATGAAACCCACCTTCCGAGTTTCATGGAGGAGCTGACGTGCCGAAGTCCAGGTCCGTCGAACTTACCGAAATCGTCGCCCATTTCCAGTCCCTGGAGAATCCTCGATCTTCCATCAGTCGACGTCATCCGCTGATCAGTGTGGTCGTCATCACCCTCATGGTGGTGCTGTTCGGAGCCGACGGCCCCACCGCCATTTATCGATGGGCACAGTCCAGACGGGTGCTGTTCTGCAGCGATTCCCGCGGTGCGTTCAGGGTGGCTGTGCCAGGCGGGGCCGAACGGGATGCGGCCGGCGCGCCCGATGGCGTGGCGGCGCTCTCACCGAAGGATGTGTGTCGTGTGCCGGTGGTTCTCACCGGAGGGCTCACGCCCTTCCGCTGCAATGCCCATGGAAACTGGTATCGGATCGGCAACACGGGCAGGGGCGCGTCCTTCCGCGAGAGTTGTTCTGACACGGGGACAGCGGCTGTCGAAACACGTTCCGCTGCGTCCGATTCGGCTCCTGCCCGCAGACTGCCCTGTCCCGCTCCGGACTGCTTCCCGGCCGGACACCAGCGCCTTTTTCTGCGTGGATCCTTCACTCTGCGGAACCGCGTCCCTTTCGGAAACAGATCAGCGCGTTCTGAGTCGGCGCATCAGGGATGCGATCTGTTTCTCAAGTTCCGCCGGATTCCTGTGAAACAGTTCCGTCATGATGGCCAGTTCCTCATCCGGAGGGATGTCGCGCAGCAGAGGCCGGTTCCGGATGGAACGGGCAATCGCAGCGAAGGTGTCCGGATCGCGGCGAAGGAGCCAGTAAATCAGGGCCCACGATGATGCATAGGCGGACGCGACCTGATCGGCATCCTGAAACGGCCGGTTGTCCCGCAGCAGTTTTTCGACGGGAACCGGCAGACGATCTGCCCGTCCGGCCTGTTTCACCAGTCGTCCATGAACGGCACTGACACCGCCGGGTCCCGTCCACAGCAGGCGTCCGCGGCCGGAGCACGGTTCGAACCACACTGCCAGTCCTTCACTGTACCACAGCGGCGTGTCCGCCTGCCGGCGATGCACAGACGTGTTCGAAGCCAGAAGGTGCACGGATTCGTGGACCACGGTTTCCACGACACGCAGTCGTTTTCGCAGAAACCGAAGAAGCCGGCGTCTTGAAGTCGGTGGACGGTCGGTGGACGGTTCGGCGACGTACATCCGGTTGAATCGGGACGAATAGAACCCGGGGCTGTCGTTCGGCGGAAGTTCCGGGTGGCATCGGCGCATGTGGGCTGCCAGATCTTCCTGGCGGGCGAACACGATGACAGGCAGCATACGGTCGGGCGTGGTGACCGTCACGGACCGTTCTTTCCAGAAGTCGAAATACTTCTCGTAAACATGCTCCATCAGGTCTCCGCAGTATTCCGTAAATACATCCGAAGCACGGCTGCACAGAAGAAAGTGCGGTGTGGTCGTGACGGTGAAGCCCGGTCCTGTTTCGCGAATGAGTACGGTGGCCAGTTCGTCGGCCGGCAGAGGCGACCAGGGCCGATCGGCCGGTTTCTGATCCCGAATCCGGTCCGGTGTCAGATTCCACAGAACGCCGCTGCGGTCTTCCAGCAGCAGCCCGCCGTCGCGGGCTCGTACCAGAACCCGGCCGATGAGCGGACTGTCGGCTGTCGGATCCGTCAGAGTGACAATTGTCATCGGAGGCCCGGCGGGCTGGGCGACGGCGGGGAGCGCCGTTGCCGGCAGAATCGCCAGACACAGGAAACGAACCATCGTCACCACGAAGGAATCTCCGGCCACGTCTTCTGCGTCGTATCCACCAGCCGTGCCAGCACCCGTCCGTCGGAACGCACTTCGGCAACCGGATCCGTCCCGGGAGGAGGACGGCGCAAAGCCGGACGCAGGTCGGCCAGACGATGCAGCAGCAGAACCAGTCCTCGCTGCTGCTGCGGATGGTACTGATAGGCTTCCAGACGGATGTTCTTCTGCCGCACGACGGGAATCATGGTCATCATGTCCTGCAGCAGAACCGGATGCAGGACCGGAGCGACGGCCACCGTACTTCCATCCGGCACCTGCTGCCAGAAATCCCCGTTGATCGCATCACCCCAGTAGCAGGATTCCAGAGTGTCCTCAGGCAGCGGAATGATCCGCACCACGTTGTTCCATGCATCGCCGGCGAAAGCCCCCAGGTCGGGAATGGTGAAGGCCGCATCGACAGCCAGCAGTCCGCTGAGCAGCATGACGGCCGGAGACGACCGGCGGCGGTGCGGTGCAGCGGCGGATGGATCGTCTTCGACAGAACGCGGCGGGTCCAGA
>WFTL01000118.1 GCA_015485495.1 Planctomycetaceae bacterium
CGCGATCTGGTGATGAGGCTGTCGGCGGACGACGAATCGGCTTCCGAAGAAACGCCGGCGGAAAAGAAGAAGGGGCTGTTCGGCCTGTTCTCGCGGTGATTCTCCCGCGCCGGGCCGCCGGTACCGGCAGATCCGGATCGTCAGTCGTCGTCCAGGATGATGACTTCATCCAGATCATCGTGACTGCGGCTGCCGTCATCGACGATGTCTGCCGGTTCGCCGGCGATCGTGTCGTCATCCAGCAGAAACTCAGGAATGATGGGGGCCGGAGAGTCGTCGTCGGCACGGTCCACTTCGATGAGATCCTCGCTGCCGGTGCCGGCACGAATGGCGACGGATTCTTCCGACAGCCGGAATTCCTTCGCCAGAGCCGCCGGATAGTCGTGGGTCGGTTCGTCCTCCTGGGCAGCCGGCCCGCCGTGCTCCAGAGCGAAATTCATGGACGATTCCCGGGGGGCTGCTGCCGCTTTTCCGGAACGATGCTGCGGCGATTCGGGCTTTTCGGCGGGAAGAACGTCCGGAGCACCGGTGATCACGCGGGCCACGAACCGGACGGGACCGATGGCGATCTGCATCCCGTCTTCCAGCACATAGCGCTTTCCGGGAACCGTTCTCTGCCCGTCCAGCCAGGTGCCGTTGCAGCTTTCCAGGTCGGTGATGGTCACGCGCTCGCTGTGGATCCGCAGGAAACAGTGCCGCCGGCTTACCTGGGGAGACGACACCCGCAGATTGCAGTCCGAACCGCGTCCGATGACGATGTCGTGACGTACAGTGATCGAACGGATGTTCGAGTTCGGATCAGACAGTTCCAGCACGACCTTCATCGGCCGATCCTCCCGGTCGTGGGAACGCCCAGGCCCGCTGCAGCCGCAAGCAGCGCGGACACACCGGTTCGCCTGTGCGTGAAGTAATCAGAGTGGAGGAGATTCTTCGAATGCTTCCAAAGAAAAACGGCCGCCAGACAGTGTCGTCCTGCCGGTACGCCGTGCGTCGATTTCAGTGGAAACACGAAAAATCCTGTGTCAGCGTGCCACATCGGCCTGGATGCTGCAAGAGGACGCCTGGGAAAACACCGGTTTTTGACAATTTGCATGCCGTGGCGGTCCGCACCCATTCCCCATTCTGTCGGGACTGCAGTCCGCTGTCCGGCTGCCATCGGAAGGCCGGTTTTCTCAGGTTCCGATCGGACAACTGCGGAGGTGCTCGAATCGGCCGGTTCGCGTGTTACAATCCCGGCCGATCACAGTCCAGGAGGACTGGTTTTTCTGTCTGAGCGGGACTGTCCATGCCGGTGGACTGGGAAAACTTTTACAACGACACGCCTGTCACGGCCGAAGTCCGGCTGCTGGGGATGGCGGACGTGCCGTCTGTTCTGGCGCTGCAGAAACTGATGGCTCACGATGTCCGGCGGCAGGGACACGTGAATGCCGCCGTGCTGATCTGCGAACATCCTCCTGCAGTCACCACCGGCACGGACAGTTCGCTTCTGGAACTGCCGGTGGATCCGCGTGAGCTGGAATCCCGTCTGCTGACGGTGCATCGCGTGCCCCGGGATGGTCACGCCGTGCTGCATCAGCCGGGGCAGCTTGCCGCGTACGTGGTGGTGTCTCTGGCTGAATGCGGCCTGTCTGCATCCGCGTTTCGCCGGTCTCTGCAGCAGGCGGTTGTCGACACCTGTCGCGAATGCGGCGTGATGGCGCATCTCACGGACGATCCGGGCGGCGTGTTCGGCCGGCATGGAATCATCTGCGAAGTGGGAATTCACGTCGATCAGGGGGTGACGGGTTTCGGGCTGTTTCTCAACGTGAGCTGTCGTCTGGACGAAGCCCGTCGGCTGGGGCGCGGACTGCTGGGACAGCGAATTTCCTCACTGAACACCGAACGGGTTCGTCCGTCCTTCATGGGACAGGTTCGCACGTCGCTGATCCATCACATCTGTGAACGAATCGGATATCCTGAGTATCACGTTCATACCGGGCATCCTTTTCTCACCCGCACTCGAAAGTTCGTCCATGGCGCTTTTGCCCGTTCTCAATAATGCGGCCGAACGTCCTCGAAGACGCCTGCCACGATGGCTCAAACGCCCGCTGCCCCGTCCCGGTATGGCGTATACCAGCGACGTGATTGCCGATCTGAGGCTGGAAACCGTGTGCGAAAGCGCCCGCTGTCCCAACCGGACGGAGTGCTGGTCGCAGCACACGGCGACGTTCATGATCGGCGGCAGCGTGTGCACCCGTCCCTGCGGATTCTGTTCGGTGGCCCGGGGACGCACCACAGTGCTGGAAGCCGACGAACCGGAACGCGTGGCCGAAGCGGCCGAACGTCTGGGACTGCGTTATGTGGTCATCACATCCGTGACCCGCGACGATCTGCCGGACGGCGGGGCGGAACACTGGTACCGGACCGTGGTGGCTGTGCGTGAGCGCACCGGGGCACGCATCGAAGTGCTCACACCCGATTTTCAGGGAAACCGCGCTGCCATTGGACGCGTCATTCAGGCGCGGCCGGATGTGTTCAATCACAACACGGAAACCGTGCCGCGGCTGTATCACCGGGTGCGGCGCAATGCCGACTATCAGCGCACCCTGAATCTGCTGCAGCAGGTCCGACAGGAAGCCCCCGACATCCCCACTAAAAGCGGTCTCATGCTGGGTCTCGGCGAAACCCGCGAAGAACTGCTGGATGTCTGTGCCGACCTGCGCCGCGTCGGATGCGACATGATCACCCTGGGCCAGTACCTGCAGCCCACTCCCGATCATCTGCCCGTGGAACGTTACGTGCCGCCGGAAGAATTCGACGAAATCGGCGATCAGTGCCGGCAACTGGGGTTCCGGATGGTGGCCAGCGGTCCCTTCGTGCGGTCCAGTTATCATGCGGACGACATGACCGCGTTCCTGGATTCCGGCACGCAGCCGGACACCATGAACATCACGCCGGCATCCGGTATGGACCACGGCCCCCGTTCTTTCTGAAGGCCGCCGGAACGGCCGGTTGCGACGGGATACGTCGTGCCGGCGCGGTCTTCCGGACCGGCACGAAGATGTGTCGAGTTTCGGAAACCGGGCGACTGCTGCCACCGCTGCGTTGACACGACCGTCCGGCCGCCTATCGTAGATTCAGGTTGCGACTGAGTCTCAATGTCACGGCCTGTGTGTGGATTCGGGCTGCGGGTGTCATGCTGTCGGTGTTGCGGGGGCATGATGGCCGGGCCGTGGAAGAATGTCTGGAGACAGCGCACGCGATGCCGTCAGAAACTTTGATCCGGAATGAAACGGACCGGAACGACTGCCGGGCGGACGGTCTGAACACGATCCTTCTGGCCCAGGCGGCGGCGGGAGACCACGAGTGCGTTGACGTGGAAGGATCCGGGGACAGTGCCGTGCGGCTGAAACGCCTGGGAATCTGCTCGGGCCGCCGTCTGACGGTTCTGCGGTCCGGTGATCCCATGATTCTTCGCGTGGTGGGATCCCGGATTGCGGTGTCCCGGTCGCTGGCCCGATCGGTCGTCGTGGCGGCCGTCAGCGCGGCTGCCGGGGCGGAGGTCCGTTCGGAATGACGACCGACAGAGCGCCGGCCGAAGGGACAGCGCGGGAAAACGGAACAGCGCAGGAACACAGTGCCGGGGCGGCACGAGTGATTCGAGTGGCTCTGACCGGGAATCCGAATACCGGCAAGACGTCTCTTTTCAATCGCCTCACGGGACTGCGATCCCGAACGGCCAATTATCCGGGCGTGACGGTGGAAATTCGTCGGGGCGTCTGGACAGACGGCGAGCGGCGGTTCGATTTGACGGACCTGCCCGGCCTGTACAGTCTGGATGCACTGAGTCCGGAAGAAACGGTGGCCCGCCGGTTTCTGGAAACGGATTCCGCAGCCGATGTCGTTGTGCTGGTTGCGGATTCCACGAATGTCCAGCGCAGTCTGTATCTGGCCAGTGAAGTGCGGGAACTGCAGGTACCCCTGGTCGTGGCGCTCAACCTGTCCGACGCGGCCCGGGCAGAAGGCATCCGCATCGATGTGGACCGGCTGAGTCGGGAGCTGGGCTGTCCGGTCGTTTCGGTCAGTGCTCGAACAGGGGAAGGGCTTTCGGAACTGTCTGCCGCCGTTGTGTCGGCTGCCGGCGAAACGCCCGTATTGCCGGCACCGTCCATCGATCTGCCCGTGGTCGCGTCCGAACCGGCTTCCTGTGCGTCCGGGTGTTCCCGCTGTGCGTTCGCAGCCCGATACGACTGGGCCGAACAGACGGCCCGGGCGTCCGTGGATGCTCCGGCCGCCGAGGATCAGATTTCAGCGGCCGACCGCCTTCTCACGCACCCGGTCATCGGTCCGGTCGTCTTTCTGGCACTGATGGCGGGCATGTTCTTTCTGATCTTTTCTCTGGCCGATGTTCCCATGACCCTGGTGGATACGGCCTTTGCATCGGTCGGAGACTTCGTCGGCGGCCTGTTTCCGGCCGGTCCGGTTCATCCTGTGGCCTGGGCGGCGGGAACGGTTTCGCTGGCGCTGCTCACATTTGCCGGTGCGTATCGTCTGGCCGGCATCTCATGGACCCGTCTGTCCGGCACTGCTGCCGTCGCCGTTGCGTCAGCGACGGCCCTGCTGCCTCCGGATGAACTGCGCAGTCTGGTGGTGGAAGGAATCATCGGCGGCGTGGGAGGCGTGGTCATTTTTCTGCCGCAGATCTGCATCCTGTTTTTCGTCATTTCGCTGCTGGAAGACAGCGGTTACATGGCCCGGGCAGCGTTCGTCATGGAACGGTTCATGCGGTTCGTGGGGCTGCCGGGGAGAGCCTTCGTTCCCATGCTGTCGGCCCATGCGTGTGCCATTCCCGGAATCATGGCGACCCGAACCATCGAAAACCGGCGCGATCGACTCGTCACGATTCTTGTTCTGCCCCTGCTGACCTGTTCAGCGCGGCTGCCTGTTTACTCCATGGTGGCCGCTCTGCTGTTCGCCGGGTCTCCGGGAACGGGGGCCCTGGTGTTCACAGGGGCCTACATTCTGGGGATCACGGCCGCCCTCATGTCGGCCTGGGTGCTGAAGAAAAGCATTCTGCCGGGAGACACCGAGCCGCTGGTCCTGGAACTGCCTCCGTACCGCCTGCCGGCTCTGCGTTCGGCTCTGCTGACTGTCTGGGACCGGGCGCGCGTCTTCCTGCAGAATGCGGGAACCGCCATTCTGATGTTTTCCGTCATCCTGTGGGCTCTGGCCGCCTGGCCGCGGCTGCCGGAATCCGATCTGCCGTCGCCTGCAGCCGATCAGGTGGCGGCCCTGCGCACCGAAGCCGCTCAGGCTGCCGGCGACCGCGCGGAGGAACTCAGCGGAGAAGCCGATCGCATCCTGCGTCAGCATCAGTTGTCTCATTCCTTCGCGGGACGCATCGGACGGGCCGTGGAGCCCGTGTTTCGTCCTCTGGGATTCGACTGGAAGATCAATGTGGGCGTGATCAGTTCGTTCGCGGCTCGTGAGGCGGTCGTCAGTACGCTGGCCATCGTCTACGGGCTGGGCGAAGACGGAATCGACGATGAAGCGTCTCTGGTGGAAACACTGCGCCGGCAGAAACGGGACGACGGTCGCCCGGTGTTCAGCACGGCCACCTGTCTGAGTCTGCTGGTGTTTTATGTTCTGGCCATGCAGTGCCTGCCCACTCAGGCTGTCACGCGCCGGGAAACAGGAACCTGGAAGTGGGCTTTGCTGCAGTTCGCCTGGATGACGGTTCTGGCGTGGACCGCGGCGCTGATCACGTATCAGACGGCATCGGTTCTGACATCCGCCTGAACGGACTGTCTGCAGCGTGCACGGCCGGCGAACGGCCGCAGCCGGTCCGGCCGTCATTCGCTGGTTTCCGGGTCGGAGGCCGAGCGGCGTTTTGTCAGCCGGTCGCGCAGCGTTTCGCGGTGAATTCCCAGAAGCTCGGCCGCCCGCGATCGATTGCCTCCGGCCCGCTTCATGGCCGCTTCGATCAGTTCCTCCGTGACGATCCGTGAAGCCGCCTGCAGGACACCATCGATGCCGGACTGAAAGGCGTGTTCGGCCCACTGACAGGCGGCGGCTTTCAGATGGGCTTCCGGAGATCCCTTTGTCTGCTGAGCGGGACTGTCGGGACCGGGGGCCGATTCCTCCTCAGGCGGCAGCGCATCGGTTCCGATGACCTGTTCACTGCTTTCGGCGGCCACGCGGATGACCAGGTTGCGCAGTTCGCGAACATTGCCGGGCCAGGATCGCTGCATGAGGTCATTCAGGGCATCGTCAGAAAACGAACGGTCCGGCTGACCGCACTGCCGGAGAAAATGACGTGTCAGCGCCGGGATGTCGTCACGGTGTTCGCGCAGCGGCGGCACGTGGATGCGGATGGCCGCCAGCCGGTAGAAAAAGTCCGGACGAAAATGTCGAGGGTTCTGCAGGTGCCCGGCTGTCCGGCTGGTGGCGGAAATCAGTCGAAAATCGGATGAATGTCGATCGGCCGATCCCACCGGATAGTACTCCCGGGATTCGATGGCACGCAGCAGTTTCACCTGGACCGACAGCGGCGTTTCCCCGACTTCATCGAGAAACAGGGTGCCCCGGTCGGCCTGAGCGATCAGGCCGCGCTGCGCCTGCTGCGCTCCGGTGAAGGCTCCGGCCGCATGACCGTACAGTTCCCGTTCCAGCAGGCTTTCGCTCAGTGAAGCCAGATGGACGGGGACCAGGGCCTGTCCGGCGCGCCGACTGTTCTGGTGAATGGCGGCCGCGACCAGTTCCTTTCCCGTGCCGCTTTCTCCCGTGATCAGAACGGGAGCATCATGCCGGGCCGCCATGGCGATGCGGCGGAACAGATACTGCATGCTGCGGGATGCGCCGATGAGTGTTTCCGCGGGGCGACGGCTGTCCTGCTCTTCGGAATCAGCATCGGTCCGGCGGGACGATTCGGCGATGGCCCGTCGGAGAACCTGCAGCACCTGATCCAGTTCGAACGGTTTCGGCAGATAGTCGAACGCCCCCTGTTCCACGGCCGTGACGGCGGTGGACAGGTTTCCGTGAGCGGTGATCAGGACCACCGGGGCGCTGGTCTGAGTCCGGAAGCGGGACAGGGCCGTCAGACCGTCCATGCCGGGCAGACGGATGTCCAGCACGATGACACTGAACGGCCGGGACTGCGCCAGTTCCAGAGCCTCCTCAGCCGATGCGGTCACCGTGACATCGCAGTCCAGTTCGGAAAGAAGTGTTTCGAAACAGCGGCAGATCGCCGGTTCATCGTCGACAACCAGAGCGTGCGGCATGGTCAGCCTGTGGACAGGGCCGGTTCGGTGTGTTTCGGAAACATCAGTGTAACAGACGTGCGGCCCGCGTGCCGTCCAATGACAAGCCGGCCGGATTCCTGACGGACCGCATGCCGGGCGATCGTCAGTCCCAGTCCGATGCCGTCCGGTCGGGTCGTGCGGAACGGTTCCGTCAGAACAGACGCACTGTCGGGAAAGCCGGGGCCCGAATCCAGCACCCGAATGGCGATGCCGTCCTCATCCTCTTCGGTTCGGACGACAACGTCGCCTCCCACTCCCGCCGATTCCACGGCATTCTGCACCACGTTCAGCAGGGCGCCTTTCACCGACGGCCGCGATCGCAGCAGGACCTGCAGCCGGTCGTCCGCCTGAATCGTCAGCCGGGTTTTCCAGTGAGCACACAGCGGACGCAGCAGTCCGCACACTTCCTGGATGAGTTCCTTCAGGCGGCAGGACTCCGGTTCGGATGCCGGTGCATCGGGATTCAGGGAAATGACGGCCAGTACCTGTTCTTCCGTGAGATTGAGCTGAGCGATCGCGGTGTCCGTCATGTCGTCGGCCTGGCGGCAGTGCCGCTGATGAAGCTGAATGGCCAGCCGGGCACCGGCGATGGAGTTCCTGAGCTGATGAGCCAGCCCGCCGGACAACTGACCCAGAAGCTGCAGGCGTTCGGCCGCGCTGAGATTCTGCTGCAGGGTTCTGAGCTGAATGGACAGGTCATTGGCCGACCGCACCAGATCACGGATTTCATCGTCGCGCCCGGACACCGCAACAGGCCGGAAATCTCCGGCCGCCAGCCGGCGGAACAGACCGCGGACCTGATCGATCCGCCGGGCGATGCGGTCGGATACCGTTCCGGCCGCTGCCAGAGCCAGAATGAGCATCGGCAGCGCCACCGCCAGAGGCGGAAGGAGCGACTGAAGCAGCAGGGAGGCCGGATCGCTGCGAGGAAGCAGAACGAACAGGGTGCCGGGCCGCGGGCCGTAGGGGCGCGGAATCACAGAAACCAGATAACGGCGGGAATTCCAGACCGTGCTGTGAACGGCCGCAGAACGGCCGTCTTCCGATGGATGGGCGAACGCCCTGAGTTCCTGGAGCAGGTCGTCGGAAACGTCCCGTGTCGATTCGGTCCGTTCTCCCCGGCGATTCAGGACCACCAGGTCGCCGCCCACCAGGGCGCCGATTCGCCGCACCACGTCACGCGTCAAAGGATACGATGTGCTGCTCAGAGCATCGGTGACCGCCTGCATGTGACGGTGAATCTGTTCATCCCGATGCCGCACCGTCGACCAGGTGGATATCCCGGTGAACAGGACGACGGTCAGAGTCAGCAGCAGCGCCATCGGCCGGAAAATCTGTTTGCGCAGAGGCGACTTCATGGCAGACTCACAGGCGAAAACAACACCCGCATCGGATGCTCCGGGGTTTCTTCCGGGGTGTTTCATTCGGCAGAATAACGACTGGCCGATGCATCGTCCCGGATGAAAAACGGCTCTGCAGCGGAAACCGGTTCTCGAATGATCCTGCAGACGTCCGGCGCGGCGGATGATTCGTCACCACTGACGGAAAATCCGCCGTCTGCCGGACGAACGGCCGCAGAAAAACCACGAAATGCTGCCGGCCGCGGACGGAACAGGAATTGCATTCCACCAGAGCCTGCATGCGGCTCAGACGGGGACCGGCCGGACTGCGGAATCGGCGGTGACCGGTGAGGGACAGTAGACGCGCCCCGGTAAGCGGTCCGGCCGCTGATGAACACGCTTTCTGAAGAAACTTTACGAAGAGGACAGGAACACCACGCGATGCGACCACGAACACGAACGAAGGGACGACGGCTGTCTGAGGGCTTCACGCTGATCGAACTGCTGGTGGTGATCGCCATCATCGCCATTCTGATCGCTCTGCTGCTGCCGGCTGTGCAGCAGGCCCGGGAAGCGGCACGCCGCACCCAGTGCCGAAACAATCTCAAACAACTGGCCCTGGCGGTGCACAACTACATCGATGTGAACACTTATCTGCCGCCCAGTGCCTGCATCGATCCGCAGGTGACCGTCACCGGCAACAACGGGTCCTGGGGGGTTCATGGGCGAATTCTGCCTTATCTGGAACAGGGCAATCTGTACAGTGCCGTGGATCTGTCCATCGCCTGGGACTTTCAGGCGGCCATCGACGGACTGAAAATCGCGACCTACGCCTGCCCGACCGACCCGCGCAGTGACGAAGCCCGTGATCCGGGAGGCGGAAAAGTGACGCTGTATCCCACGAACTACGCGTTCTGTTTCGGGACATGGTTCGTCTACGATCCGGTGACCGGGCGCGGCGGTGATGGTGCCTTCTATCCGAACGCACGGCTGAAAATCGCCAGCTTCACCGACGGAACCAGCAACACGCTGCTGGTGAGCGAAGTGAAAGCGTGGCAGCCGTACCGGCGAAACGGCGGCCCGCCGTCCACCGCCGTGCCTTCGAACGTGGCGGAAGCGGAAGCGGCTGCTGCCAGCGGGGCTCAGTTCAAGAACACGGGCCACACCGAATGGCCTGACGGACGGGTGCACCATCATGGGTTCACCACGGTGATGACACCGAACTCCGTCGTGGAATGCACCGACGGCACCGACACCTACGACTGCGACTACAATTCCTGGCAGGAAGGCAAAGACGGAATCAGCGGCAGTCCCAGTTACGCCATCATCACGACGCGCAGCTATCACGCCGGAACCGTCCAGGCCGCTCTGGCCGATGGCTCCGTTCGATCGATTTCCGAAAACATCGATCTGTCCGTGTGGCGGGCCGCCGGAACGCGGGCCGGAGGCGAAATCGGCGGCCAGTTCTGACCGCCCCGCCGTTTTCTCCCTCTCGCTTCGGAACACGGTCGGCTGCAGCACATCACAACACGTGTGCGGAATTGCTCCAGCGACACGGCCCGGCCGCTCCGGCGGCTGGCCCGCTCCCTGTCGCAAACCAGCCTCGGGCCCACGAACGGCCCGCGGATGGTCGGCAGCGGCCCGGGCGGCCGAGCAAAGCAAATTTCACGGAATTCTGTCTGCCGGACACTTTGTGCTTGCGAGCGTTGGAGAAAATGGCAGAATTTTTTCCCGAAGGCGGAAATTCGGTACGTCGTGTGCCGGATGCAGGCCTTCAACCTGGGACCTGTCTCAGGATTATCCGCTGCCGAGATTCATCCGGCGGCTATTTATCCCGTCTCAGGGGGTTCCCTGACGGTGCTCGCAAACCATTCATAGGGAGATGAACTCAGGTTCTCCTGCGTATCTGTTCTTTGCGAGCAACATTGTTGGGGCTTCATCGTGCATGCGGTGAAGCCCCTTTCCGCTTCCAGCCTGCCCCTTCTCCCTCTCCCTCCGGGAGAGGGTGTGCCGGGAGAGGGCCGGGGTGCCGTTTCCGCGGACGCACTGTGCAGGACAGAACGCCGTCCGGCAGAACGCATCGGCGATTCTTCGTTTTGACGCGGATGCGGTGCCTGTGCCGTTGCATTCGCGGCGCTGTGACGACAATGGTACGTCATGACTGAAGCCGTTCCCCGTCTGGAAGTGCATCGCATCTGCCGCAGCTTTCCGGGCGTGCGTGCGCTGTCCGGAGTCAGCCTGAAGCTGTACCCGGGGGAAGTGCTGTCGGTCATTGGAGAAAACGGGGCCGGCAAAAGCACGCTCATGAAGATTCTTGCCGGCGTGCAGACGCCGGATTCCGGTGACATCCGTGTGGATGGCCGGCCGGTGCGCTTTCGGTCCGTGCGAGATGCATTGAATCACGGCATCGCCCTGATCCATCAGGAACTCAATCTGGCCGACAATCTGTCCGCGGGAGCCAACATCTTTCTGGGACGCGAACCACGCCGCGGCGGACTGATCTGCCGACGGACGATTCACGACGAATCGGCCGCCGTGCTGCGGCGGGTGGGGCTGGATGTGTCGCCCCGGACGCTCGTCAGCCGTCTGCCGATCGGTCAGCAGCAGCTTGTGGAAATCGCCCGGGCGCTGTCCATCCAGGCCCGCATCCTCATCATGGACGAACCCACCTCCAGCCTGTCCGCCGGCGAATCGGCCCGCCTGTTCGAAGTCATTCAGGATCTGCGCCGCAGCGGGGTGAGCATCATTTATATCTCTCACCGACTGGCGGAAGTCCAGGATCTGTCCGATCGCGTCGTGGTTCTGCGCGACGGAGAGAACGCGGGCGAACTGCAGGGAACCGACATCGGTCACGATGCCATGGTGCAGATGATGGTGGGACGGGATGTGTCGCGCTTCTATTCGCGAACGCCGCATGCCGCCGGCGAAACGGCGCTGTCCGTGACGGATCTGGTGACTCCGGCCTGGCCGCAGCACGCAGTCCGTTTCGATATTCGGGCCGGAGAAATCGTGGGCATCGCCGGTCTGGTCGGTGCGGGACGGACCGAACTTCTGCGGGCAATTTTCGGTGTCGATCAGCCGCTGTCCGGACAGATCCGGGTCCGCAAAGGAACCGTGTCTCCTCGAACTCCCCGCGATGCAATTCGCGCCGGTTTGGCGCTCGTTCCTGAAGACCGCAAGCAGCAGGGTGTCATCCTGGAGATGGCCATTCGCCAGAACATCGGTCTGGCCGCCCTGCGCCGCCGCAGCGGGCCGGGCGGCTGGCGCAACGCCCGCGCCGAAGCGGCCGATTCGGCGGAAATGTGCCGCCGGCTGCGCATCCGGGCACCGCACGATGACATGCCGGCCGGGCATCTGTCCGGAGGCAACCAGCAGAAGGTCGTGCTGGGAAAATGGC
>WFTL01000119.1 GCA_015485495.1 Planctomycetaceae bacterium
GAAGAAAACCACTTCAAAAGAATATTTTCTCAAAAACAGAAAAAATGCGCCAAGCGAATTGCCAGGAAAAAGATGTTTTTTCGGACAAACTGTCCCCCGGTCAACGAACGGTACAGGACATCTGCCCCGTGTTCCTCCTTTCCGAAACCCACAGGGTCGGGTCATCGAGTCGCCGCCGCCGCCATTCTGCTGAATTCCGGCATTCGCCGGTGCGGTTCGAATCAACAGGCAGCTTCGATCCGAAAAAAAACGGTGGTCGGAAACCGGTTCGAACTTTCCTGCACACGCTTCGAACCGCCGCGGTATCAGGGCGCTTTGCCGCCAAGCCGTAGCGACCTGCCAACGGTGCGGACTTTCTTGCGGGTCCGGGCTGCCCGGAAACCGGGAGCTGCCGCTGACAGAGTGCGGCCGGCCGGGGCCGATCAGTCGTCGCCGGCTTCCGATTCGTAGGCGATCAGACTGTGCACGTCATACGGCTGCAGGCGTTCCCTGCCGTTCAGGAAGGTCAGTTCGATGAGGAACGAGCAGCCGACGATTTCGGCGTCCTGCTGTTCCGCCAGACGCAGGCACGCTTCCATCGTTCCGCCGGTAGCCAGCAGATCGTCCACCAGCAGCACCCGCTCGCCGGGATCCACAGCGTCCCGATGAATCTCCAGCCGATCCGATCCGTACTCCAGATCGTATTCCCAGGCAGACGTTTCGAACGGCAGCTTGCCCGGTTTCCGCACCGGAATGAAGGCCGCTCCCAGCTCCATGGCCAGGGGTGTTCCGAACACGAACCCCCGTGCCTCGGCCGCCATCACGGCCGTCACGTTCTGATCCCGCCAGGGTTCCGCAAGCTGCTGCGTCACATGTTTCATGGCCGCTGCCGATTTCAGCAGCGGAGTGATATCGCGAAACATGATTCCCGGACGAGGAAAATCGGGAATCGACCGAATGTAGTCCCGGGCGTTCATGATGAATCTTTCGAAGAACCGGACGACGGAATCCGGCCGTCATCAGCCAGATCGTCCTCGATGACACGAGCCGTCTGAATCCACGACAGACTGGGAAAACGGCTGCGCAGATAGGCATTTCCTTCGGCACGAATACGCCCCTGATCAGGCGCTTCGCCGTATTCGGCGTTCAGCCGATCCACGACATCCATTCCTTCGATCACGCGTCCGATCGCCGCGAATCCCATGGCGTCCAGATTCGAATTGTCTTTGAGATTGATGAACAACTGAGTCGAACGACTGTTGGGCATGCTGGCCTTCGCAAATGTCACGTAGCCGCGGCGGTTGCCTTGGATCACCGGTTCGTCCTTCAGGTTGCGCGACCAGCGGCTGAGAGCTGCCGGATCCGCAGGAAGCCCAAACTGCACCACGAAATCCGACACCACGCGAAAAAAAGCGGAATCGTCGAAAAATCGGTCTTTCACAAGGCGGTAGAAACGATCCGCCCCGATCGGCGCCCAGTCGCGATGGATTTCCATCACGAAACGGCCTTCCGTCGTCACGAACTCCACCTGAAACACACCGGACCGGGGCACGCCGTCTGTCGATGCCAGACCGCCTTCGCCCGAAGCGGAATGTTCCGTCTGCCGGATCTCCTGAATCTCATTGATGGCATCGAGAGTAGGAGGGATCGAATCGTCCACTCCCGACGTGCAGCCGGCCGCCAGAACGCAGACCAGCAGAGACAAACACCGCATCAGCATGACACCTCGAACCACCCGGAAACCACTCCCCGACCGCCTCCGCCACGGAACCGGCCACTGACCGGCCGGCAGAAGAAGAAAATTCTGTCGGCCCGAACCGGAGACCTCAAGACCAGCGCCGCCGTTTCCTGACAACGAAACACGACAGGCTGCCAGTCCTGCCGCCCCCCCACAGCAGGAACGCGGCTCAGTTCCTCGCGGCATCTTCTGCCACCGAACGCCGGTACAGCTCATACCGACGCCGATACCGCCGGCCGGGACGAGGTCGGCGAACCGTCATTTCCTGCTGCTCCCGGTCCCAGGCCTGGGTGGCTTTCTGCGACCGAGCGCGTGAAGACGACTTCAGACTGCGCAGCAGTTCCTCCAGACGCTTCTGACGCAGCCGCTGTTCCGGAGAAGTATCCTGGGTGTTCTTCCGATCCGCCAGACGCTGCTGCATTCTGCGAATGAATGCGTCGAGCTGCGGCGGCGTCCATCCCAGTTCCTCCAGCAGCTCCTCATCCACTTCCCCCCGATCCAGATCGCGCTGCAGCCGCTGCAGGGCCAGGTTGAGCGCCCTTTCGACATCGTCGACATCCGCCACATCTCCGGAACTACCGTCGCCGGAACCGCCCCCCTGATCGCCGGCAGCCACTGCCCCGTGATTCGGCCCACGTTCCGCACCGCCATGATCTCCACTGCGATCTGAGCGTCCCGACCCCGAACCGCCCTGATCAGACGATCTTCCCGTGCCACCCGACTGACTGCCACCCGACTGACTGCCACCCGACTGACTGCCACCCGACTGACTGCCACCCGACTGACTGCCACCCGACTGACTGCCACCCGACTGACTGCCTCCCGACTGACTGCCACCCGACTGACTGCCTCCCGAC
>WFTL01000120.1 GCA_015485495.1 Planctomycetaceae bacterium
ATGCCGCCGGCGAAACGGCGCTGTCCGTGACGGATCTGGTGACTCCGGCCTGGCCGCAGCACGCAGTCCGCTTCGATATTCGGGCCGGAGAAATTGTGGGCATCGCCGGTCTGGTCGGTGCGGGGCGGACCGAACTGTTACGGGCGATTTTCGGTGTCGATCAGCCGCTGTCCGGACAGATCCGGGTCCGCAAAGGAACCGTGTCTCCTCGAACCCCCCGCGATGCAATTCGCGCCGGTTTGGCGCTCGTCCCCGAAGACCGCAAGCAGCAGGGCGTCATTCTGGAGATGGCCATTCGCCAGAACATCGGCCTGGCCGCCCTGCGCCGCCGCAGCGGGCCGGGCGGCTGGCGCAACGCCCGCGCCGAAGCGGCCGATTCCGCGGAAATGTGCCGCCGGCTGCGCATCCGGGCACCGCACGATGACATGCCGGCCGGGCATCTGTCCGGAGGCAACCAGCAGAAGGTCGTGCTGGGAAAATGGCTCACTCTGCAGCCGGACGTGCTGCTGATGGACGAACCGACGCGCGGAATCGATGTGGGGGCCAAACAGGAAATCTACCAGCTCATGGATGAACTGGCTGCCCGCGGCATGGCCATTCTGTTCGTCAGCAGCGAACTGGAAGAGATCATCGGCATGAGCGATCGGGTGATCGTGATGCACGAAGGCCGCATCACGGGAGAACTGACACGCGACCAGCTTTCCGAAGAAGCCGTGATGCAGCTTGCCACCGATTCCGCCGCACCGCCGGCCGCTTCGACCGCCGCTTCATGATCGCTGACGGTGATGCAGGTTCGACCAGACTTCCGGGCTGATGCTGTTGCTGATGGTGTGCACCGAACCGTCCGCCCGCACGGCATGCACGATTCCCGAATGCATGCTGCGGGCCGTGGCGCCGACATTCGCCGCAACCGGTGCGCTGGTGCACGGCATGCCCATTTCTTCCAGACGCGATTCGCTGTATTTCAGAATGAGCTGCGTGCAGGAATTGATCATGTCGAATCCCTGGGCCACCGACGGTCCCGGCGAATGCGTCGCCGTGATGCTGGCTCCGGCCATGCCCAGCGCCCAGGTGCCCCGCGGATCCATCGGATCGATGCCGGCCCGGATTTCTTCGAAGGCGATCATGTTGGACAGCCCGCCGCTGATGTCGCGAAACCGCAGCGACACGTTGATCCCCGCGATGCCGTCCCCCCACACCACGGCGTTCGTGTTTTCGATGTCAGTGGTGCCCGTGTCGTGCCCGTCGACGCATCCGGGAGTGAACGTGAAACACGGCCGATTGATGCCGAAGTTCAGAGCGTAGTTGCCGCGGGCGTACAGCGTTCCGCCGGTTCCGCTCATCAAAGGCCGATCGTACGGATCATCGCCCCAGGGATCGGTCGGGCACCGCATCACGGACAGCACCGTGGCCACCGCCTGAGTGTGCCCCGGACTTTCCAGCGGTTCCCGGAAATCGAACTGTTCGTACAGATTCACCTGATCCAGATACGGCAGCAGCAGAATGACCCAGTTGGCTCCCAGACGGCTCGGTTCGCTTCCCGGAGCCAGTCCCAGAGCCACCCGGTCGATGGTCCCCAAAGGCAGCAGACCGGCTCCCAGAGGTTCGCCCAGTCCCGTCCAGATGCTGGCCGGCGGCATCACGCCGTGCGCATCGTGGTAATTGTGCAGAGCCAGACCCAGCTGGCGCAGATTGTTGCGGCACTGTGTGCGACGGGCCGCTTCCCGCGCCTGCTGCACGGCCGGCAGCAGCAGCGACAGCAGAATGCCGATGATGCCGATCGTCACCAGCAGTTCGATGAGCGTGAATCCGCGGCGGGCGGTGCGGGAAACGTGTGTCTGGTTCATGACGGAGAC
This sequence comes from Planctomycetaceae bacterium, assembly GCA_015485495.1. Taxonomy (GTDB): domain Bacteria; phylum Planctomycetota; class Planctomycetia; order Planctomycetales; family Planctomycetaceae; genus S139-18. The sequence goes on from WFTL01000120.1 coordinate 1,857, forward strand.
TCCCGAACGGCCGAAGGACAGGAATGGGTTCTGAAAACTTCCGGGGAAGGCGTGTTTCTATCGTATCGTGATTCGTCGGGCCGGGAACCGCCGATCTTCAGGATGCCGGCCCCGGACGGCAGAACCTGATGGATCCGGCCGCCCGGATCGACCGCCACGGTTCCGGCCAGAGTGGAACACAGCAGATTCCAGGAACGCGTTTCCACCGCCCGGCTGCGGCAGGCCAGAATCTGCCGTTCGGTGAATTCCGGGCAGTCCCGGAACAGACCGTCGTTCACCAGATGAATGATCGCCTCGGCGCGGAATTTGTCTGAAAAATGTTCGGAAAACGGGCAGTGCAGTTCATAACAGACGGAAATGACGATCGTTCGCCGCCGGCCGGTCCGGTCGCGAAACGCATGCGGGGCCACCGTGTGTCCACAGGTCAGGGGTGCCTGCATGCCGGTGGCCGGCAGCAGACGATTTCTCACGAAGGGCGTATCGAGCCAGCCGGGAAGCCCTTCCATGAAGGGGACCAGAACCGTTTTGCGGTGGCAGTCGGCCCGGCCGGCTTCCATGAGACAGCCGCAGTTCCACATGACCGGTTCCGATATGTCCAGCCCGAATTTCCTGCGGACCGTGCGGCCGGTCACCGGAGCACCCACCAGACAGGCGGTGCCGTATCGCGGCTGCAGGTGATGCAGAAACGTGAGAGGACTGCACAGACGGCCCGGTGCCGAAATCTCGTCTGTCGGAATGTTCGGAACCGATTCCAGCGGACCGGGGCTGAGGCAGGTTTCGGGCCACACGATCAGATCGACCGGACCGTTCCGTGTCAGGGCGTTTTGTGTGAGGCGATCCAGAATCGGCCACAGCGGTTCCTCCTGGGCGCGGGTTCCCGGCTGCACCAGCAGAACGGAAAACGGCAGGTGTTCGCGGGGCGTCTGCCGTTCGGCCCACAGCCCGCCGCTCCACAGACCGGATGCCAGAAACATGCCGATGACCGGTCCGCTCCAGCGAGCCGACAGACTGCCGGCCAGGCGATCGGGCCACAGCAGGACGCTGACCGTCTGGACCAGAGCCGACACACCGACCGGAGTGATCCAGCGGGCCCACTGGATGACGGCCGTGTCCGCGGCCGGCAGCGACAGAGTGGCCAGCCACCAGACCGGTGTGCAGCGGGCGTGGAACGATTCGGCCGCCAGAGCGATCGCGCCGACGGCCAGAGCAGACAGGATGGCCGGGCGGTGTCTGAGCAGGCGGAAGGCGACGGCCATGCCGGCGATCTGCAGAGAGAACAGGAAACATCCGATGCCGTGAAACAGCCAGCCGAACGCCGGGATGACATGGTGGATGAACACGGTGGCGCTCCAGCCCATGGCCATGCCCAGAGCGATCCCTTCGGCGGCTGCCCGCCGCCCGGACAGGGTTTCCGGGAACCGCCACAGGATGGCCAGGGGAGTCAGGCTGAACCAGAACAGGGCCGGGACGAACGGGGGAAACGACAGAGTGAACAGGGCGACGGCGGCCAGGCCGACGGCGCGGCGTCGCATTCCCCGGATGACCAGGACGGCGGCGGCCGGCGCGATCAGGTCGACCGGTTCCCAGGCGCCTGTCACCGGCGATTCCGCCGGGTCCGCAGCAGCCCCGCCCCGACAGCGGTGAACACACAGCCGATGACCAGCAGCACCCATCCGGATGTGTACCACGGCGTCTGAAACGTCGGTTCGTCCAGACCGTAGTAGGACAGGTAGAATCGAGCCGGATCAGTTGATTCGGAGAGAATGTCTGTTTCTGCGTGGCGCGATTCTACCGCATCACATTCTGCGGCAGTTTTCGGATTCTGGCTGCCTTCGTACACGTAGTCGGTTCTCACGCGTACCGATACATCCAGGCCACTGCGCAACGACCGTGTATCTGAAATCACAAGCCGGTGCGGACGAGAAGGATTGCGCTGCGTGTGCCATGAGGCTTCGCGAATCATCCAGTGACTGCCAGGATCACACACCAACTCGATACCCTCAATGGTTTCTGAGCTGCCTTCCGGAATGAAATCAACAATGACTCGAACCGCGCGCTTTCCGGCCTGTGTTTCATTGAAGATCTCTGTCGGGATGAACCGCCCCATTTCGACTCCCTCTGCAAGCGACCAGCCCAGGAACTCCCACGGTGACAGGACCGCGTAACGGACAGACACGGCGCCGGATTCCCGAACTGCGGCTTCGGCTTCCGGTGTTCCCATGCGAAACAACTGGGTCAGTACATAAGCCCCGCCTTCTGCTTCCTTTGAGAGGCCAAATGCGTACCGTTCATTGCATGCGAGAATGGTTTCCAGACCCTTTTTCCTGCCTTTCACCCAGACCATTCGGCCGCAAATGCCGAATTCGACGACATTTTTCGGATAGTGGAAAACACCGTCTTCCACCATGGAGTCAGGGCCAACGTTCCGTCTGACCTGCGGCCAGGCCAGAGGATTGGGGACGGTCAGGAACTGCTGCAGGGTTGTCCGGCCCTCGAGTTCCACGTTTTCGAGCAAGTCGGCGGCGTGGCGGATTCCGTCAAGAAATTCGCGCATCAGAGGACTACCGGGACCGTCGCAACGTGCCGGCCGCACCGGACCTGCAAGAATGGCCGCAGTCAACACAACGCGACAAAACACCGGCGCGGAGTTCTGGATGAAGGGGGTGGCAGTCATGCAGGATTTCCCTTGTTCCCGTGGACCAGTCACGGTGTTGATCACGACTTGCCGGAAACGGCACATGTTGCCAGAGGCGACAGGATCGTTCCTGGATCACGAAAACACAGGCCGAAAAGCACACGCCGCCCCGATCTGGCAATCGTCCCTGCGCCGCCGACAACTGAACTGTTACTTGCAGCTGCACCCTGTTCCCGCACTGTTTACAAAACAGGCGCAGGCACCACAACCGGATGACAAATAAGCGCATGATCGCGTGCCGCATGCGCCGGTCCCGCCGACGCAGGTGTCGTCGCAAATGAGGTTGCAGCTGCCCAGGGTGATGCCGCTCGAAAGAAGTAACGCGGAAAATGCCGTCAGGCAGATACCAAACGCTCCGACCGTGGCGGAAAGGAATTTCATTGCCATTATACTTTCCCCTGAAAAAGTGCGTGAGAGTAAACGGAGAATGCTGCCGTCGTTGCGCAGGTATCAACGTTCTCGAAGCGACAGCGCTGTCGAGTTCATCGATTCATCAGCAACGCCGGTAACGTATACGTTGAGTTGTTCTAGGCCTCCGGCATTTGTGAATATCGTGACGCGGTGGTCGATTCGTTCAGTTCTGGGCGGTGTGTGAATTCTCAGCGGCACGACATGTGTTGCTCCGGAACGGATCGTGACAGGAAAGTTCGCCACCGCAATGCAGCCGCATGAAGGTTTGGCGCCGAGCAGCGTTACGTGGCCAAGCGTCAGATTCGTGATCCGAACTGTCGCGGTCAGCTGCTGGCTAATGGAGACCCGTCCGAGATCCACAGTGTGAGGTGACACTGAAAGCCGCTCACCGCGAACGAACTTCTGCACATTTCTGAACGATCCGAAATGAACGCGAGCGATCAACAGCAGCAGGCCACCAAGAATGCCGGCAATACACAGAAGTATGCCAAATGTGTGGGCGAATGACCGCACTGGTGGGCTGTTTTCAGGAACGACCGAATCCATTTCCGCGGCGCTGTCGGTCATGGTTCCATTC
>WFTL01000121.1 GCA_015485495.1 Planctomycetaceae bacterium
CACAGACCAGCGCCAGCCAGATGTACGTGCTCAGAACGGAAGAAGAAGGCGCAACCAGCCGCATCACGTATCTTTCACTCCCGGTTCATCAAAGATTCGTGAACGCCGGAGCCGGGCTGCAGGATGTGAAGATTCCCGCGTGATGGCCGGTCGGTCGGCGACCGTTCAGGGAGACCCGCGTGTCTGCAGGTTATTGTACGTACCCGCACCGCGGATGACAGTCTTCCGGCCGCCCGTGTCATTCCACACGAACGGGAACAAACGCAGTGTCCTGCCCGCCGAGTTCGGGATACGCCACCCGAAAACGGATCAGATAACTGCCGTCCTGAGTGTCAGGAGTTCGAACGATGCGGACCCGTGCGATGCTTTCATCATCTTCCACGATTTCCGTCCGAAGTCCTTCCGGAATCGATTCGACGGACACCACGACCACAGCAATCGACCGCCCATCGCCGCCGGAAGCCCACACGGTGACCGTTTCCGAATCACAGCCGCTTCCTTCTTCACAGGGAACCGATGCCAGTGTGATGGGAGAGGGCTCCGCCCGGGCCAGACAGCGTCGCCCCAGAAGCACCGGCACTTCCTGTGGCGGCAGTTCGCTCCGACACGTCAGAGATACCACACCGCGGATCCGGCCGCCCGGCTCGCAAAGAGCATCACGAATCTCCTCTGTCAGCCGCGCGCGGACAAGAACCTGCGCCGTAGAATCCGCTTCGCCCGTCTGCACATCAGCTGAAAGCCAGTCGACGTTCGTGCTGACAGTCAGACGTTTCACGTCCGTCGGATCGGCCGTGATTCCCAGGCTGGCTTCGCCGGCCATGGCCGGTGCGCCCGTCAGGAAAGCTTCCGTCGCATCGACGAACAGCGACTGTCGGCTGATCACCATCGGCTGGCGGGTGTGTTCTGCGATTCCCGTTCCCGTAATGGTTCCTGTGATCGTTCCCCCGCCGACGAACGCAATTTCAACGTACCTTCTGTTCGGGCCGGTGCCCCAGGCGGACTGACGAATCGTCACGGGAACGATCCGGCCTTTCCCTGGCAGAATGATGCCTTTGCGCCATGCCGGTGCCGTGCATCCGCACGACGTTTCAATATTGCTGACGATCACAGGTCGGTCCGATTCGTTCTTCAGTTCGAATTCCACCGTCTGTGTACGAATCCCTTCCACCCCGGAAACAACAAACTCGCCCAGATCGACGGACGTCCTGTCCAGGCGAACGCCCGGCGGCACCATCGGCGGCTCTGAATCTCCGGTCGACCGTTCCTGTGCCGAAGCGGTGACGAACACGACCGTGCCTCCGTGAACGGAAAGAACGCCTTCTGTGAGTCGTTTTTCGATGGGAACGATGTGGTTGAGAATATCGGCGGCCACATGTCGGCCCGAACGATCCCGCAGAGTGACCAGGTAATGCCCCTGAAACCCACCTGCTGACCGAAACAGCACGGGAACGATGCCGATCCAGCCGCGATCGTGCATCGTCCGGAATCCGTCGATATCGACGGATTTGCGAGCGACTGTTTCCAGCCCGTATCCTCGCAGCACGTGCACAATATCCAGAAGCCGTATGCCTTCCGGCGAGGGCGGCAGTGCGTCCCGCAGAACCTCGACATCGAATTCCACGTCGAAATACTGCAGAGCGAACATGGTGACCAGACACCCGCACTGCCGGTTGTGGATCCGCTGACCATTCGGCAGAACGATTTCCCAGGAATCCGGAATTCGTTCCCTGCCGTGCGCGACCTCGCCCCACGACAGTCCGCTCAGAACGGCCAGAATGAGCACCGCGGCCGTGTGGCGGCGATACCAGCGAAACAGCAGAACGGCTGCAATGACGGCCGCGGTCCCGTTGACCGCCACCAGCCAGTGCCAGCGGCCCGAACGCGGACCGTACTGCCGCGCTGCCTCCCGCCTGTCCAGCCCATGAAGACCGGCGAACCGCAGCACGGACTCCATGTCGTCCTCCAGGCCCTCGCCGACCGTGAACATCCGCCCGCGGGCGTAGTCGGTGACCTGAATTCCCTTCGGAAACGTGACCTGGAAATCCGCCTCCGTCAGCTCCGGATTCACCTCGATGTCGCTGTACTCCCAAAGTCCTGATTCAGGTATGTCCTCCGTCACCCCCAGAAACCGACGTCGGAGAACGCGGCATGGCAAAAGAGTGGTTTTGTCTTCATATTCGAAGGTGACGCGAATTGCCACCTGCCACGTGTCCTCGGGAAACGGCCCGTACTTGCGGATCCAGTCGCCCGTGACTTTTCCACCTTCGGCTTCCAGAGTCTCCCAAAATGTTTCGTCCGCTGCGTTGTGCCGCCCCCACTCAAGCCGCACGAGGCGACCGATGACCGGGTCGTACGTGATTTCCAGCTCATACGGATAACTGACGTCCGGATGTTCGTTGGCAATGTAATGAATCCGCCAGAGACCGGATTCCAGTGGCCAGGCCCGGATGTATTCGTTGCGGTCCACCCGGTGACGGAGAATGTCTGAAAGAGGCTGGATGTCTTCATTCTTCGGATAGAAGTAGGGAGACATCCAGATCAGTCCCAGTACCGTTCCTTCCGTACCCAGAAATCCACGGTCCCGATATCTGTTTCTGTCGCTCAGTGATATGTGGCCGTCGCTGTCCAGATCGGCAGACAGATCGTCTTCCGGAGGAGGTTCCAGGCCTTCCACCGTGCGGTACCACGTATAGAAATATTTCCCGTCATACGCGGCCTCTCGACGACTGGTTGTCAGAAGCAGGTCGTTCTTGCCGACAACGGCAGCCCGGCTCACTCCGACCCAGGACGCGTAATACAGTCCCTCACCAGGCCGGACCCGAACAGTTGAATCGAAAACACCAGAACGCCGTTTTCGTTCCCAGACGATTTCCGGCGTGTCGGCTTTCAGCCGTCCCGATGTCAGTCGGCAGCGGTATGAGAAGGTTTGAATTCTCTGTTCGTGCGAACGAATGAGATCGATTACGTCTTCGATGGCCAGGTCGTCGGCGGAAGCGGTGCCGGCCGCCGAAAGCAGCAGGAACACCGCCGCCAGACCACCTGGCCACCGGCGCTTCACGGAGTCAATCCGGTGCTGCATGTGGCTCCTCACTCTCGACAACATCAGCGAAATCGCGAATAGAAAGCGTGTCAGCACCATCGACGTGTCAATTGCCTGATCGGGTCCTGATGTTCGCCTTCACATTTGCAGGTTGGCGGCTCCGAAATCGAACCTGTATCCAGGATGCAGTAATTCAACGCACAACATTCCTTGTTCGGCGTGGCAGTGCACGAAATCCGTTCGGTCGTCGTGGAACAAACGCGGTCCGGATCGCCGGAACACGTGCCGCAGTTCTTCCCCTGAGTCGGGCAGACGCCGTTGGAATTGGGCTCACCGCAATCGATGCCTGAAGCCGTGCAGGGTGTCGAGTAATCACATTTCATATGGTTGATTCCCGCTCCCCGGATGGTGGCGAGTTCTGCGTCGGCAATCTCCTGACCGGGAAAGGCGTTCTGCCCGGAGAGGAACATTCGGCCGGCCAGTCCGGCAACGCCGGCCACAAGCAGGATTCCCACGAGTCTGCGCATCGGTCTGTTTCCCTTTTCAGAAAACCAGGAAGCTGCCGAACGAAAATCTTACCGCACACACAGATAGACAGACACACACACAAAATTTGTGCCTTTTTTCGGAAGTTTTCGAGAATCTCCGCGGGCTCGGAAACGCCCGAAACGGCGCCGGTTTCCGGGCATGTCCGGCTGGCCGCCGGGAAGCCGCTGCGTATCCGCGTTTCCGGAAAGGACGCCGGGATCGGTGTCATCATCCACAATGATTTCGGCAGGAAAACGTTGAGAAGAATGGTGGTCTGCCGGCGGTTCGCGGACCGGGATGAAGCGGACGCTGAAAAATTCCTTCGGCACCGCCCCGGATGACTCCGGAACGCACCGATCGGGCGGTACAGTATCCGGTCTGTCGGGAACCGGGCAGGGAGACCGCCGGGGCGG
>WFTL01000122.1 GCA_015485495.1 Planctomycetaceae bacterium
GCATACTGAACATCACGGCGTTCGCGTGCTGCGTTTTCGCAATGATGATGTGCTGGAAGATGCTGATCCGGTGCGCGCGGCCATTGCGAAGGCAGCAGGAATCGATGTGTCTGCTGCCGATACGCAACCGCCCTCACCCCGGCCCTCTCCCGGGGGAAGAGGGAGCGATTGTTCGTGATTCTCCGTGGCCTGCAGCCGATCGATACGATTCCGGAAGCTCTGGCCACCTGAACTCAGGCCGGAACTCTGCCCCCGCTTCCTGACCCACCATCAGAAGGCTGAATCGTTACCGACCGCAAAAAAGGGGAAAAACGTCCGGAAACTGCCAGGAAACCGGCTGCGGCGGCGAATCACGCTTATTGGCCGAACCGGCGGCCGTGATTTCAGGCGTGTGAAACGGAAAGGAAACATGATGATCAGAAAAGCTGTTTTTGCCGCGGTGGCACTGACTGTGTGTGCGGTGGCTCTGCTGGGAACGGACGCCGGCAGCTACACCCGCACGATTTTCAACAACGCCCGGGAAGCGGTTCGATCGGAGATCGATCCGAATCTGAAACTGGACACCATTCGGGATCAGGTGGACAACCTGATGCCCGAAATCCGCCAGCACATGAAAGTGGTGGCGGAACAGGTCGTGGACGTTCGCAGCCTGCAGGCGGCCATTGCCGAAAAGCAGGCCCAGCTGGCCAGCCAGCGGGCCGCCATTCTGGCTCTGCGTTCCGACCTGGACAGCAGCCGGGACGAGTTTCGTTATCGTCAGGTGTCCTACACTCGGGACGAAGTGGAAGCCGATCTGGCCGAACGGTTCGATGCCTTTCGGCTGCTCGAGGAGTCTCTGGAACGCGACAGGAAGATTCTGCAGGCTCAGAAACAGACACTGCGTGCCAACCAGAAAAAGCTGGATTCCATGATGGCCCGGCGACAGGAACTGGCCGTTCGTCTGTCTCAGGTGGAAGCCCGTCTGAAACAGGTGGAAGCCACGGAAACGGTCCATGCGATCGAAGTCGACGACACGGCGCTCAGTCATGTCGAAGAACTTCTGAAGGATCTGAACCACGAACTCGACGTGCGTGAGGCCATGCTGGAAACCGAAGGCCATGTTCTGGGCCGGATCCCGGTGGAAGAAGACGGCGTGGACCCGACGGCTTCCGACATTCTCAGCCGAATCGACCGCCATTTCGATCTGGCCGGGCCGCAGGACACGGAAACCGATATGGCCGCCCGCAACGATCTGTGACGGCTGTCGGAAACGTCGGCTGAGAACCGGCGTCTGTTTCCTGCCGGAACACGCGGTTTCCCGGGACACCGTCGAACGGCGGTGTCCCGGGAAACCGGTCCGGCCCGGTGTTCGCAACTTCGGGAGCAATCTGTCAGTATGTCCGAAGCCATCTCTGATCACTGTTCCCGTCTGCCGCGCGTGGATGCACCTGTTCCGGGCAGTCCGCGTGCGGAAGGTCGATCCGGTCGGATTCAGCCGCGATCGACGGGCCGCATCATTCGCGACACTCTGACCCGGGCGGGTGATACTCTGAGAGGACTGGTCGTGCCCTTCCTTCCCACTCACCGCTGGATGATCTGGATCGACGGAGTCGGGGCGTGGCAGTTGTGCAGCGGCCGCCGTTTTTCTGTGGGAGCAGCGGGCCCGGATTCCGCCGCAGCCGACATTTCGCTGCTGGCCAACATTTCCCGACGGCATGCGGTCCTGGAATTCGAACACGATCAGTGGCGGCTGAGTGCTGAGCATCCGGCAACGGTTTCGGGGCGGAAGGTGGAGCAGCCCGTGGGGCTGTCCCGATGTGCCGAGATCTGCCTGGCGGACCGTGTGAAGCTGAAATTCCGCGTTCCCAGCATTCTGAGTTCTTCGGCGGTCATCGACTTCGAAAGCAGTCATCGACCGACCCGTTCGGTCGACGGTATGATACTGATGGTCGATCACTGTCTTCTGGGGCCGCGATCCGACCATCATGTCCCGTGCCCGTTCTGGCCCGACGTGGTGGTTCTGTATGATCAGGAGGGGCAGCTCCGGTGCCGGGCCCCGTTTCCCCTGAAAGTCAGCGGACGCACCGTGTCGGAGTCTGCCGCTCTGACACACGGAACGATTGTGGAAGGTGAGGAACTGAGATTCCGGATTGAACAGATCCGGTAGAACGGTCTGGTCGTTGTTGTGTTCGTGGTCCGCAGCCGCATCTCCGGCTGCCTCTGTTCCGGTCGCCATTTCGAATCTGGCGGATTTCGACTCATGAAATTCACGTTCGCTCCCGAATCCAGCCCTCTGGAAGGCTACACGATCAAGCGGGCCATCCACCGCGGCGGGTTCGGCGAAGTCTATTATGCACTGAGTGATTCCGGCAAAGAGGTGGCGCTGAAGCTGCTGAACAACAATCTGGAAGTCGAACTGCGGGGCGTCACACAATGCCTCAACCTGAAGCATCCCAACCTGGTGACGATTTTCGATATCCGCCAGGACGCGGACGGCGACCACTGGATCGTGATGGAATACATCGGCGGACGGGGACTGCACGAAGAACTGCAGCGGCATCCGTCGGGGCTGCCGACTGAAGAGATCCTGGAGTGGCTGTCCGGCATCACGGCCGGGCTCAGTTTTCTGCACGACCGGGGAATCGTCCACCGTGATCTCAAACCGGCCAACGTGTTCCGCGACCAGGACATCATCAAAGTCGGTGATGTCGGCCTGTCCAAATACATTTCCGAATCGCGCCGCAGTGCTCAGACACAAAGTGTGGGCACGGTGTACTACATGGCTCCGGAAGTCTGTCACGGACGTTACGGTCGAGAAGTCGATGTGTATGCTCTGGGAGTGATGCTGGTCGAGATGCTGACCGGACATGTTCCGTTCGACGGCGAAACCACCGCCGAAATCCTCATGAAACACATGACGGCCGAACCGGACGTCTCGGGTGTGCCCGAACGGCTGCGGCCCGTCCTTCTGGCGACACTGGAGAAAGACCCGGCACGCCGCATCCAGGACATCGACGAAGTGGAACGCCGGTTTCGAGCCGCTGCGGCAGAACTGTCACCGGCCGATTTTCACATGGAACACGATCCGTCCGACCATCCGCAGCCCGCGGTCGGACGGTCGCGGCCCCGCACGACGGTGGCCGCCGACCCGCCACCTGCGCCATTCCCTCATCCTGCCCCCGAACGGCCGGCCACCGCGGCGCCGGCCGCTTCCGGATTCGATCTGTTCACGATGAACGCGGTGAACAGCCTGCAGGCCGTGTGGAACCGGCTGCCGACAGCCGCACGGTGGGTGGTTGGAGGTGTCGTCGTGGTTCTGCTTCTGGAAGCCGGCATCATTCGCTACACCACAACCGGTGCGGTGGCGGGGCTGTCGGTGTTTGTCGCCTGGCGAGTGTTCACCTGGCTGGCCGGCGGCACTCCGGCACTGCCCCGAGGTTTCCGAATGCCGGCCGCTTCAGAAACCGCACCCGGCCCGCGCGGCCCGGAAGGCGCATCGGGAACACCCGAGGTGGACCGGTCCGAGCAGCGACAGAACGCAGCCGCTTCCGTCGATCTGCCGCCTGTCGGCTCACGTCCGCACCCGGACCGCCTCCGGCAGACACGCCAGCGCATTCGCCGGAGTGTGAGTTATTCGCCGGCCACTCGGCGGCGGATTCCGCGAAAACAGCGGCTGACGGATCTGACGAATTCCGTTTCCATTTCGCTGGCCGCGGCCTTCCTGGTGACGCTGGCGGTGTACCTGGTCACCAGCCTGCTTCCGGAACCGGCTCATGCCGTGTACTTCGGGACCATCACGATGCTGGCGGCCTGGGCCATCCTCGTGTCCGGAAAACTCATCGAAGGCCGACACGGTGACGCATTTCTGCGACGCATGACATTCGGCGCCATCGGACTGGGAGTGGGCTGGGTCGCCTTCGCTCTGCAGGACTACCTGCTGCTGACTCACGACGACCTGTTTTTCAGTGCGGATTCGGCTGATGGCCCCTGGGGGCTGGGACGCATTCGGATTTCCAGCGGCACCGGATATCCCACGGCCGCCGCCTTCATGCTGTTTTTCGGAGGACTGTTCGCGGCGCGTCGCTGGTGGTGGCAGACCGACAGTTTCCGCCGCAGCCGCTTCCGCGTGGCCAGCACCCTGCTGACCATGCTGGTGGGTGCTGTCACGGCCGGTCTTCTGGAATTCCCGGGAACTCTGGGGGCATCGTGGGCCCTGGCGATTTCCGCGGTGGTTCAGCTTTCCGCCGGCTGGACTCCGCCGGAAGAACGCGTGCTCATCGCTCATTCGAAAACACGGCCGCCTGCTTCCGAAACACAGAAACAGCCGACGTCACCACCGCCTCCGTCTCAGAAACCGGATGCCGCTCCGGCCGCCACTGTCTGACACCCATGTTGTTCCCAGGAAACCGTTCTCTGCAGACCGATTCATGAATCCCCTTTCTCCGACAGACACCGCTGCCCATTCTGCCAGCCCGGCATTCTGGTTTCTGGCCGTTCTGACCCTGTTGTGTCTGTTTTCGCTGCGTATGCTGCTGATGAGACGACGCAATCGCGTGTCCATTCTGCTGCCGGTGGCGCTCGTGGCGGCCGGAATCGTGCTGTTCAGTGAGGAGTCTCCCGAAGAACAGCAGGTGACGGTGCGAAAAGAAGAAGAACAGCGGCTGCCATCCGTCCTTCCGGATCCGGAACAGGCGGAAACGGATCCATCGTCTTCTTTGAGCGTTCGGATCGAAAACACCGATCAGGGCCGGCTGCTCGTGATGCCGCTGCCGACCGACCTTCTTGAAGAATACCTGGGGCCCGAAGCCGTTGCGGCTCTGCAGAATCTGAACAGCGTTGTCCCCGACGAACTCCTGCAGGCCTACTTCATGGTGCCGCTGCCGGCGGCGGCCGGCGAAAGCGTGCCGGCCCTGGCAGGTCTGGCAGCGGCTGTCGGCCGTCTGGCCAGCATGCACCCGACCGGAATCACGGCCGACGTTGCGGCGGCCGTCCGGGACGGCCTGACATCGGAACTTCCCCACGACAGCGCCCCGGAGTGGTTTTCCGAACGCGACCGTCGTCCGGATGTCGTCACCAGCGGCTTCGAAACGTCCCGGGAACAGGCGGAATCTCGTCTGAGAGAAGAAATCGCCGAGGCGCTTCTGGCACATGCCTGGACACAGACCGTTCCGGATGCTTCTTCGAAAGACAGACGTGCGGCCCGGCGCAGATTTCGTCTCACCCACGTGGCAGCAGATGCCTGCATCCGCGAACGCTTCGCCGATGAAGTCATCGTTCCGGCCGGCGGAGAGAAAATCCGCATGCACCGGATAACGGCCCTGCTGGAATTTCCCGATTCCCTGAAGCAGCAGGCGCTCCGGCACGTCCGCCGATTCACCCGGAATGAACGCGTCTGGACACTGGGTGCGGCCGCCATGAGTCTGAGTCTGCTGACGATGCTGGCGGCCGCTGTGATCCAGGTCAGCCGCAGTCCTCGGCGGCTGGTTCGGTATGTCGGTGTGCCGCTGCTGAGTCTGCTGCTGATTCCCGATGCGGCCGTCAGCACCATGCTGCTGCGCGCCATGGCATCCGGTCGCCACGCCCCCGTACCATCTCCCTTCGAACTTCCGGATACCCACATCGACTACCAGCCGACCGCCGCCCCGGACACAGACACGCAGCCAGCCGCCGATCTCTGCTCTCCGAACTTCCGGTCTCTTACCGGTCCTGCCGGAAGAATCGACGGTCCCGGCCTGTCGATGGTCGGACACGTCGATTGCTCGGCAGCCGCCGGGTCACGGAGCATCTGACTCGGCCGAGTCCTTCGTGCCGCCATCGACCGGTGAGGATTCGGTCTTCTTTTCGATCCGACCGAACAGGTGTCCTCCGACCGGTCCGTGCTGCCAGGTTCCCGCGTAGCGTGCTCCATCGAAAATCACCCGGCAGGACAGTCCTTCGCCCAGTCCCGGCAGCCGGGCATTGCTGAGCGTCACGACGGGGGTGTCGCCAGCCCATTCCACCGGCACGGTGACAGGCAGCGTCGCATCGAAGTTCAGGTATCTGACCCGCGCCGTGAACGTCCACAGGCGGTCCGTGGTCTTCACCACACTCTGGATTTCGTAACGTTCGGTTTTCGGCAGATCCGCAGATTCCTGTCCGTCGATGGTGAAACGACCGATCAGCACAGTTCCCGACATGCGTTCGGAAAACAGCCGTTCGCGTTCCGACAGTTCCTCAGCGGCGGCTGTCGACACAAGCAGAGCTGAAACGGCCATCCAGCGGAACACGGAAAAAGACATTGCCGGGAACTCCTTCAAAGAAGCGTGCCGACGGATTCCGTCAGCCTGTTTCGGTGGAATTGCCACTGCATCGGCAGTATGAAGCGAACCGGACATTCCTCCGGCTCCGCCTGCTGCACAAAGACTTCGGCCATGACCTGGCAGTATACCGACATTTCCCGCATGATCGACCATGCCCTGCTGAAGCCGACTCTGACAGCCGCAGAGCTGGATGCCGGCTGCCGCATGGCGCAGACGTTCGACACGGCCAGCGTGTGCATCATGCCGTTCGCAGTCGCCCGCTGTGCAGAACTTCTGGACGGCAGTTCTGTGGTTCCCTGCACGACCATCGGATTTCCTCACGGTGCCTCCACGACCCGTGACAAGGTTCACCAGACGCAGACAGCTCTGGACGACGGCTGCCGGGAAATCGACATGGTGGTCAACATCTCCTGGGTTGTCAGCGGATGCTGGTCGCATGTGGCATCGGAAATCGCGGCCGTCACCGACCTCGTGCACGCCGCCGACGGCCGCGTGAAAGTGATCTTCGAAACCTGTTACCTGAACACCGATCAGAAAATTCGTCTGTGCGAACTGTGCAGCGAAATCCAGGTCGACTGGGTAAAAACATCCACGGGATTCGGTCCCGGAGGAGCCACCATTGACGACGTGCGGCTGATGACATCCCGGGTCTCCGGACAGGTTCAGGTCAAGGCATCCGGGGGCATCCGCACTCTGGAGGATCTGCTGACGATGCGGGAACTGGGCGCCACGCGGGTGGGAACCAGCAGCACGCAGGGGATTCTGACGGAAGCCCGCCGGCGGCTGCATCTGCCACCGGTGTCCTGCGACGGCCCGACATCCGGTCAGGCCGACTACTGAACGACGAACCGACGCAGCGACCACCGGCCGGTCATAGTGCCGGCCGGCCTTTTCGGCTTCCCACTGTTCGGGCGTCCACAGCACCTCACGCGCCTGGGCGCCGTTGTAGTCTCCCACGATGCCGTCTTCGGCCATCCAGTCGATCATGCGGGCCGCCCGCCCGTACCCGATTCCCAGGCAGCGCTGCAGCAGCGACACGCTGCCGCGTCCTTCCCGCACGACGACATCGATGGCGCTGTCATAAAGAGCATCCGCCTGGCGCGGACCGCTGTCCCCGGCCGATCCGGAGCGGCCGGAGCTGGCAGCCACGACAGACTGCAGCTCTTCGCTGTAGTCCGGTTCCTGGTCGGAGAAGAAATCGATCACGGACGAAATCTCTTCGTCGGTGACGTACGTGCCCTGGGCGCGCGAAACACGGCTGGTTCCCGGAGCCAGATAGAGCATGTCGCCGCACCCCAGCAGCCGTTCGGCACCGCCTTCGTCCAGCACGACGCGGCTGTCCATGCGGCTGGCCACCTGGAACGAAATGCGGGCCGGCAGATTCGATTTGATCAGTCCGGTGATCACATCCACCGTGGGTTTCTGAGTGGCCAGGACCAGATGGATGCCCACAGCACGGGATTTCTGAGCCAGGCGAATGATGTGGGCTTCGACATCCTTGCCCGAGGTCATCATCAGATCGGCCATTTCGTCGGCCACGATGACGATGTACGGCATGCGATGCGGCACGTTCTGAGCTTCTTCGTGCAGTTCGCTGATGCCCAGACGGTCCAGAATCTTTTCACGGCTGAGCCGATTGTAAGCATCCAGGTGACGCACACCCACGCGGGCCAGCAGATCATAGCGTTCCTCCATTTTGTCCACGGCCCAGGCCAGAACGGCCTCGGCCTGCTTCATGTCCGTGATCACCGGATGCATCAGATGCGGCAGCTTCCGGTACGGGCTGAGTTCCACCATCTTCGGATCGATCATCAGCATCCGGACCTCATCCGGAGTGCGGGTCATCAGAATGGACAGGATCAGAGCATTCAGACAGACGCTCTTCCCGGTTCCCGTTCGGCCGGCGATCAGCAGGTGCGGCATTTTGGCCAGATCGACCGCCAGCGGATGACCGCTCACATCCTTGCCCAGCAGCAGGGGAATCCGGAACCGCTCCACGTCGGCTCCACTGGACAGCAGCAGTTCCCGCAGCCGCACAATCACCTGCTGTTCGTTGGGAACTTCCACCCCCACGGTGTTTCGCCCCGGAATGGGAGCCACGATGCGAACCGACGGAACCCGCAGAGCGATCGCCAGATCGTCTTCCAGAGCCGTCACCTTGCTCAGCCGCAGACCGGGTTCCAGATCGAGTTCGAACTGAGTGATCACCGGACCGGTGTCCACTTCGGAAACGCGAATGTTGAGACCGAATTCCTGAAAGGTTTTCTCCAGAGTCACCGCAGCCAGCCGCGCCTTTTTGGCCAGCAGCTCGTAATCGACGTGTTCCGGTTCTTCCAGCAGCTCCACGTCCGGCAGTTCGTAGGTCCGCCCGGCTCCGCGCGACGGCACGA
>WFTL01000123.1 GCA_015485495.1 Planctomycetaceae bacterium
CCGATACACCCTGCGGGATCACGACCGCCGGCACCCGGAAACGGCGATTTTCGGAGACCGTTCCCGGCCGCTGTCGGAAGAACAGCAGGAGCTGCTGTTCGATCTGCATGCTCACGGTGTTCCGATTCCGGATCTGGCCCGACGGTTTGCCCGTTCCCGGTCGACCGTGCAGGCGGTCATTGCGTCCGTGCAGGCCCGTCGGCTCAAGACGACACCCATTGAGTACATGGACAGTCCGGAGTTTCATGAGCCGGATGCCGAGCGGGTGATCTGCGTGGAGGCTCCGGAGTACGACGAGGGGGCCGGGCCGACGCGGGTTCCTTCCGGGCTGCCGGCCTATCTGGCGGATCTGTACCGGGTTCCGCTGCTGAACAAGGCTCAGGAACAGCACTATTTCCGGCTGATGAATTTTCTGAAGTTTCAGGCGGCACAGCTGCAGGAGGAGCTGGATCTGCAGCATCCGTCTCGGCGGCTGGTTCGCCGGATGAAGGACCTGCTGGATGAAGCCGCGAAAATCAAGAGCCTGCTGATTCGTTCGAATCTGCGTCTGGTGGTGTCCATTGCCAAACGCCATCTGAAGCCGGGAGTCAATTTCTTCGAGCTGGTCAGTGACGGCAACATGTCGCTGATTCGGGCCATCGAGAAGTTCGACTATTCGCGCGGCAACAAATTTTCGACGTATGCGTCCTGGGCGATCATGAAGAATTTCGCCCGATCCGTCCCTGCCGAACACACGCGCATGGATCGGTTTCGGACGGGGTACGACGAGATTTTTCAGCAGTCGAACGACAATCGGGCCAATCCGTTCGCTGCCGAACTGCGCAATTCGGCTCAGCGATCGGCTCTGCGGGAGATTCTGGAAGAACTCGACGGCCGGGAGCGCAAGGTGATTTCCTGCCGATTCGGCCTCATCAAGGGGACGGAGCCGGAAACGCTGGAGCAGGTGGGCCACCGTCTGGGGGTCACCAAGGAGCGGGTGCGGCAGATCGAGGTGAGGACGCTGGACAAGATGCGTCGGATTGCTCACCGCAAACGCGTCGACATCCCGGGATTCTGACGGACGGTTCTTCCGGACGGCCGAACCGGCGGCCCGTCGTCGGGGGGGGCCGGGATCGGGAGTGCGGCTGTCGAGGCCGAAAAGGGTCGATTTTCCCGGGATGAGAAGACTGGGAACCAGGCGGGGGATCAGCCTTGCCTGCCGTTTGCGGATTGCTATACTGCCCCGCTCGCCACCGCGATCGGTCTGCGCTAGCGTAGCTCAATTGGCAGAGCTCCGGTTTTGTAAACCGGAGGTTGTGGGTTCGAGTCCCACCGCTAGCTAACGGGAACTACGGCAATCGTGGTGCATGGTGGAAGGGACAGGCCGTCTGTTCTTCCTGCTGTAGTTGCAAGCGTCGAGGGGGTGTTCCAGAGTGGCCAAATGGGCCAGACTGTAAATCTGGTGGCGAAGCCTTCGCAGGTTCGAATCCTGCCGCCCCCACCTCATGGAGACTGTCTGGTGTGGATTCGGGCTGAACGGCAGTGTTCGACGGTTCGGGTTCACGGTGGGCCGGTCAAGCGGGCGTAGTTCAATGGTAGAACTCCAGCCTTCCAAGCTGGTAGTGTGGGTTCGATTCCCATCGCCCGCTCCTTTGAGGTCTCTCACGCTGCTGTAGCTCAGTCGGTAGAGTGCGTCCTTGGTAAGGACGAGGTCATGGGTTCAAGTCCCATCAGCAGCTTTTGTTGGAATACAGTGGATCTGGTTGGGTGTCTCGTGTGAGGCACCATCGTTACTTTCTTTTGGTGGTTGCCGGCCGGGCGTCATGTCAGTCCTGGCGGAGATCGATCTGGAGTTCAGGAGATGGCAAAAGGGACATTTGAACGAACCAAGCCTCACGTCAATGTGGGCACCATTGGTCACATCGACCATGGAAAGACAACAACAACCGCAGCCATCCTGGCCGTGCAGGCAGCCAAGGGGCTGGCGGAGGCTGTGTCGTATGCCGACGTTGCCAAGGGGGGCACTGTTCGTGACGAAACCAAGACCGTGACCATCGCGGTCAGCCATGTGGAATATGAGACTCCGAATCGTCACTACGCCCATATCGACTGTCCGGGCCATGCGGACTACATCAAGAACATGATCACCGGGGCCGCTCAGATGGACGGTGCGATTCTCGTGGTGTCCGCGGCGGATGGTCCCATGCCGCAGACCCGTGAGCACATCCTGCTGGCCCGTCAGGTGGATGTTCCTGCTCTGGTCGTGTTTCTCAACAAATGCGATCTGGTGGATGACGAAGATCTGCTGGAACTGGTGGAAATGGAAGTCCGGGAGCTGCTCAGCAAGTACGACTTCCCCGGTGACGATGTGCCCATCATTCGCGGCAATGCGAAAGGGGCTCTGGATCATCCGGATGACGAAAAGTACAGCGCCTGCATCACGGAGCTGATGGAAGCGCTGGATACGAACATTCCGGAGCCGACCCGGGAGGCCGACAAGCCGTTTCTGATGGCTGTGGAAGACGTGTTTTCCATCGAAGGGCGGGGCACGGTGGCCACGGGCCGGATCGAGCAGGGGAAGATCACTGTTGGGGACAAGGTGGAAATCGTCGGACTCAAAGAGACGACGGAAACCACCTGCACCGGCGTGGAAATGTTCCAGAAGACTCTCGATGAAGGAATCGCCGGCGACAACGTCGGTCTGCTGCTGCGGGGGATCAAGAAGGAAGACATCCAGCGCGGCCAGGTTCTGGCGGCTCCGGGGTCGATCAATCCGCACAGCCGGTTCGAGTGTGAGGTGTATGTGCTGAGCAAGGAGGAAGGCGGGCGGCACACTCCGTTCTTCTCCGGGTATCGGCCGCAGTTCTACTTCCGGACGACCGATGTCACCGGCACGACGAAGCTGCTGGGCGGTGCGGAAATGTGCATGCCCGGCGACAATGTGAAGCTGGAAGTGGAGCTGGGTAAACCGATCGCCATGGATGAGGGAAGTCGTTTCGCCATTCGGGAAGGCGGGCATACCGTGGGTTCCGGTGTGGTGACGAAAATCCTTGAGTAGAGTGATGTGGGACAGGAGGGCTGCCTGTTCATGTGGTGGACAGGCAGCCTTCTTTTGGGAGGTGAACTGTGCGTGAGTATGTGTGGCTGGAGTGCACGGAAACGGGCCTGCGGAACTACCGGGTGATCAAGGAAACCCGGGGGACGGAGCGTCTGGAGCTGATGAAGTACTGTCCGAAGCTGCGGAAGCATACGCTTCACAAGGAATCGCGCAAGAAGTAGGGAAGAGCTGTTCCGTGTGAACGGGCGTAGCTCAACTGGCAGAGCAGCGGATTCCAAATCCGCAGGTTGGGGGTTCGAGTCCCTCCGCCCGTGCTGCGGGTTTGTTGATGGCGGGGTGAATTTCGGCAGGCGGTCCGGTACACGGCTGCAGTGGTCGTGTCGGCCGGGAGAATCCGGCCTTGAGGCGGGAGCGGATGTCAGGGAATCAGGTCAGTCCGATCGTGCCCGAACTGTTTCGGTTCGGGCTGTACAAGTCCAGACAGGGGCGGCTCGTCCGTCAGGCCACGTTCGTGTGTCTGGCGATTCTGTCCGGGTTCGGCGCGTTCGCGCTGTCGGGGCAGATGCAGGGGGTTCTGGCAGATGCTCCGCAGTACGCTCGTTACGTTCGTCTGGGGGTTCCTCTGGGGGTGTGGCTGCTGTGCTGCTGGGTGGCCTTTCGGGCCGTCAACGTACCGCGGTTTGCTGATTTTCTGATTTCGGTGGAGGCGGAACTGGAGCGGGTTGTCTGGCCGACGCGGGATCAGGTGATTCAGGCGACCATTGTTGTGCTGGTGGTGATGTTTTCCCTGGGAATCTTCCTGACCGTGGCAGATCTGATCTGGAAGGGCCTGTTTCGGTTTCTGGGGTTCGTTGAGTACTGAACAGGCAGGCTGAGTCCTCAGCAAAGTGTCGATTGGTGAAGTCCGGTGGTTGCAAACCGGGACCGGCGTTATCAGGATACCCCGCTTCCGGTTCCGGCGGTGCGGGTGCGGTGGGATCGCAGTTGATGGTCGATTTGGCATCAGAGTTTTCCGATGAGATGCAGTGGTACGTTCTGAAGGTTCAGACGAACCGGGAACGGACCATCCGTGAAGCTCTGCTGAAGAAGATTCGGCTGCAGGGTCTGGAGGAATATTTCGGCGAGATTGTGATTCCTTCGGAAAAGGTGGTGGACACCCGAAGCGGAAAAGCCCGGGAAAGTGAGCGGAAGCTGTACCCGGGGTACATCATGATTCAGCTGGTTCTGAACGACGATACCTGGTACCTGGTCCGCGACACGAGTGGTGTGGGTGACTTCGCCGGATCCGGAGGGCGGCCGATTCCGATGGAGCCGCATGAAGTCGATCGGATGCTGGGGAAGGTCGAGGAAGAATCCGGGGCTGCTCCGAAAGTGAGGATCCCGTTTTCCCGGGGGGACATGGTCAAGATCACGGATGGGGCCTTTGAAAGTTTTGAAGGGAAGATCGAGGAGATCGATGATCACAGCGGGAAGGTTTCGGTTCTGATCGAAGTGTTCGGGCGGTCCACGCCGGTGGAACTGGATTACTGGCAGGTGGAATCGGTGTGACGAAAGGTTTCGGCTGAGACATTCGGGCGGCGTGGGTTCGTGTTTCAGCGTGGTCTGTTCAGAACGGCCGTGCAGTGCAGCATGCGGCCGGCAGGAAGCCGGCGGCAGTCGTCAATGTGAATAACTGGTGAAAGACATGGGCAAACAGCTCGTCGCGGAAATCAAGGTTCAGGTTCCCGGAGGACAGGCGACTCCGGCGCCGCCGGTCGGAACGGCTCTGGGGCCGCACGGTGTGAACATCGGGCAGTTCGTGCAGCAGTTCAACGACCAGACGCGGGAGATGGCCGGAACGGTGATTCCGGTTGTGATTTCCGTGTACAACGATCGGTCGTTCGATTTCGTTCTCAAGAGTCCGCCGGCGGCTGTGCTGTTGAAGAAAGCGGCCGGCATCGCCAAGGGGTCTCCCAGTCCGCTGACGAAGAAGGTGGGTTCGGTAACCCGGGCTCAGCTGGAGGAGATCGCGCGGACGAAATTCAACGATCTGAATACCGGGTCGATCGATCAGGCGGTGCAGATCATCGCCGGAACGGCGCGCAGTATGGGACTGCAGGTGGTGGATTAACGGGCATGCCGGACGTGGTCCGGGCATCGTGCAGTCTTTTGGATTCAGGTATCGCGGAGTTCAGGTGCTGGTATGGCTCGCAGGTCGAAACGAGCGAAGTTTCTTGCAGACAAAGCGGCAAAGCTGGGGGAGCTGAAGCTGCCGGAGGCGGTGGCTTCGCTGAAATCTCTGGAAGACGGACTGCCGAAAGGGGTGAAGCCCTGCGGGTTCGATCAGACGGTTGAGGTGGCGGTGCGTCTTGGGGTGGATCCCCGGCAGGCCGATCAGATGGTGCGGGGATCGATTGTTCTGCCGCACGGCATCGGGAAGACGCAGCGTGTTCTCGTGTTTGCTCAGGGAGACAACGTGGCGGCCGCCGAAGAAGCCGGGGCCGATTACGTCGGGGGCAAAGATCTGGCGGATCGGATCCGGGACGGCTGGCTGGAATTCGATGTGGTGATTGCGACGCCCGATATGATGGGCGTCGTGGGGCCGCTGGGTCGGGTTCTGGGCCCGCGTGGCCTGATGCCGTCCCCGCGCGCCGGAACGGTGACGCAGGATGTGGCGACGGCCGTCCGGGAATACAAGGCCGGGAAGGTCGAATTTCGGGTCGATTCCGGAGGCAATGTGCACTGCGTGGTCGGCCGGATGTCGTTCGGCGAGAAGGAACTGGAAGAGAATATCGAATCGCTGCTGAAGCACATTCAGAGTCTGAAGCCGTCGACATCGAAGGGCGTTTATCTGCGCAGCGTGTATCTGTCTGCAACGATGTCTCCGGCCATTTCCGTGGCGGTCTGATGCCGGAACGGCGGGGAGAGAGGTTCGCCTGAAAAGGAACGGACGGGCGTCTGTTTCGGCCGGCCGCCGGGCAGGCAGCGGAGTCGGGGTGAACGGTTTCATTACAGGAATTGTGGCTGCGGGAAAGAATTGCGATGAGTCGTCAAGTGAAGGACATGCTGATTGCAGACGTTGCCGGGCGGATCGGGGAAGCCCGCGATCTGCTCGTGGTGGACTGTTCGGCGATGGATGCTGTGACGGCCAATCGGTGGCGGATCGGAATTGCGGAATCGCAGATATCCGCTCTGACGGTCCGGAATTCCATCGCCCGCAATGCTCTGGCCCGTCTGGGCGTGGAGGGACTGGATGAGATTCTGGCCGGGCCATCGACCCTGGTATGGGGCGGTGAAGATGTCGTGGCTCTGTCGAAGGAAATCACTCGGTGGGCCAGGGAACTGGACGGGCTGACCATCAAAGGGGCCACGGTCGAAGGGCAGACGCTGGATGCGGCCGGTGTGGAGGCTTTGAGTAAGAGTCCGGGGCGGCTGGAGCTGATCGCTCAGATCTCCGGTCTGATGCTGTCACCGGGCCGGCAGCTTGCGGGGGCGCTGAAGGGGCCGGGCGGCCGGCTGGCCGGGGCGCTGAAGGCCATTGCAGACGACAACGAAGACTAATTGGGAATGACGGCGGGGTCGGGGGCTCAGGTCTGGTATCTGAGACGACTGGCCCGCCGAACGCTTCACTTCATGAAAGACCAGTTTGAAAGGTGATCGCTGATGTCGACGGCAGAAGCAACTCAGGAATTTGACGAAGCAACGAAAGAACTGGGCGATCGGATCGTCGGTCTGACGCTGCTGGAAGCGAAGAAGGTCGCGGACTACCTGAAGGAAGTTCACGGCATCGAACCGGCCGGGGGCGGCGCTGTCATGGTGGCCGGACCGGCCGGGGACGGTGGCGGCGACGGCGGCGGAGCTGAAGAAAAGACCGAGTTTGACGTGATTCTGACCGGCGACGGCGGCAACAAGATCCCGGTGATCAAAGTGGTTCGAGCGGCCACCGGACTGGGGCTCAAAGAAGCCAAAGAACTGGTGGAAGGTGCTCCGAAGCCGGTCAAGGAAGGCATTTCGAAGGAAGACGCTGAAAAGCTGAAGGAAGAGATCGAAGGAGCCGGCGGCACCTGCGAAATCAAGTGATCGCGGCGGGTCTTGTGTGGTGAAGCGAACGAGCGCGATTCGGAACGGAGCGATTCCGTTCCGAATCCGCATCGTGAGTGGCGGAAAGTGCAGTATCCTGCTAGGATCAGGCGGTGATCCGGACCACGGTGGGTCTGATGTGTGTGAGGCCTGCTGCACTGGCAGAAAAGGTCGGCGCCAGAACTGTTGTTGTCGCAGAACAGGAGGGGCCGCGATCGACAGGATGCAACCGGGAGACAGGCCGTGCTGCTGCCTGTCGTCGCCACAGGATTATTATCAGCGGGACACGGTGTTCGACGGAACACCGTGGAACGGGACGGGGCATCTCATCGGAACGTCGCAGGTGATGGACAGCCGGTCTGATTCAGTCGGGACAGGCCGGAACGAACAGGCGTGCAGGCAGCTGCCGCGACTGCGGGCAGGTGCCTTTTGCCGTGCGCTGATTCCGGAGACCGGTCGGGCACAGGATGGGCTCGGTTCATGGTCAGGGGTGCATATTGGGCGCATGGCCGCATTCGACTGTTCCGCGACGGCCTGGTTCCGTTCCGCCTGAGTTCGGGACAGTTTTTTGAGAATCTGACAGGGCAAAAGAAACGATGCCAATTCCTGCTGTTCGTACGATCGATCGGGACACGGTCCGGAATTTCGGAAAGATTCAGGACGATTTCGAAATCGTCGATCTGACACGGATTCAGACGGAATCGTACAGCCGGTTCCTGCAGCTGGACCGTTCGCCCAGGGACCGGCGCAATCAGGGTCTGGAAGAGATCCTGCGGGAAGTCTTTCCCATCGAAAGTTATGACAGTCAGTTTCGGCTCGAGTACATCCGGTACGAACTGGGCAAGCCACGTTATACGCCGGAAGAATGCCGTCAGCTGCGTCTGACGTATGGGATGCCGTTCCGGGTCTGGCTGCGGCTGGTGAAGGAACAGCCGGTCGAGGAAGAAGTCTATCTGGGCGACATTCCGATCATGATCGGCGGCGGAGAATTCATCATCAACGGGGCCGAGCGGGTGGTCGTCAGCCAGCTGCACCGGTCGCCGGGTGTGGATTTCGTGATGGCCGAAGAAACGGCCAGCAGTGACCGCAAGACGCATTCCTGTCGCATCATTCCGGAACGCGGGAGCTGGATCGAACTGATCGTGACCAAGAAGGATGCGGTCGCTGTACGGATCGATCAGAGCGGCAAGTTTTCGGCTCTGACTCTGCTGCGGGCGATGGATCCGCAGTATTCATCGGATGCCGCCCTTCTGAAACTGTTTTATGCAACGGAAACGCAGAAGATTTCGGCTCGCACCGATCCGGCGAAGCTGGTGGGGCGGTATTGTGCCGACGATGTCGTGTTTCCTCAGGGGCATGACCGTGCCGGAGAGATCCTGTGCGATGCCGGCGGGCAGATCACGGAAGCCATCGCTCAGGAATTTCCGGAATCCGGCCTGAAATCCGTCGAGCTGCTCAGGGACGTGAAGGATGCGCTGGTGATCAACACCCTGCGCGAAGACAGCACGGCGACTCATGAGGAGGCTCTGCTGCGGATCTACCAGCGTCTGCGGCCGGGCAATCCGCCGAATCTGGACAAGGCTTCGGATCTGTTCCGGGAAAAATTCTTCGATGTGAACCGGTATCGTCTGGGGCGTGTCGGCCGGTTCCGCATCAACCGGAAGTTCGAGCAGGACATTTCGGACGATGAGATGACGCTCCGTCCGGAAGATTTCATCAACGCGATTCGGTACATCAGTCGACTGCGGCAGAATGACGAGAAGGCGTCGATCGACGACATCGACAATCTGGGCAACCGCCGGCTCCGCACGATCGATGAACTGGCCACGGATGAAATTCGCAAAGGCTTCCTGAAGCTCCGCCGGACTGTTCAGGAACGGATGAGCATGAAGGAAGTGGAGGGCATGACGCCGCGGACGCTGATCAATCCGAAAAGCGTGTCGGCCGCCATCGACTTCTTCTACGGGCGCAGTGAACTGTCTCAGGTGGTGGACCAGACGAATCCGCTGTCCATGCTGACGCATGAACGCCGTCTGAGTGCTCTGGGGCCCGGCGGGCTGAACCGCAAGCGGGCCGGTTTCGAAGTGCGGGATGTGCACATTTCGCACTACGGGCGCATCTGTCCGATTGAAACTCCGGAAGGCACGAACATCGGGCTCATCTCCAGTCTGGGGATTTACGCCCGCGTGGATCCGTACGGATTTCTCATTTCGCCGTACCGTGTGGTGAAGAAGGGAAAGATCACGGATGAGGTCGTCTGGCTGCGGGCTGATGAGGAATCGTCTGTGCACGTGGCGCCGGCGGACACGCCGGTGGAAAACGGCAGGATCGCCGAAGATCTGGTCCTGGCCCGCTATCGGAGCGATGTGGTCTGGGTTCCTGCGGAAACGGTCGAATTCATCGACGTGGCGCCCTGTCAGATGGTGGGCGTGTCGGCCGGACTGATTCCGTTTCTGGAGCACGATGATGCCAACCGGGCTCTGATGGGATCCAACATGCAGCGCCAGGCGGTGCCTCTGCTGGTCACGGAGCGTCCGGTGGTGGGAACCGGGATGGAAGACCACGTGGCGCAGCATTCCGGGATGCTGGTGCGGGCGGAAAAGAGCGGCCGGGTGACGTATGTCGATGCGACCGTGGTGGAAGTGGACGGCCGCAGGTATCCGCTGCGCAAGTTCACGAGGCTGAACGAACGGACCTGTCTGAATCAGAAACCGATCGTCAAAGTCGGGCAGCGGGTGAAGAAGGGGCAGCTTCTGTGCGACAGCGCGGCGACTCGGAAGGGATCACTGGCTCTGGGACGCAACGTGCTGGTGGCCTTCATGTCGTGGGAGGGATTCAATTTCGAAGACGCCATCATCCTGTCGGAACGTCTGGTGAAAGACGACGTGTACACGTCGATTCACATTGATGAATTCGATGTGGAGATTCGCGAAACCAAACTGGGCCGCGAAGAGTTCACTCGGGACATTCCCAATGTGAGCGAGAAGGCTCTGCGGCATCTGGATGACGACGGAATCGTCCATGTGGGCACCCGGGTCTTTCCCGGTGACATTCTGGTCGGCAAGGTGTCCCCGAAGGCAAAGACGGAACTGACTCCGGAAGAAAAGCTGCTGCATGCGATCTTCGGACGGGCCGGTGAAGATGTGAAGAACGAGTCGCTGGAGGTTCCCAGCGGAGTGGGCGGCATCGTGATTCACACGGAAAAGTTTTCGCGGCGGATGAGTCTGTCGGACATCGAGCGGAAGCGTTTCGAGGACGAGCTCAATCGGGTGAAGAAGGATGCGGACAGCCGGATTGCTGAGAAGTTTCAGGAATTCGCCCGGGAAATGAAGTCCGTTCTGGGCCGGCCGCTGACGGATGCCGACGGGCAGGACATGGGGACCTGCGAGGATGCGGCGGCCGTTGCGGAATATGCCCGCCAGTTTCCGACGCATTTCGAGCAGGTGGACATTCGCAGTGCGGACAGGAAGACGGCTGCCAGGAAGCTCATTCGGGACCGCTGGCCGGAAGTGGAGGACGTGATCGATTCGGAAGATCATCGCGTCAACAGCATGAAGCGGGGTGATGAGCTGCCCAGCGGCGTGCTGCAGATGGTGAAAGTCTACGTGGCATCCCGTCGCCAGATTTCCGTGGGCGACAAGATGGCCGGACGGCATGGAAACAAAGGGGTGATTTCCAAGATTCTGCCGGTGGAGGATATGCCGTTTCTGGAGGATGGCACGCCGGTGGACATCATTCTCAACCCGCTGGGCGTTCCCAGCCGGATGAATGTGGGTCAGATTCTGGAAACGCATCTGGGCTGGGCCGCCGGCAAAATGGGATATCGCGCGATCTGTCCGGTCTTCGACGGAGCGACGGAAGAGGAGGTTCGGGAAGCGCTGGTGGAAGCCGGACTTCCGGAAGACGGCAAGGCGCGGCTGTTCGACGGGCGGACAGGAGAACCGATGGAGCAGAAAACCACGGTGGGGCAGATTTATATGCTCAAACTGCATCACCTGGTGGACGACAAGGTGCATGCCCGGGCGACCGGCCCGTATTCGCTCATCACACAGCAGCCTCTGGGCGGCAAGGCGCGTTTCGGCGGTCAGCGGTTCGGAGAAATGGAAGTGTGGGCTCTGGAAGCATACGGAGCTGCCTACATTCTGCAGGAGCTGCTGACGGTCAAAAGTGATGATGTGGAGGGGCGTACGAAGATCTATGAATCGATGGTCAAGGGCGAGAACACTCTGGAAGCAGGGACACCCGCCAGCTTTGACGTTCTGAAGAATGAAATCCGGGGTCTGTGTCTGAACATGTGGCTGGAAAAGTCGGGCACCTGACCGCGGCGGAAAACTGTTGTCCGTGTGATTTGTGTTATTTGAAATCTGCCCGGTGGCGGATTTCCTTCATCGTTTGAATCGGGTGATTCGGATCTGCTGAGGCCTGTGCGGCACGCAGAAAACGGGAATTCGGGATCGACCGGAACGGCGGGCGGCCTGTCGGCATTCGGGACCGCCTGAACCGGATCGGGTTACCAGGGAGTTTGCAGCGTGAGTGTGACTGAAACCACGTTCGACCGTGTCAACGACTATGCGTCCGTGAAGATCTGTCTGGCCAGTCCTTCGGTGATTCGCGAGTGGTCCTGCGGTGAAGTCAAGAAGCCGGAAACCATCAATTACCGGACCTATCGGCCGGAGCGGGACGGGCTGTTCTGCGAACGGATTTTCGGTCCGGAGAAGGACTGGGAATGTGCCTGCGGCAAATACCGCGGCATGAAATACAAGGGCATGATCTGCGACCGCTGCGGCGTCAAAGTGACGCACAGCCGCGTGCGGCGTCAGCGGATGGGGCACATCGAACTGGCAGCGCCCGTTGTGCACATCTGGTTTTTCAAGTCCATGCCCAGCCGCCTGGGGGCGCTGCTGAACATGAAGACGACGTCTCTGGAAAAGGTGATCTATTTCCAGGACTTCGTGGTGATCGATCCGGGCGACACGCCTCTGGAACGGTGTCAGCTGCTGACCGAAGAGGAAGCGCGGCAGGCGCGGCGAGACTACGGAGCCGATGCGTTCGAGGTCGGTATGGGGGCGGAGGCCATTCGGAAGCTGCTGATGAAGATGAAGCTGTCGGAAATGTCCGAGCAGCTTCGTGCCGAACTGGCTGCGACGAAAAGTCAGGCCACGACCAAGGACCTGATCAAGCGTCTGAAAGTGATTGAAGCGCTGCGGGACAGTGACAACCGGCCCGAGTGGATGGTGCTGGAAGTGATTCCCGTGATTCCGCCGGACCTGCGACCTCTGGTGATGCTGGAATCCGGCAATTTCGCCACCAGCGACCTGAATGATCTGTATCGCCGCATCATCAATCGCAACAACCGGCTGAAGAAACTGTGCGATCTGAATGCGCCGGATGTTATTGTGCGCAACGAAAAGCGGATGCTTCAGCAGTCGGTCGACGCTCTGTTCGACAACAACCGGTGCAAACGCCCGGTTCTGGGGTCATCGAACCGTCCGTTGAAGTCTCTGACAGACATGATCAAGGGCAAGCAGGGGCGTTTCCGCGAAAACCTGCTCGGCAAGCGCGTCGACTATTCCGCCCGCAGCGTGATCGTCGTGGGGCCGGAACTGAAGCTGCATCAGTGCGGGCTGCCGAAAAAAATCGCTCTGGAACTGTTTCAGCCGTTCGTCATCCGGCGTCTCAAGGAACTGGGGCATGCGGACACGATCAAGAGCGCCAAACGGATGCTGGAACGGCGCGACGAGGATGTCTGGGACATCCTGGACGAAGTCATTCGGAATCATCCTGTGCTGCTGAACCGGGCTCCGACTCTGCACCGAATCGGGATTCAGGCGTTCGAGCCGACGCTGGTGGAAGGCAATGCCATCAAGCTGCATCCCCTGGTGTGCAAGGGGTTCAATGCGGATTTCGACGGGGATCAGATGGCCGTGCACCTGCCGCTGTCGATCGAAGCCCAGGTGGAAGCGACATCCCTGATGATGTCGACTCACAACATCTTCAGCCCGGCCAACGGGGCGCCCATCATCAGTGCCTCCCAGGACATCGTGATGGGCTGCTATTACCTGACGCTGATGCGCGAAGGACAGCCTGGCGAAGGGATGGTGTTCGCTTCTGCCGAAGAGGTCATTATGGCCTTTCAGCAGGGGCGGCTGTCACGCCACGCCATGATTCGTCTGAGAATGCCCAGGGACCAGCGGCTGATCGGAGACGGAAGCGACACCTATCGCCCGGGGGGCATCGTCACGACATCGCCGGGACGGGTGATGTTCAACGATATTCTTCCGGAAGGAATGGCCTTCTACAACCAGACCATGGGCAGCAAGCAGCTGGCGGCCGTGGTGTCCGACTGTTACCTGGAGCTGGGGCGCGGCAGGACCATCCAGCTTCTGGATGACATGAAGGAATGCGGGTTTCGCGTTTCGACGGAAAGCGGTCTTTCGTTCGGAGCCAGTGATCTGAAAACGGCGCCGAACAAGGAAAAAGTGATTCGCGATGCGGAAAAGGAAGTTCTGAAACTGATGAAGAACTTCCAGCGCGGACGGATCACGGACAAGGAACGCTACAATAAGGTGCTCGATATCTGGACGCATGCCCGCGAAGAAATCACCCGGGGCATGATGGATCAGCTGCGGCACGACGTGCGCGACGACGGACGTTATGTGAATCCGATGTTTCTCATGTCGGATTCGGGAGCCCGGGGCGGGATCGGTCAGATCCAGCAGCTGGCCGGTATGCGGGGGCTGATGGCCAAGCCGAGCGGTGAGATCATCGAGACGCCCATCAAGTCGAATTTCCGGGAAGGGCTGACCGTTCTGGAGTATTTCAGTTCGACTCACGGGGCCCGCAAGGGACTGGCGGACACAGCTCTGAAAACCGCCGACAGCGGTTATCTCACGCGGAAGCTGGCCGATATCTGCCAGAACATGGTCGTGACCATGGAAGACTGCGGAACGACGAAGGGGCTGACGCGCGGTGTCGTGTACCGGGGTGAAAACGTGGAGGTCAGTCTGGCCGACGCGATCCGGGGACGTGTGAGCCGGACGAACATCGTCAATCCGATCACGGACGAGATCATTGTGAAGGAAGACGAACTGATCACGGTGGAAAAGGCCCGGCGCATCGAAGAAATGGGGCTGGAACGCATTCAGGTGCGCAGTCCGATGACCTGCGATGCCCCGCTGGGCATCTGCCAGCTCTGCTACGGAATGGACCTGTCCACCGGGGACCTGGTGGAACGGGGACTGGCCGTCGGCATCATTGCCGCTCAGAGCATCGGGGAACCGGGAACACAGCTGACGATGCGGACCTTTCACATCGGCGGGGTGGCCCAGACGGACATGGAACAGAATGAACTGCTGGCCAAGCGGGCCGGGAGAATTCGGTTTGCCCGGATTCGCAGCGTGACCAACGAAGACAACAAGAAAGTCGTGCTGGGCCGCAACGGGGAAATCAGCATTGTGGACAGCAAAGGCCGCGAAGTGGAACGTCAGACGGTTCCGAACGGGGCTGTGCTGCAGGTTGTCGAGGATCAGGAAGTCAAAAAGGGTGAAGTGCTTTGCAACTGGGACCCGCATTCCATCCCGATCATTGCCACGGTGGGAGGCCGGGTGCGGCTGGACGACTGTGTCGAAGGTCAGACGGTGAAGACCGAAAAAGATGCATCCGGCAACACCCGTCGCACCGTGACTGAACATCGCGGCGGACTGCATCCTCAGGTCATCGTGGAGGACGGGGCCGGCCAGATTCTGGACTTCTACTATCTGCCGGAAGGTGCGGCGATTGAAGTGAATGACGGGGATCAGATCAAGGCCGGAGCGGCCGTGGCCCGGACTCCCCGCGAATCGACCGGAACGCAGGACATCACCGGCGGTCTGCCGCGAGTGACGGAACTGTTTGAAGCACGCAGTCCCCGGGATCCGGCGGTTGTCGCGGAAATCGACGGAGAAGTCGAACTGCTGGCTGAAAAGAAACGGGGCAAGCGGATTGTCGTGGTCAAAGGACAGGATGGAACAGAGGTGGAACATGCGATCCCGCATGGGAAGCAGCTTCTGGTTCATCAGGGCGATTTCGTGAAGGCCGGAGACGCGCTCGTTCGGGGGCCCCTGGTGCCGCACGACATCCTTCGGGTCAGCGGTCCGGAAGAAGTGCAGCAGTATCTGCTTCACGAGATCCAGAACGTCTATCGGGCGCAGCGTGTGGAAATCGATGACAAGCACATCGAGATCGTGGTGGCTCAGATGCTGCGGAAAGTCCGCATCGACGACGTGGGTGATACCGACCTGCTGCCGGGAATTCTGATTGAAAAGACGGAACTGAAACGAGTGAATGAAGAGCTCGAATCGAAGGGACGGATCACGGATCCTGGCGACACCGAGTACGCGGTCGGCGATGTGGTTGCTGTGGAGGAAATTGAAGAAGTGAATGCTCAGGTGGCCAGGCCGGCGAAGTATGCACGGCTGCGTCCTGCCAAGGCGAGTCCGCAGCTTCTGGGCATTACGAAAGCGGCCGTGCAGAGTGAAAGCTTCATTTCTGCCGCCAGTTTCCAGGAAACGACCAAGGTCCTCACCGAGGCGGCTCTGGCAGGCCGTGAGGATCGGCTGGTCGGGCTCAAGGAAAATGTCATCCTGGGACACCTCATCCCGGCCGGGACCGGGTTCCGGATGTATCAGGAAGCTCATGTTCGCATTCACGATGATGCGATTCGCGAGCAGGAGGAAGCACGGGCCCGGATGCTGGCTGCCCGCAAGGACATGCTCAGCGATACGGAAATCGCGGCCCGACGAGCTCAGGCGGACGACGATTCGCCCCGTCCGCCGTCTCTGGCCGACCTGACGGCCGACGATCTGTGAACAGCCGGCCGTTCGTCATGGAAACCGGGTGCCGGAAGGCAGGGGCGTTCCGACGGAGCTGTCCGGGAAACCGGATGAGAAGCCGGGCGGACAGGTTGACGCTGCGGCATCCGGCCGGTAGATTCCTCGATTCACTTTTTTGATCGGTCGGCCGGGTTCGTCTGAAGAATCCGGCTGCCGAAGGTACCGCTGGCACAGAAGTTCTGGTCGCATGCCCACCATCAACCAACTTGTCCGTCGGCCTCGTAAGCAGAAGCGGGCCCGCAGCAAGACCCCGCTGCTGGAAGGCTGTCCGCAGAAGCGGGGCGTCTGTCTTCAGGTGAAGACGGTGACGCCGAAGAAACCGAATTCCGCTCTCCGGAAGGTGGCCCGCGTTCGGCTGTCCAACGGCAAGGAAGTCACCGCTTACATTCCCGGTGAAGGCCACAATCTGCAGGAACACTCGATCGTGCTCGTGCGAGGCGGTCGTGTGCGTGACCTGCCGGGGGTGCGGTACAAGGTCATTCGCGGTGTGCTGGACACACTGGGTGTGGGCGATCGTCGACAGGCCCGCAGCCGCTATGGCAACAAACGTCCTCGATAAGTTCTTCAACGCTTGAATCGATTCACTCATGCCCCGCAAGTTCACTGCCAGTGCCGAGCAGCTCCGACCGGACACGCGTTACCAGTCGCTGCTGGTGTCCAAATTCATCAACTGCCTGATGCACGACGGCAAGAAAAGCATTGCGACGCGCGTGGTCTACGAAGCGTTCGATCAGATCCGGCGACAGATTCCGGACGAAGAACCGCTCGAAGTGTTCGTCACGGCCATCGAAAACGTCAAGCCGGCCATCGAAGTCCGATCGAAGCGCGTGGGGGGAGCCACGTATCAGGTGCCGACTCCCGTGAATCCGCGACGGCAGCAGACACTGTCCATTCGCTGGATTCTGGAGGCGGTTCGCAGCCGGAAAGGGCGTCCGGTGGCCAGATCGCTGGCTGAGGAACTCATGGCGGCCTATCGGCGGGAGGGGGCTGCGATGACGAAACGGGAAAACGTCCACCGCATGGCGGAAGCCAACAAGGCGTTTGCTCATTTTGCCTGGTAGGGCGGTGCCGCTCAGGATGCCGGGGATCTGTCCGCTGCAGCCGGGTGGTGTGCGCGGTCTTTCGAATAACCGGGTCGATCCGTCAGGTGCATCGTGATCCGACGGAGCTGTCTGCGCTGTTCCGTTGTGTTCCCACGGGACGCAGCGGTATCATCGGGCAGCCGAGCGGTTGTTCTGATGTTCGGCCGGAGGGCGCCCCGGATGAAGCGACTGATCTGTCTGGCCATCGTGTGGTGCCTGTCGGCAGGCGGCGCGCATCCGCAGTCTTCCCGGCAGGAACGCCGGGAAGCGGAGCGATTCGCCGGGGCTCAGGAAGTCGTTTACAAAACGGTCGGAGACATCCGTCTGCGTGGCTGGGTGTTTCGGCCGCAGGAGCCGGCACCTGAACCGGGGCATCCGGCAGTTGTGTTTTTCTTTGGCGGCGGCTGGCGAACCGGGTCGCCTGCACAGTTCGTCGGCCAGTGTCGGCATCTGCAGCGTCGCGGGGTGGCGGGAATCGTCTGCGATTATCGGGTGGCGCGGCGGCACCAGGCGCGGATTGTCGACTGTGTGGAAGATGCGAAGTCCGCAATCCGCTGGTTCCGTCAGCATGCTGCCGAACTGAAGATCGATCCGCATCGGATCTGTGCGGCAGGGGGATCTGCCGGAGGACACATTGCCTGCTGCACCGGCCTGGTCAGCGGGCTGGACGCGGCAGGCGAGGATCTGTCGATCAGTTCCGTGCCGAATGCCATGGTGCTGTTCAATCCGGCCGTGCTTCTGGCTCCGCTCGATGGCCTGGTGGTGTCTGAACGGTGGAAACGGAGTCTCGAAGAAATCGGGCGCAGGACGGGGACGGATCCGCGGCGGATTTCTCCCATGCACCAGATCAGGCCGGGGCTGCCGCCCACGCTGATTCTGCATGGTCGGAAAGACCGTGTTGTTCCGTACGAGTTCGTGGAGGAGTTTGTGCGGCGGAGCCGGGCTGCCGGAAACGACATTCGCCTGGTCGGTTATGAGGGGGCTGCTCACGGATTTTTCAACCGCCGGCGTTCCGGGCGGGACGGGACGCAGCCGTCTCAGTCCTGGTACGACCGCACTCTGGAAGAACTGGATCGGTTTCTTGGTGACCTGGGATGGATGGCCGGGGCGACGGCAGAACAATCGGATCCGGTACATGACGACCGTCACCTGAAGATTCGCCGTGGTCTGGATGCATCGCGTCGCGCCTTCGAAACGACCGGTCGCGGTCGAGTCGCCTTTCTTGGAGGATCGATCACGGAAATGGATGGTTATCGCCCGCTGGTGGAGACCTGGCTGACGGAGCACTTTCCGCAGACGCAGTTCGAATTCGTCAATGCGGGAATCGCCTCCACGTGTTCTCACGCCGGCGCGTTTCGTCTGGAGCGGGATGTGTTCAGAGACGGGCCGGTGGATCTGCTGTTCGTGGACTTCGCGGTGAATGACGATCAGGACGCCGGTCACGGTTCGGACGACTGTGTTCGGGGTGTGGAAGGGATTGTGCGGCACGCTTTGCTGACCGATCCGGAAACGGACATCGTTCTGCTTCATTTTCCCAACGATTCGATGCTCCGTACGTTTCGGGCCGGCAGGCAGCCGAAAGTGATTCGGGAGCACGAACGAGTGGCCGAACACTATGGGATTCCTTCGGTCAGTGTGGCCGGTTTCGCTGCTGATGCCATCGACCGCGGAGAACTGACGTGGGAGCAGTACGGCGGCACGCATCCTCACCGGCCCGGACAGCAGCTGGCAGCCCGCCTGACAGGCCGGCTGCTGACGGCGGGAATGCGGATCGGCCGTCCGCTGCGCCGGCGGGAATCGGCCGAACTGCCGTCTCCGATACGTGCAGATTCCTTCTGGTCGGGGCGGCTGATTCCTGCAGCGGCAGCCGACGTGACCACTCAGGGGAACTGGCAGCGGGGAGCACCGGACTGGGACATGCTGCCCGGCCGCTGCCGTGATCGTTTCCGCCGGAGACCGCTTCTGTCGACCGTGTCTCCCGGAGCATTGTTGTCTCTGGATTTCATCGGGACGGCGGTCGGAGCCTGGGTGCTGGCGGGACCGGATGCCGCCGTGCTTGAATTCCGCATGGACGATGGTCCCTGGGAAAGCAGGGATCTGCTGCATCGGTGGAGCCGGGACCTGCATTATCCCCGCGTTGTTCTGTTCGGGGTCGGACTGTCGTCCGGGCGGCATCGGCTGGAGATCCGGGTTGCGGCTCCCCCGCGCCCCGAACGGGGATCTGCCGTCCGCATTCTGGATTTCGCTGTGAACGGCCCGAAGTGATGGTCACGGCAGCCATATTCAGCGAGGAGAGCGACCGTGGCAGGGAGTGATGACGTGGCGGAAGCTGCCGGACAGATCTGCCGGTGGCTGAAGGAAACGGACCGCGTCTGTGCATTCACCGGAGCCGGAATCAGCACGGAAAGCGGAATTCCCGATTTCCGGTCGCCCGGCGGTGTCTGGTCGCGGTATCGGACGGTGTATTTCGACGAATTCTGCGCATCGGCTGATGCACGGCACGAATACTGGAGGCAGAAAGCGGAAGCTCATCGTGAATTCCGCAGCGCGCGTCCCAATGTGACGCACCGGATGCTGGCGCGGCTGGAGACGGACGGACTGCTGCCTGGTGTCATCACCCAGAATATCGATGGGCTGCATCAGGAAGCCGGCAGCCGCCGCGTTCTGGAACTGCATGGAACGGCACGGGAGATCGTGTGTCTGGACTGTTCGTGGCGGGATGCGGCGGATCCCTGGGTGGAACGGTTTCTGGAAACCGGACAGGTTCCCGAATGTCCGCAGTGCGGAGGCAGGCTGAAACATGCCACGGTGTCCTTCGGCCAGTCGCTTCCGGCTGATGTTCTGCAGACGGCCATGGAATGGTCGGTGGGCTGTCGACTGTTTCTGGCTCTGGGTTCGTCTCTGGTGGTGGAACCGGCGGCGTCTCTGCCGCGTGCAGCCGCTCAGGCCGGAGCCCGTCTGGTGATCATCAATCGGGATCCAACGCCGCTGGATGCTCTGGCATCGCTCTGTGTGCGCGCGTCGCTGGGAGACGTTTTCACGTGTCTGCAGGAACTGTGGGACCGGACGGATCGGGAACGCACGAAGGTGTCTCGGGTTCCGCGGGAGAATTCCGGAGATTCGTGATGAAACTGTTTTCGGTCCCGTCGCTGGTTCTGTTCGTTCTGGCCGCAACCTTCCTGGGTGTGGGGGGAGGCATCGGGCTGCTGTGGGGAAAACCGCTGGTGGATCGGGCACGGGCCAGTGAACACTGGCCTCAGACGGTCGGACGCATCATGAATTCGGAACTCAGAGAATCGATGAGTGACGGCACACGGATGTACAGTGCGGATATCGTGTACCGTTACCAGGTGGAAGACCGTGAATACGTCTCAGGTCGTGTCTGGTTCGGCGGTAGTTATTCCACCAGCGATCGGTCGGAAATGATGGCCCTGGTCGGATCCTTTCCGCCGGGAATGGACGTGACCGTTTTTTATTCGCCGGATGACCCGGGGGAGGCTGTTCTCATGCCGGGGGCCTGGTTTTCGACGTACATTCTGTACGCAACGGGTCTTGTGTTTCTGGGCATCGGGCTGCTTCTGCTGGTGATTCTGGTCGTCCTGCTGCTGAAGAGGCAGGAACAGGTGGCCGCGGAGGAACTGGCGTCCGCCGGCTTCGATGAGTTTCCGTTCGAAACGCGCGATCATCGGTGGTGAAACGAGGGAAAGGCACAGGAGTTCACGGATGGACATGCTGGTCGTACAGGGAGGACGTCCTCTGTCGGGAGCGGTCAGCGTTGATGGTTCCAAGAACGCCACACTGCCCATCATGGCGGCCACGCTGCTGACGGACGGCCCGGTTCGGCTCCGCGGAGTCCCGGCGCTGGCTGATGTGGACACCATGGCCCGTCTGCTGCGCAGTCTGGGGGCAGATGTCATCAGATCCGGCAGTCAGATGGTCATTGATCCGCGTCCGGCATCAGGGATTGTCGCTGAGTACGATCTGGTGCGGCGGATGCGGGCCGGCGTGTGTGTTCTGGGCCCGCTGCTGGCCCGCTGCGGAACCGCTCAGGTGTCCCTGCCTGGTGGATGCAACATCGGTCATCGGCCGATCGACCTGCATCTGCGCGGCCTGGCAGCTCTGGGAGCCGACATTCGCATCTGTAGCGGCTATGTGGTGGCCGAAGCCGGCACGCTGACCGGTGCCCGGATCGATCTGACGGGGCCTCAGGGCAGCAGCGTCACGGCCACCTGCAACGTGATGTCGGCCGCGGTGGCTGCGCGCGGCGAAACCGTGATTCTGGGAGCCGCCCAGGAACCGGAAGTGGTCTGCCTAGGCCGGTTCCTGAACGACTGCGGTGCGAAAATCGGCGGTCTGGGGTCGCCGATCGTCACCGTTGACGGTGTTGAAAGACTGGCCACGGCAGATGTCGACATCGGACCGGACCGGATCGAAGCGGCGACTCTGGCTGTCAGCGCGGCGCTGACTCGAAGCCGCATCCGCATTGACAATGCGCCGGTTTCGCAGATGGATGCTGTTCTCAGTCGTCTGGCCGATATGGGGGTTGACTGCTTTGCAGGCGACGACGGACTGACCGTGGATGCCCGTCACGGGAGACTGCGTCCGGTGAATCTGGTCACATCGCCTTATCCGGGGATTCCCACGGATACGCAGGCTCAGTTCACGGCGCTGCTGACGACCGTGCCGGGAACCAGTGTGGTCACAGATCGCGTGTTTCCTGAACGATTCATGCATGTCTCCGAGCTGATTCGCATGGGAGCGAGAATTCGTCGTGCGGGTAACAGTGCGGTGATCGAAGGGGTCCCGCATCTGTCGGGGGCTCCTTTGATGGCGTCGGATCTGCGTGCCAGTGCGGCTCTGCTGCTGGCGGCTGTGTCAGCCGAAGGCGATTCGCAGATTCGCCGGATTTATCATCTGGACCGGGGATATGTGCGGCTGGAAGAAAAACTGAATCGGCTGGGAGCGACAATTCAGCGCTGCCAGGACATTCCGGCCCGATCCGTTTCTGAGAACACGAGGTCGGGGGAGTGAGCAGGGCGCGGTCCGGGCGTTGTCCCGATGGCTGCTTCCGTGGGATTCCTGATAAACAGGAACAGGCGCCATGCAGACGCACACTGTGCGGGATTGACCCATCGGGTGAGGCTACAGGGGAGGACTGGAACGGTTACAGCGGATGGTGTGAGGTTTCCAAAGAAACTGGATGCTGATAGAATCGACTTTCGATAAATACAGAAACCGGTGCCATTGACGGGCCGGTTCATCAGTGGCAGGAGAATTCTTCCGCTCTGCGGCATGAAGCGATCTTTGTTCGCCGTGTGCTGCTCATCAGAATGGACTCGACATGAATTCGCGGACGATCCCGCCGGTCGACCTGCCTGCAGCCGAGGTCGATCCTCATCTGATTCAGCGGGTCCTGGCATCGCAGGGGACGGCAGCCCCGGCGTCTTCCGATGCAGCCGGACAGCGTTCTGTTCGCTGCGGTCAGCCGCAGCGCACGCGGCAGCTTCTGGGCATTGGCATTTCGGCGGTTGGTTCGTCGCTTCCGGAGCAGGTCATCACGAATGCTGATCTGCATCGCGAGTACGGCATGGATCCGGACTGGATCGAGCAGCGCACGGGAATCCGGGAGCGCCGCCGGGTGGCTCCAGGAGAATCGACCGCGGATCTGGCTCTGCGTGCTGCTGAAAACGCCATTGGCCGTGCCGGCGTGAGCGTTTCGGATATTGATCTGATTGTTGTGGGAACATTCACTCCCGACCATCGTGCGGTGGCATCGGCCTGCCTGGTTCAGGCGGGTCTGGGCAGCAGGGCTCCGGCCTTCGACGTGCAGGCCGCCTGTTCGGGCTTCATGTATGCCCTGGCAACAGCCGGACAGTTCGTGGCGACCGGCAATGCGCAGCAGGCTCTGGTCATCGGGGCGGATATCGTCAGCAGCTGCTGCGATCCGGCGGACCGTCAGACGGCTCCGCTGTTCGGCGACGGAGCAGGTGCTGTGCTGCTGCAGCGCGGCGAACCGCAGCAGGGACTGGTCGGATATCAGCTCGGTGCGGACGGCAGTCTGGCGCACACGCTGTACTGTCCGGCAGGTGGCAGCCGCATCCCGCCGACTCCCGAGGCGATTGCTGAAGGAAAACATCATCTGCAGATGGACGGCCGGCGCGTTTACAAATGGGCCGTGCAGACGATTGTGGATTCGGTCCGTCAGGTGGTTGAGGAATCCGATGTGTCGCTGCAGGACATCGATCTGTTCGTTCTGCACCAGGCGAACATTCGCATCATCGATCACGCGGTGCGGGAACTGGGAATCGACCCGGATCGCGTGATGAACAATGTGGATCGTGTGGGGAACACTTCGGCCGCTTCCATCCCGCTGGTCCTTGCGGAAGCCGATGCGGCCGGCCGGATTCATCGGGGCGATCTGGTGCTGATGTGCGGATTCGGCGCAGGACTGACCTGGGGGACCGGACTGTTCCGCTGGTAGGCGGCCGTGTCGGGGAGGGCCGATGTCCCGAACAGTCTGGAACGGACTCTGTCAGGAATCGGTGGCTGGCCGGTCTGGTGCCTGGCTGTCGGGTGCTGTCGCGGGATTCGGCGGATCGTCTTCCGTCGTGGAATGGCTGTCGGCAGCCGGGTTTGGCAGACGCTTGCCCGGACGAAAATAGCGTTTGGATTCATTGACGGCGGTGCGTCGGGTGGTCAGACGTACGAGAATCGTGATCAGGTAATCCTTCCAGCCGGTCACCAGGTACTGCTGGCGGCGTTCCAGAGCTTTGAGCGCCTTACGGACGACTCGGGATGGCGGCTGGGCCGAATGTTTTTCCAGCCATCCGGGAGCGCGGGCTCGTGTGAAAAATTCCGTCTCCGTCACTCCCGGACACAGTCCCAGAATGGTGACTCCACGGCTGCGGGCTTCGGCCCAGAGAGCTTCGCTGAAGTGCAGAATGTACGACTTGCTGGCTGCGTACGCACCCATGAAGGCGACCGGCTGAAATGCGGCCACCGATGACAGATTGATGATCGCCCCGTGCCCGCGCTGGAGCATTCCCGGGAGGATGCGGTAGGTGAGGTCTGTCAGTGTCACGATGTTCAGTGTCAGCATGCGTCGGACTTCATCGGGATCTGTCGTTTCGATATCACCGATCAGTCCCACGCCCGCATTGTTGACAAGAAGTTCGACATCGACTCCCAGTCGGCAGACTTCTTCGTACAGGCGCCGCCCCGATTCCGGTCGCGCCAGGTCGATCGTCACCAGGTGACTGGTTGTTCCGTGACGCGTGAGCAGTTCCTGCGCCAGTTCCTTCATGAGTTCGGTGCGGCGTGCGGCCAGGATCAGATGCATTCCGCGTCCGGCCAGGCGTTCCGCAAACTCCCGGCCGATTCCGGAGGAAGCGCCTGTCACCAGAGCCCAGCGATCGTTGTACGTGTCGAGCAAGTGCGTGTGTCCGGATGGTTGAATCCCGCGGCGGGAGGGCCAGACTGAAATGACAGGAAACAGGGTGTGGAGAAATTCTAACCATCCTGGTGTGTTTCGTCGCCGTTTTCCTTCCGCAGGTTCGCGGAGGGTTCCGCAGTTTTTCAGGAGATGCGGGATGTCCCGACAGTCCGATTCCTCATTCGTGCTCAGCCGTGACGAAGTGCGGGCCATCGATCAGGCGGCGATGCAGGAACTTGGGATTCCCGGCCTGCTGCTCATGGAAAACGCCGCACGGGGAGCGGCTGAAGTCCTGAAATCCGCGGGCTGCGGCGGCCGTATCGTGATTGTCTGCGGTCCCGGCAACAACGGCGGTGACGGTCTGGCACTGGCTCGGCAACTGGCTGCTGAAGGCCTGGAGACGGATGTGTTTCTGGTGACAGGCGGGCGCCGTCTGTCTCCGGATGCGGCTGCCAATCTGCAGTACCTGGAGCGCGCGGGGCTGTCGGTGGCATCTGCTGCAGACGGCCGTCCGGAAACGCTTCTGGAATCTCTGACGGATGCCGACTGGATCGTCGATGCGCTTCTGGGCACCGGAGTGCGGGGAGGACTGCGGGCTCCTTTTGACGGCTGGGCGGCGGCCATCAATGCGTCGGCAGCACGGGTGCTGGCCATCGATGTGCCGTCGGGGCTCGACTGCGATACCGGAACGGCCGGCAGCGGGTGCGTGACGGCGGACGTGACAGTGACGTTTGTCGGAGAAAAGGCCGCATTCCGGAATCCGGATGCCCGGCGGTGCATCGGAGAACTGCACGTTGCTCCCATCGGCATCCCGCAGGTCTGGACAGCTCGGTGGCTGCAGCGATACCGGGATGGAGCCAGGAACGGCTGACGAACGGTGTTCGCGGTGCCGAAGCTGACGGGCGGCCGGTAGGCGTGGCGGGCGAAGGTGGCTGTCGCTGACAACAGACGGCGGACTGACGGACGGCTGCCGGAACAGCGTTCAGCGGGCTCCTTCTCCTGTGATCACGACACGAACCGTTCGCAGAAGGATCTTCAGGTCGTTCCGCAGGCAGCAGTTCTGCAGGTACAGCAGGTCGTAACCGACTTTGCGGCGAAATCCGTCAATGTCGCTGTCGTATCCGTTGAGGACCTGGGCGATGCCGGTGAGTCCTGGTTTGAGGCCCAGACGGTCGAGGTAGCCGGGGATCTCTTCCGACAGCTCACGGATGAATTCGGGGCGTTCCGGACGCGGTCCGACCAGAGACATGTCGCCGCGGAGAATGTTCCAGAGCTGGGGCAGTTCATCGATACGGGTACGCCGCAGAAATCGGCCCAGGGGGGTGATGCGCGGGTCGTTGTCTCTGGCGAACTGTGCTCCATGGATTTCCGCATCCATGCGCATCGTGCGGAATTTATAGATGGTGAACGGGCGTCCGTAACCGGACTGTTTTCGGCGGTCCGGCAGGGTGCCACGACGTTCGTCGGTGCTGTTCTGCGTGGAGTGTCGGCGGCGATCCTGTGGCCGGCGGCGCCGTCGATTCAGGCCCACCCGGGTCTGAGAATAGATGGCCGGTCCGGGAGACGTCACGCGGACAGCGATCCAGGTGAGCAGCAGCAGGGGGCTGAGTCCGATGAGCATGCAGGATGCAGCCACGATATCGAAAGCCCGCTTTCCGATGCGGACGGACAGCGGCAGGCTGGTGAGGTTTTCCCGCGGTTCGGTGAGGTTCAGCCGCGTCAGCCACTTTACATCCGGCAGTTCATACGGATAGTCGCGCACGATCTGCCCGGGATCGCTGTTCCGGCCGGCGGAATCAGGCGAGGGCAGTGTCCGGGAAACAGTTGCCGTCGTGGACGTCATGGCACATGCAGTCTCAGTGCATCGGTTTCAGAATCCGAAGGGAGCGGCTGAGACTACACTAGGTCGGGAAAGCACCGGTCACGCCGGTTTCCTTCGGGAAACGGTCGTTTCCCGGTGTTCAGATATGCCGGGCAGACGCAACACGCCGCGCTGTTGCCTGTTTGCCACACGGTCGAACGGACCGTTGTCTCAGGACCGGAGCTGCACGACACGAAGGACCGATGCAATCCTCCGGACTGATCCATCCGGACTCAGCTCCATCCCGGCTCAGCACAGCTCCTTCAGGACGACCTGAGCAGCCGCGACGGTTTCGCGGATGTGGTCTTCTGTATGGGCTGCGGATACGAACAGCGCTTCGAACTGGCTGCAGGGGAGGTAGATGCCGTGGCGGAGCATGCCGTGAAACCAGCGGGCGAAGCGTTCTGTATCAGCCTGAGTGGCTGTGTCCAGATCGGTCACCGGACCGCTGGTGAAGAACAGCGTCAGCATGCTGCCGGCGCGGTTGATGCATGCGGGAATTCCGGCCTGATCGG
Source organism: Planctomycetaceae bacterium (assembly GCA_015485495.1). Classification (GTDB taxonomy): domain Bacteria; phylum Planctomycetota; class Planctomycetia; order Planctomycetales; family Planctomycetaceae; genus S139-18. The sequence continues at coordinate 26,857 of WFTL01000123.1, forward strand.
CAGCATCCTGAAGGCCGGCTTCCAGCAGGCCCGCATGTTTTTCGAGACGGTCCCAGGGAGATTCCTGCTGCAGCGTCCGGAGAACGGCCAGACCGCTGGCCATGGCCAGCGGATTTCCCGACAGCGTGCCGGCCTGATAAACAGGGCCGGCCGGCGACACACAGTCCATGATTTCCGCGCGGCCTCCGTAAGCTCCCACCGGCAGGCCGCCGCCGATGATCTTTCCCAGAGTGGTCAGGTCGGGTGTGATGTTCAGCCGCTCCTGGGCGCCGCCCAGGGCAACTCGAAACCCGGTCATGACTTCATCGAAGATGAGGACGGTGCCGTTTTCGGAACAGCGCTGCCGAAGCGTCCGGAGAAAATCGTCGTTCGGCAGCACACATCCCATGTTGCCGCAGATGGGTTCGAGAATGACGGCTGCCAGGGAGGCACCATGTTCCGCGAAGGCCTGATCGATCGCGGAAACATCGTTGAAAGGAAGCACGAGTGTGTCGGACGTGCATCCGGCGGGAACGCCGGGACTGGAGGGCGTTCCCAGGGTGAGGGCACCGCTGCCGGCCTGAACCAGCAGGCTGTCGACATGTCCGTGATAACACCCGGCGAATTTGACAATGCGGTCGCGCCCCGTGAATCCTCGAGCCAGGCGAATGGCCGACATGGTGGCTTCTGTTCCTGAATTCACCATCCGGACCCGCTCGATGCCTGGCACGATGCGGCAGACCAGTTCCGCCAGTTCCGTTTCGGCCACGGTGGGTGCACCGAAACTGGTTCCATGCTGACAGGCATCGGCGATCGCCTGCATCACCTGCGGATGGCGATGTCCCAGGATGTGGGGGCCCCAGGATCCGACGTAATCAATGTACTGGTATCCGTCGATATCAGTGATGAACGGGCCGCTGCCTGAAGCGATGAACACCGGCGTCCCGCCGACGGCACCGAAAGCCCGGGCCGGACTGTTGACGCCTCCAGGAATCCACTGCCGGGCCCGGGTGAATTCCGCAGCGCTTCCTGGTCTGTCGGAACGGTGTTCCACTTATTCGTACTCCTGCACTTCCAGTTCCGGACGGGCGGCCTTCAGTTCGTCGATCACATCGAATCCGATGCTCGTGTTGGCGACATTCAGCCATGTCAGAGCCGGCAGCTCAGACAGCCGGGCAAAGCCTTCGTCCGTGAGCAGGGTTCCGGCAAGGTTCAGTTTCTTCAGTCGGGTGAATTTCAGCAGAGTTTCCACGGACTCATCTGTGATGGATGTTGCCTTGAGATTCAGTTCTTCCAGATCGGTGAGCTGATCGAGGGTGACGAACACGGAATCGTCCAGGTCCGTTTCCCAGCAGATCAGAACGCGGAGTTTTTTCATGCGGGCCAGAGGTGCGAAGTCCGGAGGACCCAGGAGGCGGCATTCGCTGATGTCCAGATAAGTCAGTTCCGGCAGACCGGCGAGAATCTCCAGCCCCTCCGGATCCAGGGATGTGCCGCGCAGTTCCAGGCGTTCCAGAGCTGTCAGTCCGCGGAGATGAGCGAATCCTTCGTGAGTCACGTCTGCGCCGGTCAGCCGCAGTCGTTTCAGTTTCGTCAGGTTCTTCAGGGCGGCCATGCCTTTGTCTGTGACGGCTGTTTCTGCAAGCTGAATGGATCGCAGGTCGGTCATTGTTCCCAGGACAGCCAGGGTGGCATCGGAAATCGATGTGCAGAAGTTGACATTGATCGATTTCAGAGGCAGTTTTTTGATGGCTTCGATTCCGGCATCGGTGATGTCGCATTTTTCGAACTGGACGTCCACCAGTGAGGGGATGGCGGCCAGGTGCTGCAGTCCGGCGTCGGTAATCCGGGTGTTGCGGACGTCCAGTGCCCGCAGGCGGGGAAGTTCTTTCAGATACGCGAGTCCGTCATCCGACACGGCTGCCCGTCGGAGCTGCAGGACTTCGAGATTTTTCAGTCCGGAACAGGCTTTGAGGGCGCCGTCGGATGCCCGGGAATCGGCCAGGTTGACGCGTCGCAGACGCGGCAGATCGGCCAGGACGTCCAGTCCGGCATCCGTCAGGGCCGGGCCGGTGAACTGGATCGATTCCAGAGCCGGCAGGCCGCGCAGGTGACCCAGAAGTTCGGTCGGATCTTCCCGGAAGGCCATGGACACGGCGGTCACATTTCCGGCTTCGTTTCGGACCAGTTTGAATCCGGCTGCTGTGAGAGCTTCCACGGCCGCCGGATCGTCTTTCGGAAGAGATTCCGCGGAGTCTGCGGCAGCCGGAGGACCGGAGTCGGTTCCTTCTTCCACATGGCGGGAATCCCGGCAGCCGGAAGCTGCCAGGACGATGCTCATCAGGATCGTCGCGGCCAGGGGACCAGGGAGATGCGGGCAGAGCAGCGACGTATGAAACACAGGGAACTTCATGGGCAGACTCGGAAAAACGGCCGGTAGATGAGTGTGTGCGATGGCGGATTTTCAGCGGGAAAGGCTGTCTGCATGACGGAGAATCATGCCGGAGACAGCCTGGAAACGACAGGATTGTTTGCTCTTTGTGACATCGTTGTTATCGTGGAGCCTGTGTTTTTGGCAAACTGGGGTGAATTTCTCAGGGCTGCGTCACCGCGGATTCGGTTTCTCACCCATTCCCCTCTGAGTTCCCGTTTTGCCGGCCTCCTTCCTCCAAACTTCGAAGACAGTCAAAGGTGATTTTCTCATGGCACTGAGCACTACTCGTCGTCGTTTCATCGGCCAGTCCGCGGCAGTTGGTACGGCTTTCTGGCTGGGCGGGCAGACGCAGGTCAAAGCCCGATCGGCTCTGGAAGGTCTGGCCGCCGCCTGTGTGGGGGTGGGCGGCAAAGGCAACAGCGATTCCAGTCACATTGCCGGTCTGGGAGTGTCGATTGTCGGTATTTGTGATGTGGATCGGGGAACTCTGAAAAAGAAGAACCGTGAGTTCCCGGACGCTCAGTCGTGGACCGATTTCCGGGAGATGCTGGATGCTCTGGGGGACAAGGTCGACATTGTCACCGTGAGTACTGCGGATCACACGCATGCCACGGCCGCATCACTGGCCATGAGTCTTGGCAAGCACGTCTACTGCCAGAAACCGCTGACCTGGTCGATTCGGGAAGCGCGTCATCTGCGGGAACTGGCAGCCGCAAAGGGCGTGGTGACGCAGATGGGCAACCAGGGAACTTCAGGTGACGGGTTCCGCGAAGCCGTGGAAGTTCTCCGCAGCGGCGTGATTGGCGATGTCACGTCGGTTCATGTGTGGACGAACCGGCCGGTGTGGCCGCAGGCTGTGGGGCGTCCGGCCGGAGAAGATCCTGTTCCCGACAGTGTCAACTGGGATGCCTGGATCGGTCCGGCACCGATGCGGCCCTACAAGAAGGGCGTTTACCATCCGTTCAAGTGGCGCGGCTGGGTGGATTTCGGCACGGGAGCTCTTGGCGACATGGCGTGCCACACGACGAATCTGCCGGTGATGGCGCTGCAGCTGTTCGATCCGGTGGCTGTGACAGCCGTGAGAAATCCCGGACTGTACGAGAACGAAACGTTCCCGGCCAGCAGTCATCTGATGTTCGAGTTTCCGGAACGGAACGGCCTGGTCCCCTGTGAACTCCACTGGTACGACGGCGGCGAACTGCCGTCCGAAGACCTCACGTCGCAGCTTCCGGAAAGTTTTCAGAAGCGGATCGCTGAGCAGCGCCAGGGAGGAAGGAAGACAAGCGGCATGCTGGCGGTGGGAACGAAGGGATACCTGTTTTCCGCAGACGATTACGGATCCCGTTACCATCTGCTGCCGAAAGAACGCTTCGTCGATCACGAACCTCCGGAGCCGAGTCTGCCGCGGATTCCGTTCCGAGGGGGCGGCGATGAACGCCAGAAATGGGAGTTCGTGCATTCCATCACCGGTGAGCACAAACCGGGGACCATGTCGAACTTCGGTTACGCCGGTCGCCTGACGGAGACCATTCTGATCGGCAATCTGGCTCTTCGAGTGAAAGAAGGCGAACGCATTCAGTGGGATGCGAAGAATCTGAAGGCCACGAATGTGTCTGAACTGAGTGTGGATGTGAATCAGTTCGTCCATCGTGAGTATCGGGACGGCTGGAAGCTGTATTCCTGAGATCCGGCCGAATCGGCTGCTGATGCCAGGCCCCGCACGGTTCCTGCTGTGCGGGGCTTTTTGTTTCTGCGCGTGGCCGGCGGCCGATTCTGCCGGTTTGATTCGGGTGGATGTGATGGTCTGCGTCGGCGGAATCTGCCGGAACCGGGCGGCAACCGGCAGGCTCTCACGGCTGTGGTGACGGCAGGACATGAAGAGAATCTGCCATCGATGGGCGTAACCAGCGATTTTCACACGACTTGCTGCCGTTTTTCGCGACCGGAGAAATCGGACCGATCGTCACAACCCGCATATTTTGACTCAACCCGCCAGGCCGGGTGTTCCGATCGAACAGGATAACCGCGCGTCTCGTTACGTCCGGTACAGACTGTCATTACGGATCGATCGGAATCACCGATGAATACGACACGAACTTTCGCGTCATTCTGCCTGACAGCCAGCTGCATTGCTCTGGTCGCTGCAGCCAACGTTTCCGTGGGCGAACAGCCGGGCGTGTTTCGCATGGCGGCTGCTCCGGACGGCAGTTCGGCGACGCAGGCGGCAGATCCTCCGGTACCGACGCCGGATCCGAATCTTTCCGGACAGCAAAGCGGCGTTCAGAACGCGCCGGCCGGGCAGTTTCAGATGGGCGGACCCGGTGCGCCGGCGGGTCCGGCCGGCGGGACGGTCGTCAATGCGCAGCAGTACGTGCAGCGCAGTGCGGGGGTCACGGAACCACTGGTCACAGGTCCGGTCTTCAGCGGGCAGCCGCTGATCGGACCGCAGGTGACCTTTCTGCAGAACATCGACAGCAGCCTGGGGATGCGCGACCCATTCACACGCTTCAACCTGCGCCTGCCGAATCACCTGGTTCCCGACACGACCGTGCTCAACATCGACGTTGCGGCGTCCATCACCAATCGTGGCAACGACCTGTACAACTTCGGGGCCGTGTTTCGGCATTATGACGAAGCACGCAATCGCATCTGGGGCATCAATGTTTTCGGAGACACCGATGCCACGGGCGCTCTGGGCGATTACACGCGGGTGGGAGCCGGGTTCGAGAATCTGGGGCGGTACATCGATTTCATCGCCAACGGCTATCTGGTGACCGGAAGCGACACCGTCCTCAGCAACCGGACAGTGCTGCCGAATCTGACCCTGCGCGGCAACAATGTCGTGCAGTCGTTCATCGACACCCGAGAAAACGCCTATTCGGGGGCCGACGCCAAAATCGGCGGTCCGCTGCCCTGGCTGGGGCGGCGCGGAATCAACGGTTACGTGGGAACGTACTATCTGGCCAGTGATTTCGGAGCTCAGGAAGCTCTCGGGATCTCAGCAGAAGTCCAGGTGCTGGCCACGGAATCTCTGCAGGTCAACGCATACTACACGAACGATGAAGCGTTCGGATCCAACAGCTGGGTCAGCATCGCCTACACGATTCCGCATTCCCGCCAGAAACGCATCCTGCGGCCTCGCACAGTTCGGGAACGCCTGGTGGATCCGGTTCGGCGGACGAACACGATTCACAAGCAGGTTGAAACGGTCACAGGCATCCAGCCGGTGGTCAACGCCAAGACCGGTCAGCCCTGGTTCCTTCTGTATGTCGATCCCAATGCAACGACGGCGGGAACCGGGACGATCGAATCACCCTACATGACTCTGGCTCAGGCCGCTGCTGCGAATGCGCCCACCGTGGATGCCATTCGGATCACACCGCGATCGGATGATACGGGAACCAATCTGGAAGTGGCCGGCGGTCTGACGCTGTTCGATGAGCAGGCCGTGTTTTCGTCCCACAAGGATTTCACGCTGTTTTCAGACGCCAGCGGCGATTTCGTGATTCCGGCCATTCCCACCGCCAGCGGTCTGGGACCGCTCATTTCCGATCCGACGATCACTGCCGGAGACGCAGTGATCACTCTGGCGGACTGGAACCGCATCAACGGTCTTCGCATCAGCGCGTCCAATTCGCTGGGCACCGACTTCGGAAACGGGATTGCCGGGACCGGGGTAGAAGGTGTTGAGCTGACGATGAACGAATTCACGAACTATGTCATCGGAGCCGACATCCAGACTGCGGAAGACCAGCTGCTGTTCGACATGAACACGTTCGATGGTCTGGCCGGAATCTCCACCATCGGTCTGAACGTGGTGACGCGCGGCGGTGCAGCCAGCGTGACGGATCTGCGCATCTCCGGCAACACAGCGATGAACAATGCCACGGCCGGTATCAATGTGACGGCTACGGCCGGTTCGACCATCAATGCGGACAATCCGGCGGCTGTGGGAACCGCTCTGGGATCGATGCCCGTGGCCACCGGGATCACGGACAACACGACGACCGGCAACGGCGACGGAATCGTGATGACATCGGAAGCCGGTTCGACCATCAATGCCGTTGTGGAACGGAACACGGCGACGGACAACACGTTCAATGGATTCATCGCGGATGCCAACGGCGGAACGTACAACCTGTACAGTCTGCGGAGTAACACGTTCAATCAGAACCTGGAAAACGGAGCCTTCCTTCGCTTTCGGGCCGGAGGAACGTTTGCGGCCGTTACGGAAGATCTGAACGGCAATGGCATTCTGGATGCCGGGGAGGACGTCAACGGCAACGGACTTCTTGATGAAGGCATCGTGTCCAACACGATGAGCGACAACGGTGTCCTTGGGCTGTGTATCTTTGGGGAAGATGCCAGTACGGGAGATTTCACGATCGGCGGTCCCGTCGACACGCTGGGCAATACGTTCAGCGGCAATGCGGGAGCGGGAATCGCCGTGGA